>SLDT01000060.1 GCA_007125125.1 Gemmatimonadota bacterium | reverse complement strand
GACGGCGGTGGCGGGTGAGGGACGGCGGTGAGGGGTGAGGGGAGGGCTCGACGTCGTTCGGTCTAAGAAGGATGGCGCGCGCGGGGGCGCGCGCCCCTGTTCCGTCCCCATGCGACCCCGGAGTCCGGAACGGATCAGAGGTCGCGCCAGAGGCGCCGGACGAGCCATCCGCTGACGACGAGGGCGATCGTGATCCAGAGGACGCCCCAGACAACGGTGGGCACGCCGGTGAGCTCGGCGAGCATGTATGCATCGGAGGGGAGGTAGGGCCGGTCGATCACGTCGGACTTGATGTCGAGGATCGCGTAGAGGCAGCTGGTCAGGCCGAGGACGGTGAGGAGCCCCCGGTTCCACTCGGCCGAGAGGCGCTGCGCGAGCACGAGGAGAAACGCACCGAAGGCGATCCCGAAGAGAAGCCCGAAGGCGCTGCGCACGAAGAGGAGGGTGAGAAGGACGACCGCGACTCCGATTCCGGCGGTCACCCGGTGGGCATTCCGCCCGGCGCGCCTTCCTCCCTCGACGATGAGGACCCCGAAGAAGAGGCTGCCGAGGTAGCCGGCCGAGAGGGTGATGAACGCATTGCCGCCGGGACAGTAGCAGGCGCCCCCGAGTCGGGGGTTCAGGGTGATGCGGTCGATTCGGCCCCCGGTGGCGATCGCGGCGATTCCGTGTCCGATCTCGTGCAGGAAGACGACGAAGACCTGGATCGGGTACACGACGGGGGTGTTCCAGAAGATCCAGATCGCTGCGAACCAGAGGGCGAAGCCGCCGAGGAAGAGGGCCCGCGCCCGGGTGCGGCGCTTCATCCCTCCTGCAGACGCTGGATCGTATAGCGCACCTGGAGGGTGGGGGCGCGGCGAGCGACCTCTCCCCTCGCGATGTCGAGATTCTGACCCGTAGCGGTAAGTCCGCGGAGCGCCAGCTCGCGGATGCGCTCGTCCGACATGGAGGGCTCGAAGCCGAAGACGGCGGCCCAGGAGGCGACCTGACGCTCCCATTCGCGCTCGATCCGTGCTTCCTCGTGCTCGGGGACCTCGAGCCCGCGCTCCCGGGCTTCGCCGACGAGGATGGCGGCCAGGGCAGCTTCCTCGAGGAGCTGCCGTCTCGCCTGGGTGTCATCCCGGGTGAAGGCGTCCACGTTCGCGGCGGGGAGCCCGGGAAGGCGGCGCATGAACTGCCGCTCGGAGAGGCTTCCGCCAGGCCAGCGCGCCAGGATGGTGGTACCATCGGTCCCGCCGGTGATCGCGTCCGGATCGACCTCGAGCTCCGAGGTGCGTTCGTCGATCCACTCTTCCCACGCGGCTCGACCTCCGATCTGACGGGCTACGGACGACGCGACCCGGGCGCGTGCCTCCTCGAAGGAGACGGTGCGACGATCATCGAGCTGCAGCACATGGAAGCCGAACTCCGTCTCGATGACCTCGCTCATCATGCCGGGCTCGAGGGCGAGGGCGGCCTCCCAGAACTCGCGAACCCAGGTGCCCTCGCGCCCGGGCTGGAGGAGCCCTCCTCGTTCGGCTGCGCCAGGCTCCTCGGACACCTCGCCGGCCACGGTCGCGAAGTCCTCGCCGGCCTCGATCCGGGCAAGCGCGGCGGCTGCGCGCTCGCGGGCCTCCCTCCGGTGCGCCTCCGGGCGCCAGCGTTCCGAGAGAACCACGACGTGCCGAACCTCGAGTTCCCACTCCGGGTCCTGCTCGTAGCGGGCACGGAGCACCTCGTCGCTCACCCCGGTCGATTCGAGGGTGATCTCTTCGCGGAGCCGCTGGATGAGTGCCTCCTCCCGCGCGAGTTCGAGGATGGGCTCCCCGAGTTCGCTCACCTCCTCATCGCGCACGGCGATCCCGATCGCGGCGATGCGGGCGAGCTGCATGCGCTGCGGTTCGCCGAGCCCTCGGAGTTCTTCGACGGTGAAGGCGACCCCGTCGACTCGAAGGGCCGCCGGCTCTTCGCTGCACCCGGGCGTGCCGAAGAGGCCGAGGAGGAGGGGCAGTAGGAAGAGCTTCGGGCATGGCCGGGCGCAGTTCGAGGTGCGGCGAGGGATCAGGCGCGTCACGGCATCGGCTCGTTGTGGGGGCCTGAGCGGCCCGGGATGGGGCTTCGGAGGTGCGCCCGAAAGGTGTCGCAGGTGAGGAGCACGTGCAACCCTCGGGGCGCGGCCAGGCGTGGCCTGTCCGGGGAGCGCCGGGGGGGTGTGAATTCCCTGAAAGGCGAGTGGGGGCGCGGGTGCCGCACCCCGTGGCGAGGCCGCAATTAACGCCAAATAAACGCCAATTAACGCTGAATTAACGCCTCGGACCTACCTTGGGGGCACCTACATCCGGCGCGCGGGGCGCTCACCTCCGACCCCGGGGAATTCCACTTCCCCTCCAAGACATTCGAATCCGGCCACGGCACGCAGTTCCCAGCCCACCTCGTTGCCGCACACCGGCCGGTCCCGGTGGCCCACCCTCGCCAAACGACGCTCCGCGCGCCGGAAGCCTACCTCCTCCTCAAGGGCCATCACCTGAACCGGGGGCCTGGTCTGATCTCGCCCGGGTGCTCAGAAGCGAACATCAGGCCAGAGAATGACGTTGCGGAGCAGGGGCTCCGCGCCTCCCTCCTCCTCGGCTCCGACGGGCGACACCCCGCGCAGCACGACGTGCCACGTTCGCGGGTCATCGATCGAGAGCCGGACCGGTGTCCGCGCGACTTCCCGGCCGTCGAGGTAGGCAACCCCGGTCCCGTCGGGTAGGAGGCCGAGTCCCACGTGTCGCCAGGGCCGCTCCTCGCCGTCCTCGTTTGTCGCACCGAGGCCGAAGGGCACGCCGGGGAAGGCCGGATGGAAGCGAAGCTCGGCCGAGCCCTGTGTGTCCGGGTCGCCGGGAAGGACGACGCACAGCCCGTCGTCGCGGTCGCGACCGGCGAGGCGAAGGAGACACCCTTCGACCGTTGCGCGCCCGTACGAGCCACGAGCCGTGAGCACCTCCACCTCGAGGGTGGCCCCGCTCTCCAGAACGAATCCCTCGGTCGATGCCCAGCCCATGACCCCCAACCCCCGACTCCACTGCCCGGGTCCGGTCGGCGGATCGGGGTCCCAGAGAAGGATTCGGGGGGCCCGGGCGGTTTCCCGCACACGGACATGGATCGAGTCCGAGAGCCATCCGTCGTGGGACAGCCGGGCCCAGGTCTCGCCCGGTCGGTTTCCCGTCAGGGTCCCCCCCGGGGTGATCGAGGCAATCCCGGGATCGGCGCTCGTCCACTCGAGACCGCGGTGGGTCGTGCTGCCTCCGGTGAGTTCGATGTGTCCGACGAGGCTCGTGCTCTCGCCCCACTCGAGGTCGATCGACTCGCCGCCGTCGATGTGCAGGGCCACCGGCACCGGGATCGCCCGATCGGCTATCCAGGCCAGGCCGCGCACAGCATTCGCGCCTTCGAAGGGCAAAGCGTGCCGCGCGCCGCTGAGGAGGTCGAGGAGGGCGACCCGCATCCCGCCCTCTTCGGCTGCGAGCATCGCAGCCCAGCGACCGTCCGGGGAGCAGGCGAGGATCGAGCCGGGGAGCCCCGGGGCTTCGGTCTCGCTGAGGCTCCCGGCCTCGGGGTTCCAGTGAACGACTCGAAAGAGGTCTCGGTCCCTCACGGAGAGGAGGAGTCCGGGCGGTGCGCCCCCGCACCACGCGACACCGAGAATCCGGTCCCATCCCGCGGCAGCCACCTCGCTGCCGTCCGGGCGCACGATGCGCACGGAGTCGCGGGCCGGGGCACGTGCGACGACCTGGAGGGTTCTGAGGCCGCCGGGCGAGGGGAGGGTGCGGGGAGGCGTCCGCGAGCCGCGACGCGCTCCGAAGGCGTTCTCGCTCACGGCGTTCACCCCCGACGGTTCCCACGACGTACGGATGCGCCAGCCCCCGGCCGGAGCATGGGCAGGGGCGCGTGCCTCGAGGGTCGAGTCGTTCTCGAGAAGGATCAGGAGTGGACCTCCCCCCAGGGTCGGGGCCGAGGTGAAGGCCCCTCCCGACAGGAGATAGGTGGCGGCGCCGAGGAGGAGGACGCCGAGGGAGATCACGACGGCCGACCGGAAGAGAGACCACTGCGTTCCACCTCCCGTCGTGAGACCGACGTGCAGCTGGAACCGTTGCGCCACGGCAGCACGCAGCTCGTCGTGCGCGAAATGGATCCGATCCAGGTCGTCCCAGTGGACCATCCGACGGCCGACGAGCTCTCCGATTCCCTGGGTGAGCGCCGTGGGGCTCAGCCCGGTGCGTCCTTCAAGGGTGCGAGGGGCGACCGGCTGGTCGGCACGGGCCAGGTGCGCGGCCACGAGGGAGGCTTCATGCGAGAGGTGGCCGAGCTGCTGGTCAATGAGTTCACGAAGATTCTCGGGGAGTGGGAGTTCGTCCGAGACCCGGTCCAGGTGGAGGCGCCAGACACCCTCCTCTTCCATGTCGACACTGGTCAGGATTCCCTGGTCGTGGAGTGCCTTGAGAAGCTCGACGACGAAGAGGGGGTTGCCCCGACTGGTGCGGACGAGGCGTTCGATGAGGGGCCCGGGGTTGCCTTCTCCCTGCGTGTCGAGGGTTCGCTCGAGAAGCCCTCGTACATCGGACTCCTCAAGGGGGGCGAGCTTGATGGGTGTGCCCTCCGGGGATTCGGCGAGGAGGGCGAGGGTCTTGCGCATGCGCGGCGAGCCCTCGTCCGGGGTGTCGCGGCTTGTCGCGAGGAGGAGCACGGGGGCGTCCTCGAGGCGGGTGGCGACGCGTGCCAGAACGGAGCGGCTCTCGGGGTCGGCCCACTGGAGGTCGTCGACGATGAGCAGGAGTGGGGCGTCGTCCGAGACGGCGGTGATGAGGTCCTGAAGGGCGTCGGCGAGCGCGGCCGTAGGGCGCATCGGGAGCGCCGCGGGAGCCGGGCTGCCATCGGCGCGCCGGGAGGCGCCCGGGAGCGAGGGGGCGAGGGTGGCCAGGAGCCGTTCGGAGGCGGGGCTGATCCCCGAGGCGCCCGAGAGGAAGCGGAGCTGGGCGACGAGTTCGCCGAGGAGCCCCCACTGGATGGGGTGCTCCGAGTCCTCGGCCTTGACCTGGATGATGCGGCCCCCTTCGCTTCCGGCGAGCAGGGCGACCTCCTGCGCGAGTCGCGTCTTCCCGATTCCGGCATCGCCGACGACGAGGGCAACGCCGGATGCGCCGTCGCGGACCCGGCGCCAGCGGCGTGCGAGAAGGGAGAACTCCTCGGTGCGCCCGGTGAACTCGAGGCGCAGGCCGGCACCCGCATCGAAGCTCGTGAGGGGGAGGCCGCGCCGGACTGCCTCGATCCGTCCCTCGAACTCCTGGATGCGCGCGAGGGCGCCCGGGTCCTCGTCAAAGCGGAGTCGGGCACCCCGAAGCGCGGCGGCCGCCTCCTCGAACTCGCGCGCCTCGAGATAGGCATCGGCCAGATCGAGATGGCGTGTCAGGAGCTCGGGCTGGACGCGTCGCGCGTGGCGAAGCCAGAGGAAGGCTTCTTCCAGCCGGCCTTCGGACCGGTGGCGGGCGCCCTCGAGGGCAAGCTCGGTCCCGAAACGGTCCTCGAGGTCGCGACGGGTGGCGGCGAGCCAGCGCTCGAACTCGGGGACCTCCGGAAGGTGGAAGCCCTCGAAGGGGGCCCCCTCCCATCGGTCGAGGGCACTGGAGAGGTCTCCGGCGGCGAGGTCGTTCCGGAGCTCGACGAGATCGACCTCCAGCCGATCATGGGCCAGGACCACGGGGTCGTCGCGTTCGAAGATGGGTTCGCCGAGCTGCTGGCGGAGCTGGAAGAGGGCCTGACGGAGGGAGGCGCGGGCGCGACCGGGGGCGGAGCCCGGCCAGAGAAGGGTCGCGAGCTCGTCGCGCGT
>SLDT01000160.1 GCA_007125125.1 Gemmatimonadota bacterium | reverse complement strand
GGTGGGTGCGCTGTCATTGCCAGAGGGGGGGGGCGCGCACCGGGAATAACTCCCCTATGACTTCGGTCGTCGGAGTTGTGCGGGGAGAACTCCCCTCCCGGCGAGTGAAAACTCCCCGCACCCGGTCCCCTCGCCCTCGAGTGCGGGGAGAACCTGTTCGCCAGCGCACAAGTTCTCCTGATCGATGAACAACGAGTTTGCTCGTCGGGGAGTTCTTGTCGGCCGTGTGCGGGCGCCGGACGATTTCGGCTGACCCGCACTCGGCACCGGCGCTGCCGCCATCACCCTCCCCCAAAGGAGGGGCGCGTGTGCGCCCCAATCATGCATATCAGGCGCTGCGGGGAGCCCTGGCTCGGGTGCGGCCGCAGCCTCCGGGCGCGCACCCAACCCGAATCCGGGAACCAGCCGGTTGCTCGGGGCACCCCGCAGCGATCCTTCGGAAGTGGCGAAGGTGGGAGGGTCCGGGTGGGAGGGTCCGGGCGGTGGCGACAGGTGGGCGGGGCCAGGCGGCGAGCACAGACCACCGTAATTCGCGACCGGCGGTGGCGACGGGTGATCGCGACAGGCGGGTGCGACCGGTTGGCGTGCCCGAGCGGCTGAGCGGCCGAGTCGCCGAGTCGCCGAGTCCGCCGAGCGGCCGAACCCGAACCCCCGAACAGGAAAGAACTCCCCTATGACTTGGTTCGTTGGACTTGTGCGGGGAGAAGTCCCCTCCGGGCGAGGGAGAACTCCCCGCGCCCGGTCCCCTCACACCCGAGTGCGGGGAGAACTTGCGCGCCAGCGCACGAGTTCTCCCCGCACATCGACAACGAATCTTATCGTCGGGGAGTTTTTTTCTCGCGCGCAGCGAGCCCCACCCCCAGCCCTTTGCCGATCCAGACCTCCGGGGCGATCATTCGTGCATGCCCAAGGACCTGGACCTTCGCGTCGACCCACGCACCGCCGCCGAACCCGACCGACTCCACCGCGCCGCAGCCCGCGCGCTCGGGATCGCCCCTGACGAGATGCGCGCCGTCGAGGTGCTGCGTCGCTCGATCGATGCGCGCGGCCGCCAGGTCCGGATCCAGCTCCGTGTCCGGGCCTGGATCGGAGAAGACCCATCGCGACCCGAGCACCCGCTCCCGGCTTACCCCTCGGTAGCCGATCGCCCCGAGGTGCTCGTCGTGGGCGCTGGGCCTGCGGGGCTCTTCGCCGCGCTGCGCCTGATGGAGCGCGGCCTTCGACCTGTCGTCCTCGAGCGGGGCAAGGACGTGCGGAGCCGCATCGCCGACATCAAGGCCATCAACACGCGGCACGAAGTGAACCCCGACTCGAACTACTGCTTCGGAGAGGGGGGGGCCGGCACCTACTCGGACGGCAAGCTCTACACCCGCTCGACCAAGCGGGGCGACGTGCGCCGCATCCTCGAACTCCTCGTGGGGTTCGGGGCTCCGCCCGAGATCCTCGTCGAGGCCCACCCGCACATCGGAACGAACAAGCTACCCGCCCTCATCCGCGCCCTGCGGGAGTGCCTCCTTGCACACGGCGCCTCAGTACACTTCGAGACGCGCGTCACCGACCTGCTGCTCGAGACCCACCCGGAGGGTCGCCGCATCGTGGGCGTGCGCACCGCCGGGGGCGAGACCCACCGGGCCCCCGCCACGATCCTCGCGACCGGGCACTCCGCGCGCGACATCTTCCGGCTCCTCGTCGCCCGGAACATCGAGGTGGAGCTCAAGCCCCTGGCGGTCGGGGTGCGCGTCGAGCACCCCCAGGCCCTGATCGACCGGATCCAGTACTCCTGCGAGGAGCGCGGGCCCTACCTCCCGCCCTCGAGCTACACGCTCTCGCGCCAGGTCGGGGGAAGGGGGGTCTACTCCTTCTGCATGTGCCCGGGCGGGGTCATCTGCCCCTCGGCCACCGCCCCCGGCGAGGTCGTGACCAACGGCTGGTCGTCGTCCCGCCGCAACCGCTCGACCGCCAACTCGGGCATCGTGGTCGAACTCGACCCCGAGGACTTCGACCCCTTTGCCGAGCATGGCCCGCTCGCCGCGATGCACTACCAGCACGCCATCGAGACCCGGGCCTGGGAGGCGGGTGGGCGAACCCAGACCGCGCCCGCCCAGCGCCTCGTCGACTTCGTCGAGGGAAGGCTCTCGACCGATCTCCCCTCCACCTCCTACCCACCCGGCATCCGCTCCGTCGAACTCGCCGAGGTACTCCCGCCCGCCGTCCACCGCGCCCTGGTCGAGGGGTTCAAGGGCTTCGACCGTGCCATGCGTGGCTACCTCACGAACGAGGCCGTCGTCCACGCCCCCGAGACCCGCACCTCGTCGCCCGTTCGAATCCCGAGAGACCGCGAGAGTCTCGAGCACACCGGGGTTCGCGGGTTCTTCCCCTGCGGAGAGGGGGCGGGCTACGCCGGCGGGATCGTGAGCGCCGCCATGGATGGGGAGCGGGTGGCCGATCGCGTCGCCGACCTCGTGGCTGTGCCCTGAGAGGGTGTCTACATACTGCGAATGGGTCCCGCGCCGCGCAGGCCCCGTCAGGACCCGTAGAAGGCTCCGTGGAACCCCAGCGGTAGCGCGTGGGGCACTGTCGCGCGCGCCTCCTCGGACAGGGTCGCTGCGTCGAGCACGAGGAGAAACGAAGTCGAAGCCCGCGCATCGAGGACCACCGACAGAAGCACCCCGTCGTCTTCCGCGTCTTGCTGCGAACCGGCCGCGCCCCCGTCCATCGCCGGCGCCTCTCCCTGCGCCGTCTTCTCCTGCGGGCGGGGCACGAAGACGGGCTCCCCGGGAAAGCACCCCTCGCGGTACCAGCTGCTCGCCTCGCCCGTCGTCACGTCGATCTTCACGAGCGCGTCCGTGAAGTGGCCGCGCACGCGGTTCGCCGTGCCCCACGCATAGCGGTAGGGGCGCCCCACCCTCGACTCGTTCACACGCGGGAGTTCGATGTTCTGCTCCGAGAGCACCCGCCGTTCCACCCCGTCGCCCCCCGGATCGAGGCGAATACGCCAGGTCGTGGGTCGCGGAAAGTCCGGCTCACCGCGACGGAGCGACTCCAGGTAGAGGAAGTCGATGATCCGCGGGTCGTCGTACCCGGCCAGGTCCATGACCACCGCGCCCTCCTCATCCACGAAGGCATTGATGTGGTGGAAGGCGAAAAGGGCCGGCCCCCTCCAGGTGCCCCGATGCTCCCCGCTCACCCGGTCGAACACCTGGAAGCGCGTCCCGCGCCCGGGCTCCCACCGGTAGTTCCGGATGAAGGGCTCTCCCGAGGTGAGCAGCCTCACCGGGTTCACGACAAGGGGGAACTCCGCGAGCACCAGGTCACGCGCCGTCATCGCGAAGCTGTGCATGTAGGCCGGGCGCTGCACCTCCATCGAGGCGATCCGCTCCCGCCTCCGGCTCCCTGCCGCCAGCCGGTACAGGTGGTATCGGCTCGTAAGGGAGAAGTCGGTCAGGTAGCTGTAGAGGTCTCCCGTCTCCGGATCCCGGTGTGGATGCGCCGTCGTGATCGTCCCCTTGAGCGCGTCGTCGTAGTTCACCACGCCAAGCGTCTCGAGCGTCCTGGGATCGAAGCGGATCGGAAGCGGGGTTTCCGTCATCGCCGCGAACCCCTCGGCAAGCCGCACCACGTTGATGTTCGCGTTGTCCGTCACCGGCGGGCGAAAGGTGGCCATGACCCGGCCAAAGAGGCCGAAGCAGGGATCCGTTCCGAACTCCGCCCGGCTGATCCGGCCCTTCGCCTCGGCCTCCCTGTAGGAGCCCGATCGGACGAAGCGGTTCCGGTAGCCCACCTCCCCACCCGACAGGGAGAACGCATGGAGCATGGCGAGCCCGTCGAACCAGTGGTTGTACCCACGCTCGCCCACCTCGAAGCGGGCGGGTCCATTGCGAAGGAGCGTACCCCGCAGCCACGAGGGAATCCGACCCTCGACCGGGAGCGACGCGAGCTCCACCTCCCGGTCGAGACTCTCGAGGCCGCCGGCATAGGGGGCACGGGGCTCCTGCAGACCCTCGGTGCGCCCGCTCACCACGGTCACCGCCCCTCCACCTCGCGCCGGAACTTGAAGATCGGATACACGATCGGTCGCTCGTTCACCCCGAGCCCGATTAGCGTGTCGTCGAGCACCCGCCAGCCCACGTAGCCGTCCCGTGACTGCGGCTCGAGGTAGTAGAAGGCCAGGTTCGCCATCGGCTGCGCCATGTCCACGAACCAGGTCCCGGCCGGAAACTCCCGCACCGAGGGGGCAAACGAACCCTCCAGCTCCGTCATGTTGTATCCGCCGCGGAAGTCGTAGCTCATCCGGTCGATCGTGAACTGCTCCCCCTCGGCCACCATCGGCTCGTCGAGCCGCGTCACCTCCACGTTCTGGATCCGGAGGTTCTCGACCAGGAACTCCATCTCGGCCGGGATCAGGTAGCCGCGCGGCACCCGTGCCTGGCGCGTCCCCACCGGAAGCGTGATGTCCTGCACCCCGCTGACCACCAACGGCGGACCGGTCGGGCGCACCCGCTCCCGCACACTCGTCCCCGGGATGTAGTCCGTCGGCACCGTCGGGAACCCGTCCCGATACGCGAGCAGGTCGATCTCGCCGCGCGAGCGATACTCCCCGTCCAGGTAGTTGCGCAGCTCACCCGACTCCGCATGGGCGAGCACATTGCTCACCGTCTCCTCGTCGGCCTCCCTCACCACCCGTAGCATCTCCTCGCCATGCTCGTTCGTGTAGTCGAGCAGTGACATGATGTAGGCGTACTGGGCGTAGATCTGGCGCTCGAACCCCGCGGCACTCGGCGTCTCGGTCAGGATCGACATCCGGTTGCGCAGCCCGTAGGCGTTCACCAGGAACTTCGCCTCCACCGTCCAGATCGCCGCATCGTGATGCCAGGTCCTCGGCGGCCACTCGCTCTCCTGCCAGAGCGCCTGCGTCAGGGGCTCGAGTCCCCACTCGTTCCGCATCCGCTCGTTCACCCCGGGAAAGAGCTCGTCCCACACGTACTCGCGCGGCCCCGGATGCGCCGCCGGCACCGTCGAGTTCACGTAGGCGATCGCGTACGCGTAGTTCCCGCGCCCCATCCGATGCGCATCATAGTAGAGCACCGGATCCCACTGGTTGAAGATCCCCTGGTAGAGCCCCCGCACCTCGGGCGACTCCAGCTTGATCGCATCGCGGTTCAGATCGAGCCCCGCCGCGTTCGTCCGCGTCCCCGACACGTAGGGAGCACTGTCGCGCGTGCTCACCGACTCCGTGCCATCCACGTTCAGCACCGGCATGATGATGATGATCTGGTTGTCGAGCAGGTCCCCCCGCTCCCCCAGGAGGATCTCCCGCATCACCATCTTCAGCGCCTCGGCACCCTCGGACTCCGGCGGATGGATGTTCCCGTGCAGGAACACCACCGGCTTCCCCGACGCCCGCGCCTGCTGCGGGTTCGTCACCCGCGGATTCGAGAGCACCACCGCCGAGCTGAAGTTGCCCAGCGGGCTCCGGAACACGTTCAGGACGTGCATGTTCTCGCTCCGCCACTTCAGCGCATCGATGAACTCGTGCACATCGCGCACCCCCATCGTGCGGGTGAAGTCGGTCCGCTCCGGCACCGTCAGGAGCTCCGCCGGCCAGCTCCCGTTCCATCCGTCCGGAACCTCCTCGCCCCAGTACCGGTCGCCGGTCGCAAGCCGCTCCTGCGCCTCGAGCGCACCGGCCACGAGAAGAAGGGTGACGCTCAACACCAGGGGTCGCAGGGCTCTCATCGTTCGCTCCGGGAAGAAGGCACCAGCCGCGGCCGAAGTGCCCGCGGCCCATCCGTCGTCAGGTGCCGCTCACCCGCCGTCGGTCGCCCGTCATCGTGTATGGGTCGTCGGTCAACCTAGGCCCCGCCCCCCCGCCCCGCCAGC
>SLDT01000071.1 GCA_007125125.1 Gemmatimonadota bacterium | reverse complement strand
TGGACACTCGCGCTGCTGGGGCCGCTGGCGGCGAGGGCCTGGTACGTTCATGGCTCCCAGAAGCTCGGTCCACCGCACCCCCGCCCCTCCCGCTCCATCCGACTCACCGGGCAGGGCCTGGAGCCGGGAGGCATGGCAGCCTCGTCGTCACTCGCCGGGGCCTGCTGCGGCGCGGCCTCTCCCGTTGCGCTCCATCCGGCGCTTCGGGAGCTTGCCGGCGCCATGGTCCGTGCCTACCTTGCGACCGCTTCAGGGGTAGGCCTGGTCCCCTGCTCGCTCGAGGTCGCTGTTCGCGGGGCAACGCGGGGGAGGGGCTCTGCCGCGGAAGTCGCTGTTGAACGATCCCCAACGAAACCCGTTTGGCATGGAGGCAGCCGGTGACGGTGCACGGCACGGCAGAGAAGCGACCCATCGACACCCACATCACCATCGTGGGTGCCCTGCACGTCGCGATCGGCCTCCTGGCCCTGATCCCCCTTGCTTTCGCCGTCTACGCCCTGGTTGCGCTCGAAGTGATGCTCCTGGGCGGCGACGGGCTCTCGGGCACCGCTTTGAGGATCGCCCTTCTGGGCCTGATCGCCGTCTTCGCCGTACCCGGCCTCATCGGGGGTCTCGGCCTCCTCATGAAGAAGCCGTGGGCGCGGGTCCTGGTCCTCGTCGTCTCCTTCCTCGGCCTTCTCCACATCCCGATCGGCACCGCGATCGGGGGCTACTCCATCTGGGTACTCTTCAGAACGGACGCTCGGGAGGCCCTCTCGGACTGATCCGGGTCGGGGTCCCACCCCGTGTTCCCGGGAGGCGGTCCCACATCCGGGTACGGGGTCCGGTTCATCCAGATGATCCAGAAGGCGAGCGCAAGCCCCGCCGCCCCGAGGGGCGCCCAGAGGCCGAACTCGCCCGGGGGTTCGAACCCGATCCCGCCGAGCCAGATCGCGAGCGCATTGTTCAGGGTGTGCCAGACGATCGCCGGAAAGATCGACCCCGTCATGAGGGTGACCGCCGTGAGCATCACACCGATCGCCGCGGTCGAGGGAATCCGGAAGATCTGGAAGTGGAAGAACCCGAAGATGAGCCCCACGACGAGCGCGAGCGCCACGGGGCCGAACCGCCGCCTGAGCCCGTGCAGGAGCACCCCGCGAAAGGTCAGCTCCTCGGTGATTCCGGGAAGCACCGAGAGGAGCACCACGAGCTGCCAGAGGGGAATGTCCTCGGGCAGGAGCGACTCCCCGAAGCTCTCGAGGAGCTCCGTCGGCACCGGGATCACGAAGTTCATCAGGTGGAAGACACTCTGGGCCACGATCAGCCCCGCCGGCACTCCGATCGCCACCCCGAGCCAGACCCCCGGGCGGGGGCGCCGGAGGGCGAACGCCTCGACAGGATCCAGGCCGAAGCGTCGCACCACGAGGAGGGGGAAGGCGAGGAAGACGATCCCGACGCTCACCAGGGCGACGGCACGGATGTCTTCGAAGGGGAGGTTGAAGTCGATCAGGATCTTCACCGCCCAGAAGACCACGAACCAGCGCACGATCCGCCGCCGGAAGAGCGCATCGCCCCCGACCACCGCCGCGCTCGGCGCCTCGCCCGTCACGAGCTCCTCGTCCTCGAGGGCATGGACCGTGCGCCGGCTCACCCAGAGGGCGGCCAGGGTCGTCACGAGCCAGGCCGCCGCCAGCCAGGCGAAGCTCACGTCCCCGATCATCAGGTCGCGCGCCGCCACGCTCAGGTTCGCGATCGGGACGAGCACGATCGCCGACTCGAGCGACACATCGGGGAGGATCGGCACGAGGGTCGGGACGAGGAGCCCGAGCAGCACCGGCGTCAGGTAGAGCTGCGCCTCCTTGTAGCTCCCCGCGTACGCCGAGGTCAGGAGGAGCACCCCCGCCGTCAGCGCCACCATCGGCAGGTAGAGGACGAAGAGGGTCAGCGCCAGCGCCGGGCTCACCGCGATCGCGTACGCCTCGGCCGCCTCGATCACCCCGAGGCCGAGGTAGATCCAGAGGTTCAGGACCTGCACAAGGGCGATCGCGAGCCCCACGGCCATGACCGCCAGGAGCTTCCCCGAGACGATCTCCGTGCGCGAGGCCGCCGAGGTGAGAAGGGTGTTCAGGGTGCCCCGCTCCTTCTCGCCCGCCAGGGTGTCGGTCGCCACGATCGAGCCCCCGAGCACGACGAGGGCCAGGAGGAGCACCGTCAGGATGCGCCCGAGCCGTGCGCCGCTCACCACCTCGGCCGGAGCCACATTCGCCGTGTCGAGGGGGGCCACCCGCTCCAGGGGCACCGGGAACCCGGCTCCGCGCACGATCGCGTCCCGCCGTTCGTCGCGCACCTCGAAGAGCTCGGCCCGAAGCGCCTGGGCCCCCTCCCGCGAGGCCGTCCGGTTCGCCCGGTACACCACGCGCAGCACCCGCACCCCCTCGAACTCGTCCGGCCGGGTGCGCGCCGTGTCTTCCGCGATCCAGGCCTCCCACTCCTCCGAGGTCAACCCCTCGAGGACCACGTCGACCCGCTCGGCCTCGATCGCCTCCTCGACGCTCCCCTCGAGCTCCATCAGGCGGAAGCGCGACTCGCCCCCGCCCCCCGCCGCCCCTTCTCCGTCACTGCGCGCCGTGGCCGAGCGCTCGACGACGCGGTCGAGGACCTCGCGGGCCAGCGCCCCTTCGGTCCCCGCCGGTGCCACCCGGTAGATCCGGGTCTCCTCGCGCTCGACCCGCCGGTCTTCGACGAAGTTGATCGCGACGAGGAGCACGGGGAGAAGGAGCACCGGGAGCACGATCGAGATGAGGACCGTCCTCGGATCCCGGAGGAGGGAGCGCAGCTCGAGGGCGCAGATCGCCCGTACGGCGGCGGTGAACCTCACCCGCCCTCCGCTTCCTCGGCTGGCTGCATCTGCTCCAGCGTCGCCTCGTCCGTGTCGCGCACCCCTGCGTAGTGCACGAAGATCTCCTCGAGGTAGTGCAGCCCCGTCGCCTCGCGCAGCTCGTCGAGGGTGCCGGTCGCCAGGATCTTCCCCTGGTGGATGATCGCGATCCGGTCGCAGAGCTGCTCGGCCTCGCTCATGATGTGCGTCGAGAAGAGGATCGCCTTGCCCTCGTCGCGGAGCCCGCCGATGATCCCGCGCAGCTCGATCGCGTTCAGGACGTCGAGGGCGACGGTCGGCTCGTCGAAGATGAGCACCGGGGGGTCATGGGCCACCGTGCGGGCGATCGAGACCTTCTGCTTCATCCCGCTCGAGAGCTTCTCGACGCGCGAGTCGGCGAAGTCTCCGATCCCGAAGCGGTCGATGAGCTCCTCGACCCGTGCCTCGACCCGCTCGGCCGGGTAGCGGTTCACGCGCGCGAAGAAGCGCAGCGTCTCGCGCGGGGTGATCTTCGGGTAGAGCGCGGTCGAGGCCGAGTAGAAGCCGAGCCGCTCCCGGACCCGCTCCGGCTCCTCGCGGACCTCGTGGCCCATGACCCATGCGCGTCCGCCCGTGGGCTGGAGCACGGTCGAGAGCATGCGCAGCGCGGTCGTCTTCCCCGCGCCATTCGCCCCGAGGAGTCCGAGGATCTCGCCCCGCCGGCAGGTGAGGTCGACCCGGTCGACGGCGCGCACCTCGCCCCGCCCGTCGTCGTGGTAGATTTTCGTGAGCGCCTCGGTCCGCACCGGCAGGGTGCCGGCCGCGCCTGCGTCCCCGGCGCCCGACCCGGCCCGTTCACCTGCGCTCCCGGCCGCGCCGCGCGGGCGGTCGTGGTCCGGTGTCGGAGCGGGGGGGATCATGCCTTCCTCCCGTTGGAGCCAAACTGCCGACGGAGGAAGCCGCCGAGGCCGCCCCCTGCGGAGCCGAGGAGCACTTCTTCCCGGCGCATGACCCACTGGGCGAAGGTGACGGCAAGGGCGACGAAGAAGGTCATCGAGACGAGGGTGATCGCGATCGCGAGGGGCGGGGCGGTGCCGGCGATCGCCTCGCGGATGAGGAGGGCGACGTTGGCGACGGGGATGGCGGCCATGAGGGGGGTGAGCTCGATGTCGGGTGACTGGAGAAAGATCGCCGGGAGGATGATCAGGAGGTAGAAGGGGGTGATCATCGACTGGCCCTCCTTGAAGGTGCGTGCGAAGACGGCGAAGACGAGCATCCCGGCGGCGACGAAGAGCCCGAGGAGTGCGGTGCCGAGGCCGATGATCGGGATCGAGGCGAGGGGGATGCCTCCGCCCGCGAGCTCCCCGGCCGCGGAGCCGGCGAGGGGTTCGAGGATCCAGCGCATCGAGAGGGCGAGAGCGGCGAGGTTGAGGAGCCCTCCGGCGGCGCCGAAGGTGGCCACGTAGAGGTACTTCGCGGCGGCGACGGAGCTGCGGGGGGCGGCGACCGTCATGAGGGTCTCCCAGGTCGAGCGCTCCCGCTCGCCCGCGGTGGCATCGATCGCGGGGTAGAAGGCGGCGATCGCGACGGTGATGAGCATGAGGAAGGGGACGATGAGCCCGAGGATGAAGCGGGCGCTGTCGTCCGGGGTGGTGAGGTCGCGGCGGGCGATGGCGAAGTCGGCCCAGAGGGTGTCGCCCACCCCGAGGGCGCGTCGCTCCCGCTCGACCCAGGCGTCGCGGTGGGCGCCGACGGCCTGCTCGACGCGGCTGCGTGCGGTGGCGCTCCGGTCGCGCGCCTCGTTGAAGGAGAGCTCGAAGCGGAGGTTCCCCGCGAGGGGCGCGTCGTCGGCGTCGGGGGGGCGGGCCTCGAGGAGCGCGTCGAGGCGCCCGCGCGCGACGGCGTCACGGGCCGCGGCCGGGCCGTCGTCCCAGGTGACGACCTCGACGCGGTCATGCGAGGCGAGCGAGTCGGCGATCGGCTGGTGCTCGGCGGGGAGCCCGATCAGGACCACGCGGGAGTCGAGCCGGTCGGCCTGCCCCTGCACGAAGCTCATCCCGGCGAAGAGGGCCCAGAGCATCGCGGGGTACATCACGATCGGCACGATGATGCTGAAGATCACGATGTTGCGCTCGCGCAGGGCGGAGCGCATCTCGTGCGCATACAGGGTGCCGATCTGGCGAAGGTCCATGGAGTCCGATGGGAAGAGGGCGAACCGGCCGGTGCGACCGCATCACCTTCGCATACTCGCGGCGACTCCGCAATCTTCACCGCGGGCGGGGATCAACCGTCTTCGCTCACCGGGAGAAAGGGTGCCGGGGCGCCCCAGCGCTCTCCGAAGACGAAGGCGTCGAGCGTCTTCCGCTTGCGTGGGCGGCCCTCGCGCTCCCGGAGGTCGTCGGGCAGCGCCGCCGGATCCCCGGGGTAGCCGATCGCGATCATCGTCCCGGGCTCGAGGTCGGCGTCGGGGGAGTCGGGGAAGAGTTCGCGCGCGAGGCGCTCCTGGTCGAAGCCGCCCATCTGGTGCGTGACGAGGCCCGAGGCCCACGCCTGCAGGCAGAGGTTCTCTTCGGCCGCCCCGAGGTCGCGCCGGGCCTGGGTGTTCGGCTTGCCGTTGCGGCTGAGGGTCGTGCGGAATGCCGAGGCGATGAGGAGGGGGGCGCTACGGGCCCAGGCGTTGCCCTCCTTGAGGAAGCCCGCGAGGCGCTCGTGCCACTCGGGGCTCTCGCGGCGGGAGGCCACGAGGAAGACCCAGGGCTGCTCGTTGAAGGAGGAGGGAGCCCAGCGCGCCGCTTCGAAGAGTCGGCAGATCAGTTCCGGCTCGACCGGGCGCGGATCGATCGCGCGTGGGCTCCAGCGCGAGGCGATCAGCGGGTGGATCGGGTGGTCCGCGGGGGCCGGGCGGAGGTGGGCCGCCGGGGCCGGGCGGAGGTTGTCCGATCGGGTCCCGCCGCCCCCGCGGGGGAGGGTGTCCGTGCGATTCGAGGGATGGGTCGCGGTATCGTCCATGCGGAGTGGATGTCCTTGGGTTGGAAGGGTGCGAGCCCGGCAGCACGGCTGCGCTGGCGGGCCCCGATGCCGAGTGGGGTGACGAACAGGGTGACGAATCGGGCTACCCCGGGTCTCGCAGCATATTCCGCCTCGCGAAGCGAGATGCGCGACGCGCCTTCGCCGCGATCGAGGAGGAGTGCGTCGAAGTCGACGCCCCCGGCGGCGCGGAGCCGAGGAGGCCATCGAGGAGTGGGCACGCTTCGCGGACACCAAGGTCGAGGTGCGCTGGGCATCGCCCGGCTGACCCGCCGAGGGCCGGGGGGCGGCGTCCCGTGTGCGCGGATGTGCCTCGGACCGGCTCAACGCTCCAGGCGGTCCGCAACCCCGCGGGGCGCTCGGCCCCGAGGTCGAGGGCCCGCACTTCGGCGGATGGGAAGTCATGCACGTGCAGGGGTCTCCCGCCGCCCCGGACAGCCCGAATCGCGTGTACATCGCGATCTGCGTCGTGCCGATCCTGAGCGACTCGCTCGCCATCGACGCACTCGACCCCTGCGGTCTCTACATGGGCACGACCGAAGGCAGCCTGTTCGCCTCCGCGCCCGCGCGCAACCCCCTCCCGCGAAAAACTCCCCTTCTACTTCGATCGTTCGACGTGCGTGGGGAGAACTTCCCCGTGAGCGGGTGAATTCTCCCCGGCGACAGCCCGAGCCGGAGCCAGCGTGGGGAGAACTCCCCCGCCAGCGACCAAGTTCTCCCCACCGATCGCCCGCATGCCACGTGTGTGGGGAGTTCTTGTCGGCGGGGCCCCCCGGCCGGCTCCCGTCAGGCGCGTGGCGCCCGTCGTTGCCAGGTGATGGGGCGGGGGACTCGGGCCGTGCGGAAGGGGTGCCGGGCTCGGGCCTGCTTCAGCGCCTCTCCCCCAACCGCACGGACCACACCCCGATCGTGGGGTCCACCGAGGTGACCCCGAGCGGCGCCCAGACGAAGCCGTCGTCCCCGCTGGCGAAGCGAAGGGGGTGGGGAGATCGCCCCTGGGCCAGAAGGGCACCCGACTCCGGGTCGAGGACCTCGATCACCGTGTCGAAGATGCTCGACGGCTCGAAGGGCGGAGGGGCCCAGGGCAGGGGCGGAGTGTCCGGAAGGGGCATGGGCGCCCAGTCGCGGGAAGCCACCCAGATCGCCACCCAGATCCGGCCCTCCCCGTCTTCCCGGATGTCCATGATCTGCGGGTTGGGAGGCCTCTCGAGCGAGCTGCGGCCATCGTCCCGTGCGAGCGGTGGGAACCACGATACCTCCCGCCTGATCGACTGCAGGACCGTTCCGTCACGCGCCACGAGGTCGAGCTGGTACGGCCTCACCGGCGCAGCCCACACTGCGCCGCGACTGGATGCGGCCAGGATGCGCATTGCGTCGAGCGCGGCCACCTCGGGCGAGGCCGCGCCAGGCGTGAGGTCCGGGAGCTCCGCAGCACCCTGCACCTCGCCGTCGGCGTCGAAGAATGCAACGCTCGGGGCGAGCCCCGGCGGTGCGGCCCCCGAGAGGTCCGGACCGACGATCGCCGCAAACCCCTCGCTCCCGAGGACCACGAGGCGCGACACGACCCGGGGGAGGCTCACCTGCGAGATGATCTCCGCGCGCTCCGGATCGATCCGGGTCACCCTGTTCCGATGGAGCGCGACGACCTCTCCTCCCCGGGTCGCATCGAGTGCCCAGGGGGCCCCGGGGAACTCTCCCGGCCCCTCGCCCGGTCGGCCCACGGCCCCGACTGGCCGGTCCCGCTCGTCGAGCACGAGAATGTTCCGATCATGGGTCGGGCCCACCACGATCCGCCCGGACACGAGCGCAAGCTGCATCGACGCGACCCCCGCCGGGAGAATCACGCCCTCCTGGTCCGTCGCGATTTCCCGTTCCAGTTCGAACACCAACTCGGCGACCGAGTCCCGAGCGAGCTCCGTCGCCGGCTCGACCCGGTATCCATCCGACGCGACGCCAGGGGGTGCGGCCATCGCCAGCACGGCTGTTGAAAGGAGCATGCAGCAGCGGCGCATCATCTCGAAGCCTCCGTCGTCGAATCTTCTCGTCCCCTCCGGGTCCGCCTCGGGGTTGCCTGCCGCGCCAGCCCAACCCCCGGAACCCTCCTCCGCGGCCGGGGTCCCCGCCCAGCATGTCCATCTTTCGCCGACGCCTCGAGGAGCGCAACCCCGATCCGAGCGGGCGCCGCTGGCTCTTCGTCCCCTACGACCAGCTCACCGACGCATTCGGCCCCCTCTCCCGGGAGCCGGCTGACGCGCTCGGGATCGTCCTCGTGGAAACCCTCCGGAAGGGACGCCGGCGCCCGTACCATCGGCAGAAGCTCGCCCTCCTCCTGTCAAACCTCCGTCACTTCGCCCTCGAGCAGGCCGAGCGCGGGGTGGCCGTCGCGCACCTTGCAGGATCTTCGTCGTACGCGGACCTCCTCGGCCCCTTCGCGCGAGAGCGTGGCCCCCTGCGCGTGATGGAACCCGCCGAGCGCGAGCTGCGCGTCGACCTCGCCCCCCTCGTCGAGGAGGGCCTCCTCGAGGTGGTGCCGCACGAGGGATGGCTCACCACCGAAGACGACTTCCGCGAGGGCGCCGGCGCCTCGGCCCCCTGGCGCATGGACGCCTTCTACCGGAGGGTGCGACGCCGCACGGGGATCCTCATGGACGAGGGCAAGCCCCTCGGTGGCAAGTTCTCCTTCGACACCGAGAACCGGAAACGGTGGAAGGGAGAACCGGCCCCCGCCGTGGAGCCGCGCTTCACCCCGGACGAGGTGAGTCAGGAGGTCGTCGCACTTCTCGACCGCAGCTTTGCGGACCACCCCGGCACCCTCGATCCGGAGCGTCTTCCCGCCACCCGCGACGAGGCCGAAGCGCTCTGGGGGTGGGCCAGGCGGGAATGCCTTCCTCACTTCGGGCCCTTCGAGGATGCGATGTCAACGGAGAGCCGGACCCTCTTCCACACGCGGATCTCCTCGCTCCTGAACCTGCACCGCCTCGTCCCGGCCAGGGTGGTTCGGGATGTGGAGGCGATGGAGATTCCGCTGGCCAGCAAGGAGGGGTTCATCCGGCAGGTGATCGGCTGGCGCGAGTTCGTGCGTCATGTGCACCGGGCGACGGATGGCTTCCGGGAACTGCCCGGGGACGACGGTCGGGTGGGCGGTGCGGGCGGCGCAAAGGGGCCCGACGGTCGGGCAGACGATGGGAACGGTGCGGATGCGGACGGCGCAGATACGGGCGGCGCCCGGCCCTCCTTCTTCGGGGTGTCACGGGCGCTTCCGGCGGCCTGGTGGGGCACGCCCTCGGGGCTGAACTGCCTCGACCGGGTGGTCGAGGACGTGTGGGCCGAAGGGTACAGCCACCACATCACGCGCCTCATGGTGCTCTCGAATCTGGCGACCCTTCTCGATGTGTCACCGCGGGAGCTCACGGACTGGTTCTGGGTCGCCTACACCGATGCCTACGACTGGGTGGTGGAGCCGAACGTCCTGGGGATGGGCACCTTCGCGGTGGGCGACCTCATGACAACGAAGCCCTACGTGTCCGGCACCCCCTACATCCGCAAGATGAGCGACTACTGCGAGGGGTGCGCCCTCGATCCGGACGAGAGCTGCCCGATCTCGGAGCTCTACTGGGCATTCCTGAACCGGCATCGCGCGCGCCTCGAGGGGAACCGGCGCCTGGCCCTGCCGCTCGCCTCCGCAGCACGACGCTCCGAGGATCGTCAGGCCACCGATGCCCGGGTCTTCGATGCCGTCGCGAGTGCCCTCGAGGCGGGTCGCCCGGTGACGGCGCGCGTCGTCGCGGCTGCCCGCTCCGGATCGGCTGACCCGAAGCCCTGAGTTCGCCCCGGGAGGAAGGCGCCGGGGCACGGGCCTGCGCCCGGCAAGCCTCCTTCTCCCGCGCTTGCACACCGGACCGAAGATGGACTAAATTCAGGTCGATTCAACCGAGGAGATCCAGATGCGGTATTCGACCCAGGTGAAGTCCATCAGCCACCTGAAGGCCAGGGCGGCGGAGGTGCTTCGCGACCTTTCGGAGCGAAGGGAGCCCCTGGTCATCACCCAGCACGGTGAGGCCAGGGCAGTCATTCAAGACGTGGTTTCGTATGAAGAAACCCAGGAAACGCTTGCGCTTCTGAAGCTCCTTGCGATCGGCCAGCGTGAGATCGAGTCCGGGCAGGCGCGCCCACTGAGCGAGGCGGTGGAGCGCATCCGCATGCGGGATCCCTGAGGTGGGACCGGAGTCCTTCGAGGTCTTCCTGACAAGGGGCGCGGAACGCGATCTCGAGGAACTTCACCGATACATCGAGGCCTCCGACTCGCGGGCTCGTGCCGATGACCTGCTGGACCAGCTTCTCGGCGCTGTCGAGACACTCGCATCGTTCCCCGAGCGGGGGCACGTTCCACGAGAGTTGGAAGCGGTGGGAATTCGGGAGTATCGTCAGCTCCTCCTTGGCCCCTACCGGATCATCTACCGTGTTGTGCGCTCCCGGACCTACATCTACCTGATCGCCGACGGACGTCGGGACATGCAGTCTCTCTTGGAACGCCGCCTTCTCGGTAGCTGAGACCGCGCACACACCGGACTCGACGCCCGGCCGGCGGCGGGGGTCCGGAGGGCACTGCCCCCCCGATCCCCCGCCACCCCAGCGGGAGGAAGGCGCCCGGGCGCGGGCCTGCGCCCGGCAAGCCTTCCTCCGTTGACGCGCTGCCCCCTTACGGCCAGGGCAGGGGCATGCTGATCACGCCGGTTCGCAGTGCGGGCACGGTTCCGTGGGTCAGGTAGCGCTCGATTTCGCGGAGGGCGCGGGCCTGGTGGTTCTCGTCCTGCCGGCCGTCGGGGGTGGAGCCCCGGATGCGCTCGGCGAGGTCCACGAGCTGCCGCTCGGCGGCGTCGCGCACCTCGGCGGTGGCCTGCCCGTCGGAGGCCAGGGTGAAGATCCCGTCGAGGACGGCGCGCTCCGCGGCCCGCACGTAGTTCCCCCGGTTCCCGGAGCGGGCGCCGGGAGCGCCCCAGGTGGCGGCGACGAGCCCCTCGAGCACCTCGTCGAGCGAGACCTGCCCGGGGTCCCGGTGGTGGAGCGACACCACCCGGTGCGCCCGCTGGCGATCGAGGAGGTTGTCGACCACCTCCTGCGCGAAGCTGCGCGCGATCGCGAGAGGGTCGAGCACGGGCCCGGCCGGCGACGGGATCCAGGGCTCGAGGCTCTGGAACCCCGCCGGGGTCGGGGGGATCAGGTCGAGGATCCGCTCCGGCACCTCGAGCTCCTCGGGCGAGAGCACCCGGAAGATCTCGTCAAGGGCCCGCCGCTGATCGGCGGCCGGAATGGGCTCGACCGGGGTCTGGCCATCGCCGCGCATCGCGTAGTAGTGGCGCGCCCCGCCCACGTACTTCACGACCGCCTCCACGGAGTAGCGGTGGTGCAGGTAGGCGTGCGCCAGCCGCTGGTTCATCCAGGCCATCGGCTCGCCCGGTCGAATCACCCGGTCGTCGAAGTGGTCCAGCATGAGGCGGCGCACCGCCCGCGTCCGGTCGAGCGCCTCGAACATCGTCGCTCCCTCGACCCACTGGTGCACCTCGGGAAAGGAGCCCGACGAGCCGGCGGCGCCGTGGAAGATGTGTCCGCGCTCGAGCGCTTCTTCCACGATGCGGCGGAGCCCCTCGGCCTCGGCCTCGGCATCGGGGAACCAGGTGTAGGTGTACATCACGGCCACGGAGTCGCTGTAGCCCACGCTCGGACTGTAGGCGTTCGAGATGTCGAGGCGTCCCTCCGCATCGACCTCGATCAGCGGGAAGGGATAGTCCATCACGGATGCCCGGTCCAGGGTGGCGCTGATGAAGTTGTGCGGGAACCCGATCGTGTGCCCCACCTCGTGCGCCACGTGCTGGCGCCGGCGCGCCATCGCGAACTCCTCGGCGGTGAGCTGCGGCTCGATCCCCTGGTCCTCGAAGACGGGAAGGAGCCCGGCGTAGATATTGTAGTTGATGAGGGAGCGGTGGGAGTCCATGCGCGGGAGCGCCCGAAGGATCTCGCCCGTGCGGGGGTCGCGGTGCTGCCCCCCGACGGAGGGGCCCGGCGCCGTGCGGTGCACGACCGGAAGGATCGAGTAGCGCGAGTCCATCCAGTCGGCATCCGGCGGAAGGTCCGGCGCCTGGATCGCGTTCAGGAACCCGGCCGCCTCGAAGGCCGCGTTCCAGAACTCGATCCCCTCGCGGTAGGCGGTGCGGTAGGGCTCGGGGGTCGTCGGGTCGACATGGATCACGATCGGCTGCACCGGTTCGACGAGCTCGCCGCGCAGGTAGGCCTCCGGGTCACTCGGCTCGAGCCGCCAGCGCGCGGTCAGCCGCATCCGGTATTCCCCGTCGAAGGGCTGGGAGAAGTCGCGGAAGTTCACCACCCCGATCGCGGTCCGGGGGTCGTAGGGGCGCCCCGGCATCGGGTCGTCGGGAAGCCGCACGAAGGAGTGGTGCTGCTCGACCGTCACGAAGCGCGAATCGGCCGCGATCGCCCCCACCCCGCCCGGCGGGTTGTTCGACACGAAGGAGAGCGCGACCGACACCTCCGTGTTGTCTGGGTAGGCGCGCGTGTACTCGCGGTTGATGAAGCTGCGGTCGCGGTTCACCTGGGCGTTGAAGGACGAGGCGTTCCCCGGCAGGTCGGCCATGAAGAAGTCGTTCGCGCGCACGAGCAGGCGCCCTTCGTCCTCGGCCACGATCGGGAGCGAGGCGATCACGGAGCGCGGAAAGGACTCCCGCACCGCGCGGATCTCCTCGGGGTCGCCCGAGCTCGCGATCATCCCCGTGTTCGGCTGCACGACGAGCAGGCGCGGCCCCTGGCGCTCGAAGAAGAGCACCTTTGTCCCCGCCGAAGCGCCCCGGTCCGGGCCCACCGTCCCCGTCCCCTGCCGGATCGAGATCTGATGGAGGAACTCCTCGCCCAGCCGGCTCACCTCGAGGTAGATGTTCCCCGTGGCGTCGTCGAGGTGCACGGGAATGAAGCCGTCATGGGAGTGCATTCCCTCCGTGCGCTCCTCGATCGTCTGGGCGGCGCCCGCCGCGGGCAGGAGGAGCACGCCGGCCACCAGGATGGCCGAAAACGCGCTCCGGTACAGGGCCCCTGCGGGCACTCGAAGACCTCCGTGCATGGTTCCTTCTCCAGTGTGAACGTGCGAATGCCGAACTGTTCAGTCCGGCCAACCTACGGACCGCAGTCGTCCCGTGCAATCGGACAGAGGCACCCCGGGCCCCGGCCGGCTGGGAGGGCACAAGGCCCATAGGCCAGTGGAAGCGGTCAGGAACCCTGAACGAGGTGCCTGGCCAAGCCCTCGATGGACAGGGGTGAGGATCCCTCCGCCTTGTTGTTCACGATGACCATGGCCTCCCCTCCCCCCTCGAGCCCCCTCAGAACCAGTCGGGCCACCGCGGATCGGGTCTCGGGATCGGGCGCACGGAGGGCGTGGAAGGGCGCCCAGGCATCCCGGGCCGCCTCGTAGCTGGCCCCTGGTGCCAGCATCCATCGCACCAGCAGGAGGTCACCGGGGCGCGGGGGAATGACTTCGGCCTGTCGGGAGAGCGGGAGCATGCGGGGGTGGGCCACGTAGCCGTGGACCGCTCCACCGTGGCGAAGCGCCTCGCCGTAGTCCCGGGTCAGGAGGGCGGGGGTCCTGAGCTCCACCACAACCTGGACCGGGCTGGCCAGATCGCGGAGAAACCGGTAGAGCCGCTCCGCGAAGCGTCGGGGACCGTCGACCACCCCCGGGGGGATGGGGGACCACTGGAGGAGGATCGATCCCAGCGTGGCCCCGAGCCCCTCCCGGGCGGGCCCCACCACCTGCTCCCGGGCCCAGACGGGATCGAGGAAGAGCGGGTCTCCCGGAGTGGTGAGGCGCCGGTCGGCCTTCACCATGAAGCGGAAGCTCGCCGGCACCTGACTCCGGTATGCCTCGAACTGCCTCCGGGACAGGGGCTCGTAGTAGCTCCGATCGACACCCACGGCCCGGAAGAGGGGGTGGCGGCTGTACGCAGAGAGACCGTGCCTCGCCAGGATCTCCCGGGGTATCGAGCGATCATAGACCAACCCCGCCCACCCCGGGAAAGACCACGAGGAAGTGCCCATGCGGAGCTCTGGCGGAAGCTGCCTTGCCAGATCAGCAGCGTCGCCCGAGTCCGGGGCCTCGCCCACCGGTGCCCCCGGCCCCAACGAGAAGAGTTCGGGTTGGAGCGGGGGGTCACCCACGAGGTCCGGAGTGCCGGGAGAAGGTGGGTCGCGTGAGGAGTGTGCCGGGGCGATCGGCCCCACGGCTTCTGTGCAACCGGTAGATGCGCTCCAGTTCGTCCACCCCCACGCCCGTCAGGGTCGTGAGGTGGTGGTGGGCGTCATCGGCTGGCACCTGCACCACGTTCGGGACGGCCAACACCACGCACCCTGCCGCCCGCGCCGAACGGGCACCGGTGGGAGAGTCCTCCAGGGCAAGACAGTCCGAGGCGGCGATTCCCAGTCCCTCTGCCCCCGCCAGGTAGGGCTCCGGGTGGGGCTTTCCCCGGCGTACATCGTCCCCGGTGACCACGGCGCCGAACGAACCCGCTGGGAGCGAGGGAAGGATGGCATCGACGAAACGCCGCCACGACATGGTGACCAGGGCACAGGGGATGGCCCGCTCCCGAAGCTCGGCCAGGAGCTCTCGGGCCCCGGGGCGCCACGGGATCCGCCGCTGCACCCGGGCCACGACCCCATCCAGGAGCACGTCGATGGTCTCCGCGACGGAGAGGGTCACGGCGCCGTGAGCCTGCATGTACCGGGCCGCGTCCCTGAGGTCCATCCCCACCAGAGCGTGGGCGTGGGCCTCGCTCCAGGCTGCATTTCCGAATCGCTCCACCACTTCGAATTCGCTCTCGATCCAGTACGGCTCGGTGTCGACGAGCGTCCCGTCCATGTCCCAGAGTACGCCTGAAAGAGTCATGGCGAAGGATAAGGGGTGGGCGGGGGGCTGTCGAGGCGGGTCGATCGACCTGGGGGCCGGCTTCCTGTGCAGCAGATCTTCCAGCATTCGGCCGCCGGGACGTGCCACTTCGACGGGACCGGGTGTTTGCACGAACGAGCCGTGAAACCCGACGTGCCCGGGAGGGTCTGCACATCGTCGCGAGTGCCCTTCCACTGGGCCTCGCACACGCCGTCGAAGGAGCGAGCGTCTACGATGCGGGGGGGCATGCGTTCGTCCTGTCGGAGCAGGCTGCGCTCGCCGGCAGATGGACTCCCACGGGTGAAGGCATCCGGGTCCCCCTCGCCGAGAAGGCCCTTTCAGTCCGTTCTCGTGGTTTTCGTACCGACTGAGTCACAATCCATGCACTCGAGGCCATGAACCCCCGACCCCCTCTTGGAGTCGAACGGCTCTCGTGCATAGTCTTGTTCGACCGGTGTCGCGTCCGCCTTCCGGTGCCCCTTCTTCTTGCGGATCTCCCTGCCCATCGACATGCCTCGCTGCCTGCCCCTGGCCTTCCTCGCCGCACCGCTTCTGCTCCTTGCCCTCCCAGCCCAGTCCAGTGGGCCGGCAGCCAGCGTCCACGACGGCGAAGCCGTCATCATCGCCCACCGGGGCGCGTCCGGCCATGCTCCGGAGCACACCCTGCCCGCATACGACAGGGCGGTGGAGATGGGGGCACACTTCCTCGAACCCGACCTCCAGATGACCCGGGACGGGGTGCTCGTTGCGTTCCACGACGCCACTCTTGACCGGACCGCGCGGGGGCCGAGCGAGTTCTGCACCGGCCCGGTTCGAGAGCGAACTCTGGCGGAGATCCGAGAGTGCGATGTGGGCAGCTGGTTCAACGAGCGCTTCCCGGACCGTGCCCACCCTTCCTTCGAGGGGCTGTCCGTTGTCACACTCTCAGAACTCTTCGCGCGCTACGGTGATCGGGTGCGTTGGTATCCCGAAACGAAGCAGCCGGATCAGAACCCCGGGATGGAAGAAGCCCTCCTCGCACTCCTCCATCGGCACGGACTGCGCGATGCCGCCGTGGAGCGCGGGCATGTCCTCATCCAGTCCTTCGACCCCGAATCCCTTCGGCGGCTCAGGACGCTCGATCCCGAGCTTCCCCTGGTGCAGCTCCTGTCCCGCCAAGCCATGGCCGGAAGAACTCCGGCAGAGGTTCTGGAGGCCGTGGCCGGTTACGCTCAGGGGGTGGGTCCGAACCACTCCCTGATCGACGCAGGATTCATGGCGGCGGCGCGGCAGAATGGCCTGTTCGTCCATCCCTGGACGGTGAACGACCCCGTTGTCATGGACCGCCTCCTGGAGCTCGGGGTCGACGGGATCTTCACCGATTTCCCCGACCTCCTGGCTGATCGGATCTCTGCCCTCGGAAGGTGAGCTTCTCCCTCGCTGGGAGCCTCCGTTACGAAGCCTTCGCTCACCCGTGCCGTCCGCGTTACCGGCAAGGAGCCGCATCTTCACACGCGGGCGCTATCCTGACCGGTGCATCACTCCCCCCTTCGTCGGGAGTTTCAACCTCAAGCGGATGGCTGCCCCATGCAACCTTGTGACCACCCCAATGCTCCCCCGACCGGCTCGTTCCGGCTCGTTCTCGCAGCGCTGTTCATGCTCGTCCTTTCATTTCCGTCGGTCCAGGCAGCGGAAGCACAGGCGGCCTCGGGTGTGTCTTCACAGACCGAAGAGACCGGAATCATCACCGGCGTGGTCCGCTCCTCAGAGGGCCAGCCGTTGGCTGGAGTCGAAATCGAGGTCCGCGCAGACCCCTCGGGCGTCACGCGTCGGGTCCGCACCGGTCCGGATGGTCGCTTCCGGATCGCCGGGCTCGAGGCCGGCGTTACCTATAGTCTCGAAACGGGATCCGTGGGCTACGCCGCCTCGTCCCGGTCTGGAATCAGGGTTGAAGCCGGCCAGGTGACGAGCCTGGACCTCATTCTGACCGCAGAGGCCATCGCCCTCGAAGGGGTCGTGGTCTCGGCCTTTCGGGTTGGAGAAGTCGAGGGCACGAGCTGGCGGAGCCGGGTCACCCTGGGGGGGGCCCGGATTCGGACCGAGCTCATGGACCTCCCCCAGACCGTGAACATCGTGAACTCCCGGGTGCTCCAGGACTTTGCCGCGACCGAGTCGTGGGATGCGGTCCGCTACGCCGCCCCGGGCGTCAGTCTGCGGGATCGGCGACGGGACGATGTCATCATGCGTGGATTCCGTACTCGCTGGACCTTCATGGACGGCGTCATCAACCGGCGCTACTACCCCACGCCCCTGTTCAACGTCGACCGGGTGGAGGTCATCAAGGGGCCAGCGGCCCTCCTGTACGGCCAGAACTCCCCGAACGGCGGATTCCTGAACTACGTGACGAAGATCCCGCAGGTCCGGACTCAACGCTCGTTCCAGGCCACCTCCGGTGAGAATGGCTTCGTCCGTGCTCAGGCAGACCTCACGGGTCCCATGCCCGGCGAGCGCTTTCCTCTGGCGTACCGGATGATCGTTGGTTACGAGAACTCCGGTAGCTTTCGGGATCTGGACAGCGTGGAACAGCTCTTTCTGGCCCCCTCCCTGACCTGGTTCATGACCGACCGTAGCTCAATGACCATGAGCTACACCTATACGGATGACGACCGCAGCGTAGGCTTCACCTTCATCGACCCAACGGGCGAGCCGGCGGACCTCCCCAGGTCCTTCACACTCACGGACGGTCCCCACGGCGAAAGCAGTGTCAAGCACTATTTCACCGCCTCCCTTCTCCACGACTTGAATCCGGACTGGTCACTGCGGGCCTTCGGAGCGGTGAACCTGCTGGAGAATGAACGCCGTCAGGTGCGCGCGCGGAGTCTCCTGGATGACGGGTTCACGATCCGGCGGGACTATCGAGAGCAGGTACAGGACATCCGGGACTTTGACGGGCAGGTCGAGGTGGCTGGCCGCTTCGCCATCGCCGGGGTCCCCCAAACGCTCTCCGCCGGACTGGAAGTCAACCGGATCTCGCAGCTCAATACCGGTGACGTGTTCGCCTTTCCGTCCCTGGACCTCCGGGCACCGGTCTTCGGGGTCGCTCCGGGCGAGATCACCGGCGCGGTGGCGTCGGACTACCAGAACACGTGGCAGAACTCGGCCTTCGCCATGAACCAGGTCTCTCTTTTCGACGAGCGCGTGAGCGCAGTCGCAGGGTTCCGCTACATCTACCTGATGGCGCTCGGAGGACCTGACAAGGTGTCGGACTGGAACTCCCAGATCAGCTCGTACGTGGCCCGGAGGCTTGGCGTCGTCTTTCGCCCCCGCGAGGAGCTCTCCTTTTACGTGAACAACTCCGATACCTTCCAGCCGAATGCCGGAAGCCTGGGAGAGGCCCAGGAGGCCCTTCCCCCCTCGGTGGGTGAAATCTGGGAGATCGGGGCGCGGGCGGAGCTTTACGACCGGGCCCTCACCCTTGGCCTCGCGCTCTTCGACATCGTCTCGACCAACAATCGCACTGTTGACTTCGACAACCCCGGGAACTTCCTCCTTCTGGATCAGGAGAATCGAGGGGTCGAAGCAGAGGTCATGACCCAGTTCCGGGGCTGGCAGGTGGGGGGGAACGTATACGTCGGGAACGCCGTCGAGCCCGATGGCAGCCGCGTCGAGCGCGTGAGCGACTTCTCGGCAGCGCTCTTCGGGCGCCACGACTTCCTGGATGGCCCGCTGCGCGGCTTCTACCTCGGCGGCGGCCTCAATCACATGGGCGAGCAGGCCGGCTCGGGCGGTGACGCCTGGATCATGCCGGCCTACACTGTGGCCAACGGCTTCGCCGGGTATCGGCGCGGGCAGATGGGCGTCTCCATGACCGTGTCCAACCTGACCGACGCCTTCTACATCGACTCCGCGGTTCGCTTCGAGACCCGCGTGGCCCCGCCCCGGAACCTCCGACTGAGTCTCGATTACGCGTTTTGAACCGCCCCAACCCGAAGGGCGAAGGGGGGGTGCGGCCCCGGATCCGCGTTGGAGCGCCTCACCGATGCCGACCCGGCTCCGCCGGGTGCCCGATCGCTGTCGGCGCTCCGCCTTGACCAGGACCGCAAGACCCCTTCGCGGGGGCCGCTTTACTTCTTCAACAGCCTTTTAGAAGGCTGTTGAAGAACCCCGCCCTCAAGGAGCCGTCGGGACGGTTTGGAGCTGGAGCGACGGCTGGTTGCGGCCCCGAGAGGAACAAGCCGAAAGACCGAACCGGGTGATGGAGACC
>SLDT01000228.1 GCA_007125125.1 Gemmatimonadota bacterium | reverse complement strand
GGTCGCGAGGAGCTCGAGTCCGCGGAGCCCGGCGAGTTCGCGGGGCGTGAGGAGGTCGGCCCGGCGCGCGCTGCCCGGCGAACCCGCGGGGGCGGGACGGTTCATCGGCCCGGCGCGGGGGAGGGGACGGGGGGAGCGGCGGTGAGCTCCTCGCTCAGGATCCGGAGCCGCTCGCGGATCGCGGGATCGAGGGCGTCGGGGTGGGGATCGGCGGGCGTGCCTTCGAAGAACCAGGGGCCGCCGGGGCCCTCGTGCTCGAGGGTGGCGAGGAGGGCCCGGAGCCCGTCGTCGACGGTGGAGGCGGGCTGGGAGCCGGTCTCCCGCACGAGGCCGGTGTCCATCGCCGGGGCGGGATGCACCGCCCGGACCTCGACCCCGGTCCCCTCGAGGGTGGCGGCGAGGTCGTAGGTGAACAGGATCTGGGCGAGCTTGCTCTGCCCGTATGCCCTTCCGCCCGAGTACCCTTCGGCGAGGTCGAGGTTGTCGAAGTCGAGGGGCTCCTGCCGGCGCGAGGCGACGTTCAGGACCCTGGAGGGGCTCGAGTCGAGGAGGAGGGGGAGGAGCATCCGGGTGAGGAGGAAGCCGGAGAGGTAGTTCACCTGAAAGCGGAGCTCGTGGCCGTCGGGGGTGACGACGCGCTCGTGGCCGGGGGCGCCGGGGCCGATCCCGGCATTGTTCACGAGAAGGTCCAGCCGGTCGGACGTCTCGGCGACGGCCGTGGCGAGGTGACGGACCTCGTCCAGGATCGCGAGGTCGGCGGGGATGAAGCGGGCGCTCCCCCGGCCTCCTTCCTCGATGAGGCGCACGACCTCGGCACCTCGCTCGAGGCTTCGGCCATGGACGATGACGTGCCACCCCTCGGAGGCGAGGTGGAGGGCGAGCTCGCGGCCGAGTCCGTCGGTCGAGCCGGTCACGAGGGCGACCGGGCGATCCGGGGAGGAGGCTGCGGCCCGCTCCCCGGGACCGGGATCGGCGCATGCCACGAGGAGCAGGAGCGCAGGCAGGAGCGCAGTCGGGCGCGGTCGAGGAATCACGTCGGTGTCCGGGAGGGTGGCGGAGTTCGTTCTGGAGTCGGGGAATGTAGGCGGGGGCCGGGCGGGAGGCGAGTGTCCCCGTGGGGCGGGCCCGGGTGTCCCCTCGGGGGGACGGGTCTCGCGGCGAGGTCATGAATCCCGATCCTTTCGCGGCGGCACGGGTAATGCATATGAAACGGGGTTGTCATCAATTGGAGAACATGGACCTGGTTCAGGGTGCTCGACACGATGCCGGAAACCGCCGGGCACGGGCAGCGGCGATGAGACGCACGCCCGCCGCGTTGGTCTGCCTTTCGATCTTCCTCGTCGCACTCCCCCTCGCGGGGGAGCTCCGCGACGGGGTGCCGGCGAAGCCGCGTCCGGCGATCTCCGGTCCCGAAGCGGCACCGCCCGATCTGATCCTCGAGGCACGCGTCTGGCTCGACCGGGGTGCCGATCCGGTGCTCCATCGGGGTGACGAGGTGCGGGTCTACTTCCGCTCCTCGCACGATGCCTACACCGCGCTCTTCCACATCGACACGAATGGGCTCGTGCGGCTCCTCTTCCCCGCGACGCCGGGGGACACGGACTGGGTCAGGGCAGAGCGCGACTATCGGCTCATCATGCCGGGGGGGCCGACCTGGCGCGTGGCGGAAGACCCGGGTGTGGGGTACTTCTTCATGCTGACCTCGACGGATCCCTTCGACTTCTCGCGCTTCCGTTACTCGCCCCTCACGGGTGGCTGGGATCTCTCGGGGGTGACGTCCCGGGTCTACTCGGATCCGTACGAGGCGATGGACGCCTTCACGGAGGTGCTCCTCCCGGATTGGGAGGAGGTCCCCTTCGCGCTTGACTTCACGGCCTACCATGTGGGTCAGGCGTACTCCTTTCCGCGGTTTCTCTGCTATGACTGCCACACGGCCCAACCCTTCCGGAGCTGGAACCCGTACCACTACACCTGCACCAGCTTCAGGGTCGTGATCTACAACGATCCCTACTTCTACCCGAGCACCCGGTACCGCGGTACGCGGGTCGTCTACGCACGGCCCCCGGTGGGTGGCGCACCCCAGTTCGAGTTCAAGGAACGGGCCGAGGGGGAGAGGGGAACACCGCTCGTGCGGACGCGGGCGGCGATGGGAGCGACCCTTCCTCCCGAGCTGATCCGGGGAAGCTCCGTGATGGGGGCATGGGGCGAGACGATGAGAGGCGATGAGCCCGGCCGGTCCGGGGAGACCCTCCCCGAGGTGCTCAGGAGCCGGGTGTTGCCGGCGCCGACATCGGTCCTCGGGCGGGGCGCAGGGGGTACGGTCGGAGGCCGGCCCGCAGACTCGGGGGGAGTGGTCCGCCCTGTTCTCGAGCGTCGCACGCCACCCCCCGGGCGACCCGGAGGGGGCTGAATCTTCCGGGGAAGCCCGATCAGGGGAGTCCGAGGCCGAGCTTCAGAGAGACGAGGCGGTACGATCCGAAGAGGTAGTGCCCCGAGAGGTTGAGGGCGAGGAGCTGCAGGCGGGCGCCCAGAAGGTAGCTCGGGTCACCCCGTGCCTGGCTCTGGAAGGAGAGGTCGAGACCGTCCGCGGGGAGTGCCGGGTTCTCACCGGGGTTCTCGACCTTCCACCGGAGCTCGGTGCTCGCATCCCGCAGGAGGGTTCCGCCGAGGAAGCTCATGGGGCCGGCGTTCACGCCGGCCAGGAGACCCAGGCTCGTGCTCGTGCTCTGGAGGTAGTGCCCGGCCGATGCGTCCTGGAGGCCCAGGGTGACCATGAGGTCCACGGGAGAAGAGAACCAGTGCGAAACCGCATGGTGCACGCTGAGTCCGTGTGAGCGGAGGGCACCCACTTCGGGCGAGATCTCGACCGCGGGAAGAAAGCGGAGTGCCACCTCCGTGCCGAAGCCCACGCCGACGGCACCCTGGAAGACGACAAGGGGGACGGCGGGGAGGTCGAGGCCGCCGGGCAGGATGACCCGGAAGTCGTCCGGGTCCAGCCCCGCCTGCAGGAGGTCACGCTCGAAGGCGCCCTGCGGAGCGAGGGTGGCTCCCACTCCGGTGCCCACGATCGTGGGGGAGGTGCCGTCGGGCCCCGTGGTCTCGTAGGGGGCGAGGTAGCTGGTCCCGTTCCAGACGAAGGAGTCGGGGAGGATCGCGGTGAAGCGCTCCTGCTCGGCACTGGGGAGGGCGGCGAGGATTCTGAAGGAGAGGTCGAAGCCGAAGGGCTTCATAGGACGGGCCCGGTCCGCGAATCCTCCCGTGATCGCCAGGTTCAGCCCCTCGACGAGGGGACTTGCGTACGCCTGGGCATTCCCGCTCGAGAGGGCCCGGATCTGGTCGAGGACCTCCTGGGCCGGGAGAGCGCGCGGCATCCCGGCGAAGAGGGCCATGAGCAGGACGATGAGAAAGCGCAGGGACATGGTCGAGACTGAGAAGAGGGACTGACGCGGACTGCTCTCAGGCTAGTGCCGCCAGGGTCCTCGCGCCACCCCCCGGGGACGGGTCGACCGTGAAGCAATTTGATTGATCCCCCCACCGGACCCGGTTATGTTGGAAGGTTGTCTCCCCCTTCGAAGTGAACCCTGCCGACCAACGGTCTTCGTGCGCACCGAACTGATTCGCAACTTCTGCATCATCGCCCACATCGACCACGGGAAGTCGACGCTGGCCGACCGGCTTCTGGAGGCCACGGGTGCGCTGGACTCGCGCGCGATGCGGGAACAGGTCCTGGACTCGAACGAGCTCGAACGGGAGCGGGGCATCACGATCAAGCTCCATGCCGTGCGCATGGACTACGAGGCGGACGACGGGACCAGGTACCAGCTCAACCTGATCGACACCCCGGGGCACGTCGATTTCACCTACGAGGTCTCCCGGTCCCTCGCTGCCTGCGAGGGGGCGATCCTCGTCGTGGACGCGAGCCAGGGGATCCAGGCTCAGACCCTCTCGAACCTCCTGCTCGCGATGGACGCGGGGCTCGAGGTGATCCCCGTCCTGAACAAGATCGACCTCCCCGGCGCGGAGCCCGAGCGGCGCCGCGACGAGATTGTCGATCTCCTCGGGGTGGATCCCGACTCGGTCCTGCTCGCGAGCGCCAAGGAGGGGACCGGCATCAGGGAGATCCTGGAATCCGTCGTGGATCTGGTGCCGCCTCCCGAGGGGGATCCGGACGCCCCCCTGCGCGCCCTCATCTTCGACTCCTACTATGACAAGTACCTGGGGGCGGTGCCCTCGATCCGTGTCGTGGACGGCGTCGTTCGGAAGGGACAGCGCATTGCCTTCGGTGCGCATGACGAGGAGTACGAGGTCACGGAGGTGGGGTTCCAGAGGCTGAAGCGGTTTCCGACCGACGCCCTCGGTCCCGGTGAGGTCGGCTACCTCGTGGCGGCGATCAAGGAAGTCTCGCATACCCGGGTCGGGGATACGATCTTCGATGGAAACGACCCCGACAGGGAGCTCCTGCCGGGGTACCAGGAAGTGCGGCCCATGGTCTTTGCCGGCCTCTATCCCACCGACTCCGACGAGTTCGAGGAGTTGCGGGAGGCGCTCGACCGCCTTCGCCTGAACGATGCCTCCCTTCACTACGAGCCCGAGACCTCGGCTGCGCTCGGTTTCGGGTTCCGCTGCGGGTTCCTCGGGCTCCTGCACATGGAGATTGTCCAGGAGCGGCTGAGTCGGGAATTCGGGGTCGAACTCATCACGACCGTACCGAACGTGGAGTATCACGTGCACCTCACGGACGGGACGATGGTCGCCGTCGAGACGCCCACGAAGCTCCCGGACCGGGGCCGGATCGATCGGATCGCCGAGCCGATCGTGAAGGCGCGGATCATGAGCCCCTCCGAGTTCATCGGGAACATCCAGAAGCTGGCACACGAGCGACGCGGGGTCTTCCTCGGCATGCATTATCTCGACGGGCAACGGGTCGAGCTCGACTACGAGCTTCCCCTGGCCGAGATCGTCCTCGATTTCTACGACCGGCTCAAGAGTTCGACGCGGGGCTATGCCTCCTTTGACTACGAGTTCCTCGAGTACCGCCCCGACAAGCTCGTCCGGCTCGACATTCTCGTGAACGGAGACCCGGTCGACGCGTTCTCCGTGATCATCCACCAGGACAAGGCCGAGACGCATGGTCGCGGGCTCGTGAAGCGGCTTCGCGAGCTGATCCCCCGTCAGCAGTTCGAGGTGGCGCTCCAGGCCACGATCGGGAGCCGGATCGTCGCGCGCGAGAATGTGAAGGCAGTCCGGAAGAACGTCACTGCGAAGTGCTACGGGGGTGACATCACGCGCAAGCGCAAGCTTCTCGAGAAGCAGAAGGAGGGCAAGAAGAGGATGAAGCAGGTCGGCAGCGTGGAGATTCCGCAGGAGGCATTCCTCGCCGTCCTGTCTCTCGGGGACTGAGGCGGGTGCGTCCGGGAGGGATCTGGCGGACGGGGGTCGTGCTCTCGACCTACGAGCAGCCCGAGTACCTCCGCCTTGCCCTTGCCGGATACGGTTGCCAGAGCTGTCCCCCGCACGAGATCCTCGTCGCGGATGACGGTTCGGGCGAGGCCACGGCCCGCGTGGTCGCGGTCGCGGCCGAGGCGATCGGGATCCCGATCGTGCACGTGCTCCACCCGGACAGGGGGTTCCGCAAGACCCTCGCGCTGAACCGGGCGATCCTGGCGTCGACGGCCGAATACCTCATCTTCTCGGATGGTGACTGCATTCCCAACCCCCACTTCGTCGAGCGGCACCTGGCCCTGGCCCGACGCGGGCGCTTCGTTTCGGGTGGCTACCTCAAGCTTCCGCCCGAGGTGACGGGCGAGGTCACGGTCGAGGCCGTGCGGGAGGGTCGCGTCTTCGATCCCGCATGGCTTCGCGCCCGTGGGTGGCGGCCCGGTCGCAAGGCTCTGCGGGTCGGGCGGGGCCCCTCCACGGCGGCTCTCCTCGATCGTCTCACGCCAACCCGGGCCACGTGGAACGGACACAATGCCTCGACCTTCCGGGATCACCTCATCCAGGTGAATGGCTTTGACCTGGACATGGAGTGGGGTGGAGAGGACCGTGCGCTCGGGGAGCGGCTCGTCCATCTCGGTGTGAGAGGGATCCAGGCGCGGTTTCGGACGCCAGTCGTGCACCTGCACCATGGTCATCCCTATGTCCGGGACGAGGCACTTGCGCGAAACCGGGCGATCCAGGATCGCATACGCCGCCGTCGGGAGGTCCGGGCGCGCCTCGGACTGGCCGAGATCGAGGAAGAGGACGGCGTCCGTATTCGCCGCTTCGAGGTGGGCGGGTGAGGACCCCCGCAACGGGCGAGCAGCGGGTGCTCGGGGTCATCGGCACCCTCGTCTGGGACACGATCCATCGGCCCGCGCAGGGCACGGGGCCTCGTCAGGAATGGGGAGGGATCGGATACTCCCTCGGCGCCCTGGTGGCCAGCCTCGGACCGGAGTGGGAGGTTCTTCCCATCGTGAAGGTCGGACGGGACCTGGCCGAGCCCGCCATGCGCTTCATCCGGGAACTCCCGCGGGTGCGACCCGAGCCGGGGATCGTGCTGGTCCCGGAGCCGAACAACCGGGTGGAGCTGCTCTACCGGGGTCCCGACCGGCGCACGGAGCGGCTTTCGGGCGGCGTCCCACCCTGGCGCTGGTCCGAGCTGGCCCCCCTCGTGTCGCTCTGCGATGCCCTCTATATCAACTTCATCAGCGGCTTCGAGATGGAGCTCGAGACGGCACAGGCGCTCCATGACTCCTTCAAGGGTCCGATCTACGCCGACCTGCACTCGCTCTTCCTCGGCGTGGGACGGGAAGGGGAACGGATTCCGCGCCCCCTGCCCGATCGGGCTGCATGGCTGGCCGCCTTCGATGCGGTGCAGATGAACGAGGACGAGTTCGAGCTCCTCGGAGGTGGGGTGGAGGACCCCTGGGCCCTGGCATCTCGCGCGATCGGCCCCCGGCTGAAGCTCATGACCGTCACCCTGGCCGAGCGGGGTGCCGCGTGGCTTGCCGCCGGCGGGTTCGAGCCCAACCCCTTCGGTTGGCCCGCGCTGCGCAGGAACATGGGGGCGTCGGGGCCGGTCCGTTCGGGAAAGGTGTCGGCCGCCCCGGGGGTGGAACTCGCCGATCCCACGGGGTGTGGAGACGTCTGGGGCTCGACCTTCTTCGCGCGTCTTCTGGCCGGTGACACCCTCGAGGAGGCCCTCGACCGGGCGAATGACCTCTCGGCCCGAAACGCAGGGTATCGGGGAGCGCGCGGGTTGCACCTTCACCTTCAGGGGCGCCTCCCGCGCCGAAGCGAGGCAGGATGAGAGTTCTCGATCTTCCCACGACCCTCGACTTCCACGCCTTCGACCGGCTCGCGGCCGACCTCGACGAAGTCTCGGGAGAGCGGGTCCTCCTCGATGCACGCCACCTGCGCTGGATCGATCCCGTTGGGATGCTCGCCCTCCTCGGGGCGGGACGTGTCGCCGGTGAGCGATCGGGTGCCCCGACCCTCCTGCGGTCGCCGGAGTCGACCGAGGTCTCGGGCTACCTCGCGCGCATGGGTTTCTTCGAAGAGGCGGCCCGATTCATGGAGGTCGACGAGACCCGCCGCCGCCGGAGCGGAAGCTCGGACGTCCTCCTCGAGGTCACTCCGATCTCGGAGAACCACGATGTCCACGCGGTGGTCGAGCGCGTGCAGGAGCGCGCGGGTACGATCCTGACCAGGGCCCTCAACTACCCCGCCTCGGCGGTGATCCAGTTCTCCGTCATCCTGAGCGAGGTCTGCCAGAACATACTCGAGCACGCCGAGGCACCGGGGTGGGTCGCGGCCCAGAGCTACAACTGGAGCCGCCGCCTCGGCCGCAACGTCCTGGTGCTCGCCGTGGGAGACCTTGGCCGCGGGTTCCGTGGGTCCCTCTCCGACGAGCACTCCGGTCGTTATGGGGATCGCTGGAGCGACACCACCGCGCTCGAGGCTGCATTCATCCATGGCCTGACTCGCTTTGCGGACCAGGGTCGCGGGCAGGGCATCCAGCAGATCCGCAAGCAGGTGCGGCGCTGGGATGGCCTGATCTCGGTGCGGAGCGGCACCGCCCGCATCGCCGATGTCCCCGACTGGGAGGATCTCCCCCCGATGGAACAGAAGCTGGCCCCCTTTCCGGGCGCCTGGATCACGATCCTTCTCCCCGAGCGCGTCGAAGGCGACGACCGATGAAGCGCGAACGCGAACTCCAGCTCGATGCCTTTGCCGTCGACGTGCGCGACCTCCTCGACCGGAGCGTCGCGAACCTCTACTCGCACCTCGTCACCCGCCCCACCGGGCGCGCTGTCCGGCTCGCGATCGAGACGCAACTCCGCGAGCTCGAGCTCCCGGCCCTCTCCCTCGTTGACCTCTCGTCGGTCTCGATCCTCGACTACTCCTGCGCCGACGAGGTCGTGGCCAAGCTCCTCCTCGGCCGGACCACCGAGGGTCGCGCAGCCTCCCTCTTCTACGTCTTCCGGGGCCTCCGCGAGCACCACCGCGAACCGATCCTCGAGGTCCTTGATCGGCACGGGCTCGCGACCGTCGCACGCGGAGAGGCCGGCACGCGATACGAACTCCTCGGGGTCCACTCCCGGGCCGAAGCCGAGGTCTGGTCGATCGTGGAGGAAGCGGGGACCCTTCCCGCACGCGAGCTACCCGATCGCTTCGGCACCGAGGAGGCGCGCCGCATCGCTCGGGGACTGGCTGCACGCGGGCTCCTCTTCCGCCATCCCCTGAAGGGCGACCTGCACGCGCTGAGCACCCTCGTTCCGGACGACCGATGACCCGAGCAACGGAAGAAGGCACCATGCCCCCGCAACCCCGAACCGACCCCTCGACCCTCGCGGTCCACGCCGGGCGCGCGCTCGCGGTCGAGGGGGAGCCGGTCGTGCCCTCGATCGTGCAGTCCGCCACCTTCCTTGGCGGAGGCCCCGGCGACGATCGGCCGATTCGCTACTCCCGCTACGGTAACAACCCGAACCAGCTTCTCGTCGGCGCGAAAGTGGCTGCACTCGAGGGAATGGAGGCGGGGCTGGCCCTCGGGAGCGGGATGGGTGCGATCTCGATGACCCTCCTCTCGCTCCTCGAGTCCGGGGATCGACTCGTCTCCTCGCGGCACCTGTACGGCGCCACGCGTGCGCTCTTCGTCGAGGAGTTCCCACGGCGCGGGATCGAGGTCGTCCTGGTCGACCCGGAGATCGAGGGGAGCTGGGAGGGGGCGCTCACTCCGCGTACCCGGGCCTTCTACCTCGAGGTGCCGACGAACCCGATGCTGCGCGTCTTCGATCCGCGCCCGGTCGCTGCGTTCGCCCGGGCTGCGGGGATCCCCCTCGTGATGGACGTGACCTTCGCCTCGCCCATGAACCTGCGGGCGGGGGCGTTCGGCGCCGACCTCGTGATCCACTCAGCCACGAAGTACCTCGGGGGCCACTCCGACATCATCGCCGGGGTCGTCGCGGGCGACGCGGAACGGATCGGTCGGGTTGAGCGGATGATGCAGCTCTACGGCGCACCCCTCGACCCCCATGCCGCGTGGCTTCTCGACCGGGGACTCCGGACCCTGCCCGTCCGGATGGCCCGGCACAATGCAAACGCGCTCGAGCTCGCTCAGCGGCTCCGGGGCGACCCTCGGGTCGAGCGGGTCGTCTACCCGGGGCTCCCGGACCACCCCGACCACGCCCTCGCCGCAGAGCTCCTTGACGGGTACGGGGGCATGCTCGGCCTCGTCCTTGCGGGAGGCGACGCGGCCGCGGACGCCTTCTGCGGTGCACTGCGAATTGGTGCCGTGGCACCCAGTCTCGGCGGGGTCGAGACCCTGGTCTCGCTGCCGGCCCGCACCTCGCATCGCGGGCTCGAGCCTGCCGAGCTTGCTGCGGCCGGGATTCCCCCGGGCTTCGTCAGGATCTCCGTCGGGATTGAGGGGGTAGAGGAACTCCACGCCGACCTCCTCGGGGGGCTCGATGCCGGTTGATTCCCCGAGGTTGACTCGCCCCCCCGAGGGGGTAGCTTAGCTTTGACGGAGAATGTCTCCGAGCGGCATCATCCCACGATTGGAGCCCGCACGATGAACAAAGAGGAGAGGATCCGGGAAGTTCTGGAACAGATCCGCCCGGCCCTCCACGCCGACGGCGGGGATGTCGAATTCCTCGGCTACGACGAAGAGGACGGGATCGTGCACCTGAGACTTCTGGGGGCCTGCGAGTCCTGTCCCATCTCCATGTTCACGCTCAAGCAGGGCATCGAGAAGAGGATCCGGAGCACCCTCCCCGAGGTGAACGAGGTCCTGGCGGTCTGACACCTGACGAGCGGCGGCTGCCGATGTGGCTGGGTGTTGCCCGTGGGGCCCGGTCGAGCGGGTCGCCCTTTCCCCGATCCGAACACCTGCCCACGGAGGTCGCCCGACAGCGCGACTTTGCCCGAAACAGGGATTTTCTTCATGAATACGAGTGAGCTGAAGCGCGCGGTCCTCACCGCACTCTCCGAGGTCCGCCATCCGAACTCCGCCGAGAACCTGATCTCGGGCGGACACATTCGAAAGCTCGAAATCGACGAAGGAGGAGCCATCCGGTTTGGTGTCGTCCTCGGTCCGGACGACCCCGGGTCCCTCGTTCGCGAGGCGCGCTCCGCCGTCGAGGCGATCGATGGCGTGACCTCGGTAAAGGTGACGATGCAGCTGCCCAGCTCGCCGGCGGAGCCCGCTCCGCGAGGGGGGGGCACGGCGGCGCCTCCGGCCGCGCCCGGACCCCAGCCACCGCGGGGTGGAGGCCTCCAGCCCGGCTCCGTCCCCGCGCCCACCCCGAAGCCCGGGATCCTGGCCGCCACGGACCATGTGATCGCCGTCTCTTCGGGCAAGGGAGGGGTCGGCAAGTCGATGGTCGCCTCGAACCTCGCCGCCGCGCTGGCGGCGGGAGGCCTCAGGGTGGGGCTCCTCGACGCGGACATCTACGGGCCCAACATTCCGCGAATGTTCGGCGAATCCCGTAGGCCCCGTGTCAGCGGAGGAAAGGGCAAGGAGATGATCGAGCCGCTCGAGGCGCACGGAGTTCGACTCATGAGCCTCGGATTCCTCCTCGAGGACGAGCAGCCGGCAATCATGCGCGGCCCCCTCATCGCGGGGATTCTCAAGCAGTTTCTGGAACAGGTCGAGTGGGGACCCCTCGACGTTCTCGTCGTCGACATGCCCCCGGGAACCGGCGACGCCCAGCTGTCCCTCGTCCAGACGATCGACCTCGATGGTGCGGTCATGGTGACGACCCCTCAGGCGGTCTCGACCGGCGACGTGCGTCGTGGGGTGAAGATGTTCGAGCGCGTGAATACCCGCGTCCTCGGAATCGTCGAGAACATGGGACCCCTCGAGTGCCCGCACTGTGGTGAGACGATCGACGTGTTCGGGTCAGGCGGAGGAGAGCGCCTGGCACGCGAGATGGGGCTTGACTTCCTCGGCCGCGTCCCTCTCGACCCCGAGATCCGGAAGGCGGGCGACGCGGGGAGGCCGACGGTGCTCTCTGCCCCGGAGTCCCCGGCTGCGAAGGCGCTCACCGCACTGGCCGGCGAGGTCTTCGGCGCGGTGCGGGGCGCCAAGGAGGGTGTGTCAGCCTGATGCGCTTTCCCTTCCTCCCCCGGCCCTCGCGCGAGGAACTGGCCTCGGCTCCGCTCCATGCGATCGTGCGCGACTACCCGGAGACACTGGAAGACCTGCTCTTCCATGGAGTCGAGCCCGCGGAGCACGCGGATCGACTGATCGATGACTTCGAGGATCGCGAGAGGATCCTCGACGACCTCGAGGTGTCGACCGCCTGGCGGCCGGCTCCTGCCGAGGCCTGACCAGAGACTCGATGTCAAGGATCACCCTCCTCACCGACTTCGGGACCCGCGACGGCTACGTCGGGGTCATGAAGGGGGTCATCTCCGCGATTCACCCGCTTGCAACGCTCGACGATGTCTCCCATGACGTTGCCCCCGGGAACATCCGGGGAGCGGCCCTTGCCCTCTCGCGCTACTGGAAGGTCTACCCCGAGGGGACCGTGCATCTCGCCGTCGTGGATCCGGGGGTGGGAACGGAGCGGCGGGCGCTGGCGATCGAAGCCGATCGGCGTTTTCTCGTGCTCCCCGACAACGGCCTGGTCACCCCGATTCTTGACGAGGCCCTGCAATGGAGGGCCACCTCTCTTGAAGACCCCCGCTTCATTCGGCGCGGCGGGAGCCGGACCTTCCACGGCCGCGACGTCTTCGCTCCGGCTGCGGGGTATCTGGCGCGGGGCGTGCACATCTCCCTCCTCGGCCCCCGGGTCGAGGACCCCTTCCGGCTCGAGGAGCCAGTTCCGGTCGAGGAGGAGGGAGGAATCGTGGGAGAGGTGATCTCGGCGGATCGGTTCGGGAACCTCATCACGAATGTGCCGGGTGAGCGGCTCTCCGGGGCTCGGGGCGTCGAACTCGCGGGTCGGAGGCTGTCCGTCGTGCGAACCTACGGAGAGGCCGCGCCCCTCCAGCCGGTCGCCCTCGTGAATTCGGATGGCCGGCTCGAGGTCGCGGCCCGGGACGGCTCGGCGCTCGAAGTGCTCGGCGTGGGGATTGGTGCTCCGGTCCGGGTCCTCCCCGGGGAGTGAAGTCCGGGGGTCAGGAGCCCCCTTCGAGCCACTTCCGGTCGGCGGCCGTGAGGGAATCGACCGACTTTCGGCGCTCGAGGAACTTCAGCACCAGCCAGCCGAGCAGAAGGATCGGGGCGACCTTGAAGAGGAGAAAGCCCGCGAGCCCGAAGGCGATCGAGAAGACCGTGCCCACGATCGAGAGGGCCACACCGACCACGATGAGTGTGATGATTCCAACAGCGAAAAAGGTCAGGAGCGTGCCCAGCATGGGGGCCTCCGGGAGCTTGGGGTCATCGGGGAAGAGACTCTCCCTTCCTTACGTTCGAATGGGGTGAAAGGATTCATTCCGCGTCGAGGGACGGCTCCAGGGCGGTGGGGCGTCATGGATCGTAGCGGGTGATCGAGACATTGCCGATCGCGGCGTCGAGCCGGATCCGCAGGAGCCGATCGGCGTCGTCCCACTCGGGGGAGACGTACTCGCTCCCCCGGCGCACGAGGTCCGGAGCATTCACCGCGGTCAGGAAGGTGCTCCGGTCGAGTCTCACCCCGACTCCGCGGGGGACCCGGATCTCGACGTTTCCGAGTCCCATCGAGACATGGACCCGGGTGTCATCACGCAGGAGCCCGCCCATGTCGAGGCGCACGTCCCCGACCCCCGCCTCGACCCGGATCTCCGCGGCACGGAGGTGCCCTAGGTTCGAGGCGAGGAAGGCTGCCGCACCGACCTGGATCCGGGCACTGGACATCTCGATCGGGTTCGGGACAGCGACTCGGAGTTCGGTGTCCGAGGCACCCGTCGAGAGGTCAAGGCTCCGCAGGGGGATCCCGCCGAGGTCGAGGCGGCCCTGGACCGCCCCGAGCTCGAGCTTCAGATGGGTCGGCACGGTTTGGCCCAGCCCCAGCTCGACGGAGGTCTCGCCATCGGTCCGCCGGAGGATCCGGCGGCTGGCGATCGTGCGTGCCCCGACCCGCAGGAGCCCGTCGGAGTAGCTGTGCTCGGGCTCGACCACCCCCTCGTCGAAGCGCACGAGGAGCCGGTAGAGGTGGCTCGACTCGAGAGGCGAGACTCGGATCGTCCCCGCTCCGAAGCTCACCTCGGCCCGGAGTTCCTCCTCGGTCTGGGCCTGCCGGGAGGCCTGGAAGGTGCTCGTGCCCTGGGCCTCGACTCCCTCGCCGATCGCGAGGAGGAGGGTGAGCCCCAGGAGGGAGGCGGCCCTCATGGCTCGACCCCGCCCGGATCGCCTTCCCCCTCCCGGAAGACCCATCCCGATCCCGCGTAGCGCGCGTCCCGCCCGCCCCGCGAGAGGAGCACGGCCCCGAAGCCGATCAGCCCGGCGACCGCTGTGGCAAGGATGCCGATCGCGACGAAGAGCCCGCGGAACATCCCGAGCCAGGCTCCTCCCATCTGGAGTACCCCCGCCACCGCAAAGGCCCCGACGAGGACCGCGAGACCGATGCCGAGCTGGACAGCGGGACGCTGGCGCTCCTCCGGGGCAAAGCCCTCCGGATCCCGGTCCGCGAACCAGCGGCCGAGGTTCCGTGCCACCAGGATCAGCCCCACCGTTGCCGCCGCCGCGACCGCAAGGGGGAAGAGGGGGATCCAGAGCACCATGATCGGGATCCCGACAATCGTGACGGCGAGCGCAACGACCCCGAAGAGCCAGGCCGGAAAGGCCAGGAAGGCACCGGCGAGTCCGACGAGCGCCGAGGAGCCGGTCGAGTGTCGGGCGGTCCTCGCCATGACCTCGAAGTGCCGCGGGAAGAAGTAGAGGAGGGCGAGCCCGATCCCGAGGAGGACTAGGAAGGTCAGCACGGTCTGGAGCACCCGCACGAAGCCTCGGCCAATCGAGCGGAGCGCGGACGGGGTGGCGCGCCGCTCGGGGCGAACCGTCGAGACTGCGGAGGTCGCCGTCTCGACCGCGGCCTGGATCTCCCGGCGGAGCTCCTCGCGGAGTTCGCTCTCGGGGCGGGCGGGGACGGGGGAAATCTCGGTGATCGCGCCGGCCACCGCATCCCGGTTCCCCTCGATCGTCGCGAAGGCCCAGAGGAGGTCGCCCCCGATCCGGGCGCCCTCGCCAAGAAGGACGGTTCCCCCGATCGCGGCGACGCTCCCCTCGACCTCGCCCTCGATGTGAAGGTCCGCATCGAGGGCGAGGAGGGAGCCGGGCCGCGTCTCGCCCTCGGGCACGGTGAAGGGCTCCCCGATCCGGACCGCGATCTCCTCGCCCCTGAGACTCGCCATCGCGGCCGTCAGGCTCCGGAGCCGTTCTGGCTGGAGGACGAGGGACTCGAAGGCCTCCTGGAGTCCGGTTCCCCCCTCGATGACCCGGATCGGCGCATCGGGAGCGGCCGCGTCGCGAAGGGCGTCGGCGAGCCGCGCCTCGATCCGTGCCGCGCTCGTCGAGGCGGGCTCGTCGAGTCCGGTGGGAGCACGCCACCCTGCGAGGCGGGTCACGATGCCGGGCTCGTCGAGGGAGACGAGTTCGCCCAGGAGGGAGCGCCATGCCCCCTCGAGAGCACCGCCACGGGTGTAGCGTCCGGCCTCGTCCCCGTCGATCAGGACCCGGCCGTCACGCAGAACGACCCGGAGGGGGTCGCCCCGGACGAACTCGAGTGAAAGTGCGAGCTCGGTTCCCGAGACCGTCACTTCGCTCGAGACGAGGGGGCGCTCCTGGGCGGCCGCAGGGTTCGCGAGTCCGAAGCCGAACGCAGCAAGGAGGAAGAGGACAAGGAGGGGGACACGCCCCCGCGTACCGAAGTCAGGCATGAGGAACTCTCGCTCTCGAAGGGGCGATGAGGTGTCGGTAGAGAATCCAGGCCGAGAGGAGCGAGGCACCCCAGACGGCGGCGAGACCGGTGGCCGCAAGGGCCGGTGTGCTTGCGAGGGCGCCGACACCCTTCCAGAGCGAAAGGGCGACGGGATGGCCGAGGAGCTCGACCGCCACGAGCGCGCCGAGGCCCTGAAGGGCGTCGGCGGCGAGCCAGACGGCGAGGGAGACGAGTCCATCGAAGGTGAGCAGGGGGTGTGACACGACGGCACCCACGATGAAGAGGAGCGGCAGCATCGGGATGAAGGCGACGACCGCGCCTGCTGCCCACCCCTTCGGAGTGCTCGGGAGGAGCCGCTCGGTCAGCCCGACCAGACCCGAGACGAAGGAAACCCGGGGCGAGACGGCTCGCGCGGGGGCGAGCACCTCGGACCGGGCTTCCCGCCAGGCGGTGAAGACCCGGTCTCCGAATCCCTCCGGGGCCGGGACCCGCTCGAGTTCGGAGAGCCGCGCGAAGACTCCCTGCCACCCTCCGAGCTCGTTCCGGCAGGAGGCACAGGCCTTGAGGTGGGCCTCGGCCCGGCGCCGGTCGCCCGCCCCGAGGGCACCGTCCAGAAGGTCCTGGAGCCCTTGCGGGGAGAGGTGGTCCGTGAGGGAGCCGGCACCGCGACCGAGGACCCTGCGGGTGTGCTCTGCGATCCGACGACCGAGGGAGGGCCGCAGCGGCGCGGCGTCCATGACCCGATCGGTGAACCCCTCGGCGGGGCCGAGCTCCGGGAGCTCCCCGAGTCCGGAGAAGAGGGTCTGCCATGCGTCCATCTCGGCCGCGCAGCGGGCACAGGCGGCGAGGTGCCGTTCGACCCGGGCCCGTGCCTCAAGACCGAGCACATCGTCCAGGTACTCCTGGACGATCTCCTCGGAGAGATGTTCGGCGGGGCGGGTCAAGCTGCCTCCTGGTTCGAGTGTGTGTCGGGGAGCTGTGTCTCCCTACGGATTCTCTCGCGGCGGGGTTTCAGGGAGCGGTTCATGCTGCCACCCCCGCGAGCAGCTCCTTCAGCTCGGCCCGGGCCCGGTGGATGTAGGTCTTCACCGTGCCGAGGGGTACCTCCATGACCTGGGAGATCTCCTCGTAGGAGTGACCTTCGACGTGTCGAAGGACGATGGCGGTCCGATACTCCGGTCGGAGGCGTCCCATGGCCCGTTCGATCTGCGAGCCGAGCTCCCGGTTCTCCACGTACTCCTCGGGGGACTCGCCCTCGTCGACCAGGGTGATCCGACTGCGCTCCGCCTCCTCGTTCGAGTCGGCGTGAGCCGAGCCATGGATCGAGACGGTGTCGAGCTCCCTCCGGCGGAGGTGATCGATCGCGAGGTTGTTCGCGATCTTGAACATCCAGCTCGAGAACTTGTAAGAAGGGTTGTAAGACTGGATCGCGTTGAAGGCCTTGATGAAGGCCTCCTGCGCCACGTCCTCGGCCCGCGAGCGATCACGAATCATGCGGTAGACCAGGGAGAACACGGGCCTCTCGTATCGGGTCAGGATCTCCCGAAAGGCGCGTTCCCGACCCTCGCACGCCCACTGGGCGAGCTGACGGTCGTCGAGCTGGCTGTAGTCCACCAGGGAGCTGGCTCCGGTTCGTGTTCTGCAGGATACGGTGCGTTCCGGCCTTCCCTACGGCTCTTGTTTTCGCAAGGTTTCAGCGCCCGGCCCGGCCGGGGTCCGAGTGCCGAATCTACTCCCTGACTCTTCCGATGGCGATCTCCCCCGAAGCACGCCCTGACCGGGGCGAAGCGCGAGAGCGGCAGGTCCGGACGATCTTCTCCGAGATCGCTCCGCGCTACGACCTCCTGAACCATGTGCTGAGCCTGAACATCGACCGCCGTTGGCGACGCCGCGCGGTCGACCGGCTCGAGCTCCCCGAAGGCGACCCCGAGGCCCTCGTCCTCGATGCCTGCGCGGGGACCTACGACCTCAGCCTCGAACTCGCCTCGCGCAGGGGGTTTCAGGGGCGCATCGTGGCCTCCGACTTCGCACGACCGATGCTCGTCGAGGGAATGGACAAGGTGCGGGCGTCACCGATCGTCCCGGTCTGCGGCGATGCCCTCCGCCTCCCCTTTCCGGACGACACCTTCGACCGCGTCATGGTCGCCTTCGGGGTCCGCAACCTCTCGGACGTGGCTGCGGGTTTCGCCGAGTTCGCCCGTGTCCTCCGCCCCGGGGGCCGGCTTGTCGTGCTCGAGTTCACGACCCCCCCGAACCGGCTCATGCGCGGGGCCTACCTCTTCTACTTCCACCGGGTGCTCCCCCTCGTCGGTCGGATCGTCTCGGGGCATCCCTGGGCCTACACCTACCTCCCCGAGTCCGTGAAGGAATTCCCGGGACCGGGAGCGCTCGCCACCCTCCTCGAGGAGGCGGGTTTCGCCGAGGCCGAGTGGGGCTACCTCACCGGGGGGATCGCCGCCATCCATGTGGGGAAGGGTGCCCCGGCAGGGGATTCTCACCGGTCCGACGCCGACTCCCGGGGCTCGACCGTGCCGTCGGTCGAGAGCAGGTAGAGGGGCCCGAAGCGTTCGAGCCCCGGGCCGATCCGGTCCGGGTCCCCGACCAGCAGGATCGTCATCCCGTCCGGGTCGATGTTTCGCGAGGCGACCCGGAAGACGTCGTCGACCCCCACCTCCTGGATCGCCTCGAGGTAGCGCTCGAGCCAGCTGTCCGGGAGTCGCTGCGCCCTGTCGCCCACGCGCCGCGACACGACCTGCCGGGCCGACTGGAAGGCGAACACGTACCCGTTCGCGATCTGGTCGACGGCGCGCTCGACCTCGTCGGGGTCGGGGGGCTCGCTGCTGAACTCCCGGAAGGTCTCGAGGAGGAGTTCGAGGGCCTCGACCGTTCGTTCGCCCTGGGTCGAGGTGACGGCGCCGACGACCCCCTCCCACCGGTTCGGGGTCGTCCAGAGCGACGACACCCCGTAGGTGAGTCCCCGCTCGGTCCGCAGACGGGCCATGAGCCTCGAGGTGAACCCGCCCCCGCCCAGGATCAGGTTCGCGACGCGGGAGGCGAAGAAGTCGGGGGTGTCTTCCTGTCGCACCCCACCGGGCTGGGCGAGGATGATCGTCGTCTGCTCGACCGGACGGGGGAGGAGGAAGATCCCGCCCCCAGGCCGCATCTCGGGTTCGGGCGAGGGCTCGAGGGGCGCCGGGCAGGAGGGCCAGGGCTCGAGGAAGGTACGGATCCGGGGCTCGGCCTCGCTCCAGGCGAGGTCGCCGGCGACCCCGATGACGAGCCGCTCCCGGCAGTGGAGCAGGGCATGGAGCTCCTCGAGCCGATCCCGGGAGAAGCGCTCCGGGGCGAGGTCGGACTCGTCCATGACCCAGCCGATCGGGTGGTCCCCGAAGAGGAGGCGGTTGAACTCCTCGTAGGCGAGTCCGGTGGGGTCGTCCTCGCGGCGGCGGATGCGCTCGAGCTCCTGCCCGCGCCAGATCTCGACGGCGTCCTCGTCGAAGCCGGGGCGGAGGAGGATCTCCCGGAGGAGGTCGAGCGCCTCGTCGACGGTCGAGGTGAGGGAGTTCACATTCGCGAAGCGTCCTCCGCCCCCCCCGCCGAAGCCGAGCTGGAGCGCGAGGAGGTCGGCCCGCCGCTCCACGGAGTCCGGAGGGAGGTCGAGGGTGCCCCCGTTGCGGATGAAGGCGGTGTAGCCCGACATCGGACCGAGCCACTCCCGCCCGAAGTTTCCGGTCCCTCCGGCCATCTGGACGAAGACGT
>SLDT01000153.1 GCA_007125125.1 Gemmatimonadota bacterium | reverse complement strand
CTCCGTGATCGCTGCCGTCAGCGTCGTCTTTCCGTGATCCACGTGCCCGATCGTCCCCACGTTCACGTGCGGCTTCGTTCGCTCGAATTTCGCCTTGGCCATCGCTCGCCTCGTCGTCCTTAAGGGTTCTGGGGGTCTTGTGTCTTACCGACGTCTCCGGCCGGGATCAATCTCCCGACCTTCCTCCGTTTGCACTCGCAATCTCATCTGCCACACTCTTCGGGACCTCTTCGTAGTGTCCGAACTGCATCGTGTAGACAGCGCGGCCCTGGCTCATCGAGCGGAGTGTCGTGGAGTAGCCGAACATCTCCCCCAACGGGACGAAGGCCGAGATGACCCTCGCTCCAGCCCGCTCGTTCATGCCCTCCACCTTGCCTCGACGAGAGGAAAGGTCGCCGATGATGTCGCCCATGTAGTCGGAGGGCGTCACGACCTCGACGTCCATGATCGGCTCGAGGAGCACCGGCTTGGCCCGACGCACTGCCTCCTTCAACGCCATCGACCCGGCGATCTTGAAGGCCATCTCATTGGAGTCCACGTCGTGATAGGAGCCATCGATGAGCTGCACGGCCAGGTCGATGATGGGGTAGCCCGCGATCACACCCGTGGTGAGGGCATCCTTGATGCCGGCCTCGACGGAAGGGATGTATTCTCGAGGGATCACGCCACCAACAATCTTGTTCTCGAAGACGAATCCCGATCCAGCCTCCCCCGGAGTCAGGTTGATCACGACGTGCCCATACTGACCGCGGCCGCCCGTCTGGCGGACAAACTTGCCCTCGATGCTCGTGACCGGGTTTCGGACCGTCTCCCGATATGCAACCTGCGGGCGGCCGACATTGGCCTCGACACCGAACTCTCGCCGCAGTCGATCGACGATGATCTCGAGGTGGAGCTCGCCCATCCCCTGAATGATCGTCTGGGATGTCTCCGGATCCGTGAAGACGCGGAAGGTGGGGTCTTCTTCGGCAAGCTTCTGAAGTCCGGTGGAGAGCTTGTCCTGGTCAGCCTTGGTCTTGGGCTCGATCGCCACGGAGATCACGGGCTCCGGGAACTTCATGCTCTCGAGCACGATGGGGTTGTTCGGATCAGCGAGGGTATCGCCCGTCCGCACATCCTTCAGACCGATGGCGGCCGCGATGTCGCCGGCGTACACCTCGTCACGCTCCTCGCGCTTGTTCGCGTGCATCTGCAGGATGCGCCCGACCCGCTCGCGTTTGCCCTGCGTGGCGTTGAACACATAGGAACCGGATGGCAGAGATCCGGAGTAGACCCGGAAGAAGGTGAGCTTACCCACGTACGGGTCCGTCGCGATCTTGAAGGCAAGCGCGGCAAAAGGCTCGTCATCGCCTGCGGACCGCACCAGTTCCGTTTCCTCGTCGTCGACCTCGTGGCCGGAGATCGCAGGGATGTCCAGAGGGGACGGCAGGTAGTCGATCACCCCGTCGAGCAGCGCCTGAACACCCTTGTTCTTGAAGGCCGATCCGCAGAACACCGGGAAGATCTCGCCCGCGATCGTCGCGGCCCGGACTGCTGCACGGATCTCGCTCTCGCTGAGATCCTCGCCACCGAGGTACTTCTCCATCAGTTCGTCGTCGTGCTCGACCGCCGCCTCGATCAAGGCCTCCCGCAGCCCCTCGCACTTGTCGACCAGATCGGCAGGGATTTCCTCTTCCCGCCACTGGGAGCCAAGATCGTCTTCGTACAGGATGGCCCGCATGCGGATGAGGTCGATGATTCCGGCGAAGCTGTCACCGCCGCCAATCGGCAGCTGCACGGGGTGGGCATTCGCCTTCAGGCGGTCCCGCATCATTTCGACCACGTTGTCGAAGTCGGCTCCGATACGGTCCATCTTGTTGACGAACGCGATTCGAGGCACCTCGTATCGGTCTGCCTGACGCCAGACCGTCTCGGACTGCGGCTCGACGCCCGCAACCGCGCAGAAGACCGCAACCGCCCCGTCGAGCACGCGCAGCGACCTCTCCACCTCGACCGTGAAGTCCACGTGTCCGGGGGTGTCGATGATGTTGATGCGGTACTCGACATCGAACCGCTTCCAGTGAGCAGTCGTTGCGGCCGACGTGATCGTGATGCCGCGCTCCTGCTCCTGTTCCATCCAGTCCATCGTCGCAGCGCCGTCGTGCACCTCGCCCATCCGGTGCAGTCTTCCCGTGTAGAAGAGAATGCGCTCGGTGGTCGTGGTCTTCCCGGCATCAATGTGCGCCATGATGCCGATGTTGCGGAGCTTTTCGAGCGGAGTTTGCCTGGGCATCGATCTATTTCTCTGCGAGTTCTTCGGAGTTCAGTTCCACTGCGCACAAAAGCGCAGCGGCGGGAAGCGGGGTGGGTCCAGTCTTCTCGGGTTCACTCACGGTCGCCGGCCTTCGTCGTCGGTCGGAGACCACGAACCCTCCCGCTTCGGCGCCCACTGCGCGCCCTTTCGTGCTTCGTGCGGCGTGGACTACCAGCGGTAATGTGCGAAAGCCTTGTTCGCCTCAGCCATTCGGTGCGTGTCTTCCTTCTTCTTGATCGTCGATCCCTCGTTCTTCGCGGCGGCCATCAGCTCGGCAGCCAGCCGCTCCGACATGCTGCGCTCTCCCCGGCCGCGGGAGTAACCAATCAGCCACTTGATCGCCAGTGCGGTCCGGCGCTCCGGCCGCACCTCGATTGGCACCTGGTAAGTGGCGCCACCGACCCGCCGGCTCTTCACCTCGAGCGCGGGCTTCGCATTCTGGACAGCCTGATTGAACACCTGCAAGCCGGGCTGCCCCGACTTCTCCTCGATCACGTCAAGAGCACCGTAGAAGATGTCTTCGGCGAGCGACTTCTTGCCGCCGTACATCAGACTGTTGATGAACTTGAGGGCAACCGGGGACTCGAAACGGGCGTCCCCCCCCGTTGCCTGCTGCGTGCCCTTCGAACGTCGGCTCATGCGTAGCTCTTCCTGTTGTTCCCGAGACCCATCATCCCTTCGGGCGCTTGGCGCCGTACTTGGAACGACCCTGCCGGCGATCCGAAACCCCAGACGCATCGAGCGTTCCTCGGATCGTGTGATATCGCACACCCGGAAGATCCTTCACACGGCCTCCCCTGATGAGCACGATGGAGTGCTCCTGCAGGTTGTGACCCTCTCCGGGAATGTATGACGTGACTTCATAGCCGTTCGTCAGGCGTACGCGGGCCACCTTCCGGAGAGCCGAGTTGGGCTTCTTCGGAGTGGTCGTGTACACGCGGGTGCACACCCCTCGCTTCTGGGGATTGCCCTGCAAGGCGGGCGACTTGTTCTTCTTCTGGACCTTTCTGCGGCCCTTCCGAACGAGCTGACTGATCGTCGGCATGAAAACTCACATCCATTTGGTCAAAAAACCGCGCTCGCTCAGGTCGAGTGGCGCGGAGGTGTTGTGGCCTCTGCGTGATCCGTCGCCCTCCCACTTCGCGTTGGGATCATTGGGCGTTCGTGGCAGAGACTGGTTAAGCTATAGCACGGACCTGTTGCTGTCAACGGCCTTCCTGATCCGGGCGAGTCCGCGCCTTGCGGTGCTTGCCCCGGCAGGCCCCGCCCCATAGGCTTACGCCCACACTTCTTTCTGGCCCAAGCCCTCACCGGGCGGCCGAGCGTCCACCCGACGAGTCGCAACCAATGGCACGCCCCGATCAAGAGCTTCCACCCGAGGAACCGCAGGAGACACCCGGTCGGGGGCTGGATCGTCGCAAGCCGTCCTATCTCGAGGAGGCGTTCACCCTGCTCCTGTCTCCGGAGATCGAGGATCCCACCCATCAGTTGCTCGAGCTCGTGGGGCGGGAACTGGGTGTCAGCCGAACCTACCTCTTCCGCTTTCGGGAGGGCGGTCGTCGCATGGACAACACACACGAGTGGTGCGCCCCGGGGGTCAGCCGGGAGATCCATCGACTGCAGGACCTCCCCGCCGATGCCTTCCCCTGGTGGATGGAAAAGCTGCGCTCCGGCGAAGGTGTCGTGATTCCGGATGTCGCCTCGCTGCCCGCGGAAGCGGCCAGCGAACGAGCAACACTGTCGGCCCAGGGCATCCGTGCAGCGCTGGTTCTGCCCCTCCTCGACCGAATCGGCCGACTGGAGGGATTTCTGGGATTCGACGATGTGAAGGGAACGCGGGAGTGGGCCCCGGCCGAGATCGCCGCACTGCGGCTCATCTGTCGACTCGGCATGCGCGAGGTCGAGAGAGAGCGGGCCACCCGCTCGATTCGTCGCCTCGAGGCGCGCCTCATCCTGACCGAGCGCATTGCGCGGATCGGAGGCTGGGAGATCGACCCGGCGACTGGACTTGCATGGTGGTCCCAGCAGACGTTTCACCTTCTGGGCAGGGATCCGACGAGGGTTCCTCTCACGGCCGAGGACCTTGTCGGGTCGCTTGATCCTCTCGATCAGCCACGTGTTCGGCAAGCAATCAACATGGCCCTTCACGCCGGTGAGCCATTCCGGCTGGAGTGCCGGGGCCTCTCCGAGCCCTCGGTTTTCGAGCTGCAGGGAGAACTGCGAGACATCGACGATAACTCCGGGGTCCTCTTCGGAACGATTCAGGACATAACCGCACGGGTCCGCCTGGAGTCGGAGGTCAACCATTCCCGCACGATTGAGGCAGTCGGGCAGCTGGCAGGACAGGTCGCACACGACTTCAACAACTTCCTCGCCGTGATCCTCGGCAGTTCCCGATCTCTGCTGGGCCAGCTGGAACCCCACTCGCCACTCCAGTCCGACATCGCGCAGGTGCAGGAGGCCGCCGAGCAGGGAGCCCGGCTGGTGCGACAGCTTCTTGCCCTCGGCCGCCGCGAACCCAACGAGATCGGGCAACTCTCGCTGACCGACTGCCTGCGAGGGTCGGAGCGAAAGCTCCGGCTCCTTCTTGGCGAAAGGATCCGTCTCGTTCTGGACGTCTCCGGGGAAGACCCTCCCGTACGCATGGACCGGTCCCAGTTCGAACAGATCCTCTTCAACGTGTGCGTGAACGCCCGGGACGCAATGCCCCGGGGTGGCACCCTCCGCCTTCGCTCGGGGCTCGCCACGATTGACCAGGCGAGGACACTCCCCCATGGACAGGAACTCCTCGAGGGCGCATCGTACGCCGTTCTCCACATTGAGGACGAAGGCCACGGGATGAGCGAGGCGATCCTCGCGCGGATCTTTGAACCCTTCTTCTCGACGAAGGCTCCCGGCAAAGGCTCCGGACTCGGTTTGTCGTCCGTCTTGACCCTTCTCGATCAGTTTGGAGGAGGTGTCGAGGTCGCGACCACAGAGGGTGTCGGGTCGCGCTTCACGCTCTACTTGCCGCTGGCCGAACAACCAGAGACAGCCACGCTTCCAGGGCACAGGGGCTACATTGGTTTGCGAACTGGCTCTGGCACAAGGACAGAACACAATCAAGAAGAGTCGGAGCGCCCTGCAGCCGCCTCGACTCCCGCGAAGACCATCCTCATCGTAGAGAGCAGTCCGGGCGTCATGCGAATGCTTCGACGCACCTTTTCGAAGCAAGGGTACCACGTCCTCTGGGCGACATCGTGTCCGGAGGCCAGGACCCGCATCGTCGAGGACAAGGAGGGTTCCGTGGACCTTCTCCTCGCCTCGGCCGACCTTCCGGAGGATGAGCGCTTCGCACTCACGTCACGCTTTCGCGAGCTCTGCCCGGATGGCGCCGTGATCCTCATGACCGGGGATCCTGACACCCCTTCGGAGCAGAGGGGGGAGAACTCCTCGAGAGAGCACATCGTGACGAAGCCCTTGCAGGTCTCTCACCTTCTTGATCTGGCTCGGACTCTCGTGAGGGAGCAGTAGAAGGCTGTCGCAAAGACTGCAGGGGAAGGCGCTCGAGGCGCCTTCCCCTGTCTCCTTCCCTCGCACCCGGTCGTGGCGAGGCTCAGTCGACCGCAGACTCCTCTTCAGCCGTCGCCTCCATCTCCTCGTCCAGCTCCAGCCCGGGAATCAGACCCCCCGGACCGGTGAGAGGGAGAATCTCCTCGTCGTAGTAGGACTCCTCCACCATGAACTCGATGTCCGAGTATCGGTGGATACCGGTGCCTGCAGGGATCAGGTGGCCGATGATGATGTTCTCTTTCAGACCCTTCAGGTCATCCCGGGCGCCGCGAACCGCTGCATCCGTCAAGACTCTCGTCGTCTCCTGGAAGGATGCCGCCGAGATGAAGCTCTCCGTCGTCAGGCTGGCCTTCGTGATGCCGAGCAGGAGCGGTTCCGACCTGGCCGGCTTGCCCCCTTCCTGAAGGGTGCGCTGGTTCACCTCGCGGAACTCGATGCGGTCCACGTTCTCGCCCTCGAGCAGGTCCGTGTCGCCCGGATCGGTGATCCGGACCTTCTGCAGCATCTGACGCACGATGACGCCGATGTGCTTGTCATTGATCTTCACGCCCTGGAGGCGATAGACCTCCTGAATCTCGTTCAGCAGGTACTCCTGCACAGCCCTCGGCCCCTTGATCCGCAGAATATCGTGAGGGTTGATCGGCCCCTCCGAAAGTCGGTCGCCCGCGCGCACCTGATCACCCTCATGCACGCGCATGTGCTTTCCTACGGGAACATCGTAGACGCGCTCAGGACCGTTCTCGGGGGCGACGATAACTTCTCGCTTGCCCCGCTTGATGTCGCCGAAACGAACAGAACCGTCGATCTCCGTGATGACAGCCGGATCCTTCGGACGTCGCGCCTCAAAGAGCTCTGCCACCCGAGGCAAGCCACCGGTGATGTCGCGGGTCTTGTAGACCTCCCGGCTGATCTTGGCCAGCGTGTCCCCCGGACGCACCACCTCCCGGTCCTTCACGACGACCTGCGCCCCGACGGGAACGATAAACTCGCGCAGCTTCTCACCACCCTTTTCTGATGTCCAGATCTGGATGGTGGGATGCAGCTTCTTGTTCCGGTCTTCCGTGATCACCATCTGACGACGGCCAGTCGATTCGTCGAGTTCCTCGCGCATCGTCTGGTCCTCGATGATGTCGACGAAGCGGACGACACCGACGGAGTCGGCCACGATGGGCTCGGAATAGGGATCCCAACTGAAGAGGAGGTCGCCGGCTTCGATCGACTCCCCTTCCTGTACCATCAGAATCGCCCCGTATGGCACCGAAAGCCTGCTCCGAATCTGCCCGGCATCGTCCCGCAGAAGGATCTGGCCCTCACGGGATGTCACCACCCGGTCCTCGTCCGGCGTTTCAACCGTGACGACGCGCTCAAGAGAGATGACCGCGTCGATCTTCGACTTTCGCTGAGTCTGGGCAGCGATGCGTGAAGCCGTTCCCCCGATGTGGAACGTGCGAAGAGTCAGCTGCGTTCCCGGTTCACCAATCGACTGAGCGGCAAGGATTCCGACGGCCTCACCGATGTCGACCGGCCCCATCGTCGCGAGATTTCGGCCATAGCATGTCTGACACACACCGCGCCGGGCCTCGCAGGTGAGGACGGAACGAATCTTGACCGCCTGGATTCCAGCCTCCTCGATCGCGTCGGCCGCCGCATCCAGAATCATGTCTCCAGCGGTGACAAGCTCTTCGCCATCAAGCGGGTCAATGACACTCTCGAGCGCGACGTTGCCGACGATACGATCGCGAAGCGGCTCGATGATATCCTCGCCCTCCTTCAGAGCCGTCATCTCGAGACCGAGAATGGTACCGCACTCTTCCTCGGTGACAGTGACGTCCTGAGCCACGTCCACCAGGCGTCGGGTCAGGTACCCTGCATCAGCGGTCTTCAGCGCGGTGTCGGCCAGACCCTTCCGAGCGCCGTGCGTCGAGATGAAATACTCGACCACACTCAGCCCCTCCCGGAAGTTCGACTTGATCGGGCTCTCGATGATCTCTCCGATTCCTCCGGTCAGCTTCTTCTGGGGCTTCGCCATGAGCCCGCGCATTCCGGCGAGCTGTCGCATCTGATCGCGGTTACCGCGGGCCCCCGACACCATCATCATGTAGACCGGGTTGAACCCCCCGCGCGACTGCTCCAGCCGCCGCACCATCGCGTCGGCCACATCGTTGTTCGCGTGAGTCCAGGTGTCGATGACCTTGTTGTAGCGCTCGCCATTGGAGATGAACCCCGAGGCGTAGGCCCTCTGGAACCGGGCCACCTGTTCCTCGGCATCCCTCAGGATTTCGGCCTTCTCCGGCGGAATCTCCATGTCGTGGATTCCGACGCTCAGCCCGCCCATGGTGGCGTAGCGGAAGCCAAAGTCCTTCAGATCGTCCAGGAACTGGGTCGTGCGTCCGAGCCCCACCCGGGTGAAGCACTCGAACACGAGGTCCCCGAGCTCGCGCTTGCCGAACGTGTAGTTCCGGTAGCCGATCTCGTCCGGGATGATGGAGTTGAAGAGAACTCTCCCGACGGTGGTCCGGATCCAGCGACCTGACGCCGGCTCCGAAGCGCCGTCCTGCACGGCCCGCGGGAACCAATACCAGCACAGCGAGTGGAAGCCGGCGCGGCGGTGAGCCAGCGCCATCTCCACCTCGGCATAGGTCCCGAACCGGGGCGCTCCCTTGTAGAGCTCCTCGAGTGCACTCGTGGCCTTCTTCCTCGCAGCCTTCCCGGCAGTTGGGTCGTCGGCGATGCGTTCCTGCCAATGGATCTCGTCGGGCGACTTCGTGAGGTAGAACGCCCCGATGACCATGTCCTGGGTCGGGGAAGCCACGGGCCGTCCATTCGATGGCAGCAGAATGTTGTTCGAGGAGAGCATGAGGACTCTGGCCTCGAGCTGCGCCTCGAACGAGAGAGGCAGGTGAACGGCCATCTGATCCCCATCGAAGTCGGCGTTGAAGGCCGCACAGACGAGAGGATGAACCCGGATTGCCTTACCTTCGACGAGGACAGGCTCGAAGGCCTGAATCCCCAGGCGGTGAAGGGTCGGCGCCCGGTTCAGCAGAACCGGATGGTCGCGGATGATGTCCTCCAGAACCTCGTAGACCGCGGGCTCGTCCCTTTCCACGATCTTCTTGGCGCGCTTCACAGTTTCAGCTTCACCACGCCGCTCGAGCTCATGAATGATGAAGGGCTTGAAGAGCTCCACGGCCATGGCCTTCGGGAGGCCGCACTGATGCAGCTTGAGCTCCGGCCCCACCACGATGACCGAGCGGCCGGAGTAGTCGACACGTTTCCCAAGCAGGTTCTGACGGAAACGGCCCTGCTTTCCCTTCAGCATGTCCGAGAGCGACTTCAGGGGCCGCTTCCCACGTCCTCGGATGGCCTTCGAGCGCCGACCGTTGTCGAAGAGCGCATCGACCGACTCCTGGAGCATCCGCTTCTCGTTGCGAAGGATGACCTCCGGCGCCTTCATGTCGATCAGCTTGCGAAGCCGATTGTTGCGATTGATCACGCGCCGATAGAGGTCGTTCAGATCCGACGTGGCGAACCTTCCACCATCCAGGGGAACCAATGGCCGCAGGTCCGGAGGAATCACCGGGACCACATCGAGCACCATCCACTCCGGGCGGTTGCGCTCCTCCGGAGTCGCCCCGGAGTTCCGGAGTGCGTCGACCACCTTCAGGCGCTTCAGCTTCTTCTTCTTCCGATGCTGAGACGTCTCGGTCCGAATCTCGTGCCGGAGCCAGTCAGCAAGACGGTCGAGGCCACGGCCATCGCGATTCTTTTCGGCAACTGGCTTCTCAGGCGAATCGAGCAGCTTGAGGAGCGTACGCACCGCCTCGGCACCGATCTCGGCTCGAAACTCCTCGTCGCCCTCCTCGCGTGCCTTCACGCGGAGGTCGTAGTACTCGTCTTCGTCGAGAAGATCGAGGTACTCGAGCTCCTGCTGGCCGGGGTTCGTGACGACGTAATTCGCGTAGTAGATGACCTTTTCGAGGTCACGCAGCGACATTCCAACAAGGTACCCCAGCTGGGAGGGGAGTGTCTTGAAGAACCAGATGTGGCAGACCGGCACCGCAAGCTGGATATGTCCCATCCGCTCACGCCGCACCTTCGACAGAGTGACCTCGACCCCGCAGCGGTCGCAGACGTGGCCCCGAAAGCGAATGCGCTTGAACTTGCCGCAGTGGCATTCCCAGTCCTTCACGGGACCGAAGATCCGCTCACAGAACAGGCCATCCTTCTCGGGCTTGAAGGACCGATAGTTGATCGTCTCCGGCTTTGTCACCTCGCCGAAGGACCAGCCCTGGATCTCCTCTGGCGAGGCGATGCGAAGCTGGATGAAGTCAAAGTCAGAACCGCGAGACTCTCTGGACCGGGGAAAGTCGATCATTCGTTCGATTCCCAATAGTGGGTGACATGCAATCAGGGATGCGGGACCCCTCGGCGACGGTCGGTGTCGCGCGAGGGGGACGAAGCCGCAACCGCTACTCGTCCTGGCCGAGGGTGACGGAAAGACCCAGGGCCTGAAGCTCCTTCACCAGGACATTGAAGGACTCCGGGATCCCCGGATCAGGAAGGTTCTCGCCCTTCACGAGCGCCTCGTACACCTTCGACCGTCCCGTCACATCGTCGGACTTGACGGTCAGGATTTCCTGCAGGGTGTGGGCCGCCCCATAAGCCTCTAGGGCCCATACCTCCATCTCTCCGAAGCGCTGGCCGCCGAACTGGGCCTTTCCTGCGAGCGGCTGCTGGGTGACGAGCGAGTAGGGTCCGATGCTCCGCGCGTGAATCTTGTCATCGACAAGGTGGGCGAGCTTCAACATGTACATTGCCCCCACCGTAACGGGGAAGTCGAAGCGCTCCCCGCTCCGCCCATCGCGGAGCCAGAGCTTGCCGTCGGGCCGAATCTCGGAACGAGCCATGAGCTCGGCAGCGGCACGGTCAAACCCCGAGGGTGTCTTTGCCGTCGGATCGAACGCCGCAACGCCCGGGAAGGCGCCATCGAGGGACTGACCATCCCGCTCGGCCCACTCCTCCCCTGCCGCCCGCACGAACTTCGCGAGCGCCTGCACCTGGTCGCGGACGGGCGCTGGCAAATCGGCCACAAGGTAGGCATCGAGAGGGCAACCCAGCCCTCGAAGCCCCGGATCCGCCTCGGAGGGGTCGCGCTCTTCATCCCGCACGTGCTTCGCTGCTTCAGGAGCAGCCTGCAGGATGGCCTCGAGGTCTTCGACCTCGGCGAGGGGAAATGGCGTCTCGAGTCCGGCAGATTGCGCGGCCCACTTCAACCCGGCGATGCGCAGGAGCAGGCCGACCTCATCTTCGGATGCCCCCTGGAACACGGGCGTCTTGGCCTCGAAGCCCAGAACCTGGGCTGCCCAGCCCATGTGGGTCTCGAGAATCTGGCCGACGTTCATTCGGGACGGAACCCCGAGAGGGTTCAACACGATGTCGACCGGGGACCCATCGGGCAGGAAGGGCATGTCTTCCTCCGGAGCGATTCGGGCGATGATACCCTTGTTTCCGTGCCGGCCCGCCATCTTGTCGCCCACCGCGATCTTGCGCTTCTCGGCGATGTAGACCTTCACGAGCTGCACCACCCCGGGCGGAAGTTCGTCGGGCTGGAACACCTTGTCGATCTGGTCTTCCGTGCGGGCCCTCACACGGTCCACGCGGGCCTGTGCCTCGTCGACAAGGCGACGGATTCTGGACGAGACCTCCTTGTTCTCGACTTTGAGCGAATCAAGGTCGACGTGCGCTGGTTCGAAACGCTCGAGCTCGGACTTCGTAAGCTTCGTGCCCTCGGCCACGAATGGCTCGACTGTCCCTCGGCGCAGGCAGATCGCGACAGTCTGAAGATGCAGGAGGGATAGAAGCTCCTCGTCGCGTGCCTCCAGAATCCTCTGAATCTCGTCTCGCTCCCACTGACGGAGCTCCCCGATGCGGGCGCCGTGCTCCTTTTCGAGGAGCGGATCATCGATGCGCCGGCTGAAGACCTTCACATCGATGATGTCCCCGCTCATTCCCGGGGGAACCCGCAGGGAGGAGTCTTTGACATCCTTGGCCTTTTCTCCGAAGATCGCCGTCAGGAGCTTCTCCTCGGGAGAGAGTTCCGTCTCACCCTTGGGCGTGATCTTCCCGGCAAGGACGTCGCCTGCCTTGACCTTTGCGCCGATGCGCACAATGCCGCGCTCGTCAAGATCGGTCAGGGCCTCCTCGGCAACATTCGGAATCTCCCGCGTGATTTCCTCCATGCCCCGCTTCGTGTCGCGGACGTGAAGCTCAAGCTCCTGAATGTGGATCGAAGTCAGTACGTCGTCCTTCACCAACCTCTCCGAAAGGACGATCGCATCCTCGAAGTTGTAGCCGAACCACGGCATGAAGGCGACTTTCAGATTGTGGCCAAGAGCCAGCTCCCCATGATCTGTGGAGGGCCCGTCAGCGAGGATCTCTCCACGAGCAACTTCGTCGCCGAGCTTCACCAGCGGGCGCTGATTGATCGAGGTGTCCTGGTTCGTGCGCCAGAACTTCTTGAGCCGATACCGGTCGAACTGGGCGAGCTTCGCGAGCGGCTGGTCGTCTCTCCCGTCTTCCCCGGCACCCGCGTCGATCACGATCTCGTCGGCGGTCACGGAAACGACCTGGCCGGCCCGTCGAGCCGTGATTACTGCGCCCGAGTCCCGAGCGACCTTGGCCTCCAACCCGGTCCCGACGAGGGGTGCGTCCGTGAAGAGGAGAGGGACGGCCTGACGCTGCATGTTCGACCCCATGAGGGCTCGGTTCGCATCGTCATGCTCGAGGAACGGGATCAGGGCCGCAGCGACCGAAACGAGCTGGTCCGTGGCGACGTCCATGAAGTCGATCTGGTCCGGGCGCAGGAGAGGAAAGTCTCCACGCTCTCGGCAGAGCACATACTCATTCTGGAAGGTGCCGTCGGTGTTGAGCGGCGCATTGGCCTGGGCGATCCGGGCCTCCTCCTCTTCGTTCGCCGAGAGCCATTCGATCTCGTCGGTGACGCGCCCGTCGACCACCTTGCGGTAGGGCGTCTCGATGAACCCGAGTTCATTCACCCTCGCGTTCGTGGTAAGCGACGAGATCAGGCCGATGTTCGGGCCCTCCGGCGTCTCGACCGGGCAGAGTCGCCCGTAGTGAGAATAGTGCACATCCCGGACTTCGAAGCCCGCCCGCTCCCGCGACAGTCCTCCCGGACCAAGAGCCGAGACTCGGCGCTTATGCGTCATCTCGCCAAGCGGGTTCGTCTGGTCCATGAACTGCGAGAGCTGGGACGACCCGAAGAACGCCTGGATCACGGCCGAGACTGTCCGAGCGTTCACGAGGTCGTCGATCGAGATCTTCTCCGGATCCGTGTTGATCGACATGCGCTCCCGGACCAGTCTCGCCATCCGTGAGAGCCCGACCGAGAGCTGGTTGGCGATCAACTCTCCCACCGTGCGGACACGGCGGTTGCCGAGATGATCGATGTCATCCGTGAAGCCACGGCCCTCGCTGAGGTCGATCAGGTAGCGGAGAATCGCGACAAAGTCGTCCCTCGTCAGAACGGTCGTGCTGCGAGCTGTCTCCAGTCCCAGGCGCTGATTGATCTTGTAGCGCCCCACCCGGCCAAGATCGTACCGCTTCGGGTTGAAGAAGACTCGCTCGAGCGCCTGTCTCGCGGTCTCGACATTCGGTGCTTCGCCGGGGCGGAGGAGGGAGTAGATCGCGTACAGGGCTTCCTCCTCGGAGGAAGTCGGGTCCTTGGCCAGCGTGCGCTGCGGGATCTGGCTCTGTCCCCGCTCGGATCGCTCGCCGGAAAGGTAGATCGAGATGGACTTCAGTCCCATGCGCTCAATGCGGCCGAGCACCTCTTCTGTCAGCTCGAGACCCTGCTCGAGGAGGATCTCGCCGGTCTCGGCGTCCGCGACGTCCTCCGCCATCACCTTGCCCTCAATTTCGGACCCCGGCTCGAAGTGGGACTTCTCGAGGGTGACGAGCTGGGGCTCGAAGAAGAGACGATAGATGTCGTCGTCTGTCCCATAACCGAAGGCTCGGAGCAGGGCCGTGGCAGGGAATTTCTTCTTCTTGTCGATGTGCACGTAGCAGACATCGTTGATGTCGATCGTGAACTCGACCCACGATCCGCGGAACGGAATGATCCGCGCGCTGTGCAGGCGGGACCCGTTGGGGTGCGTGTTCTCCTCGAACACGACGCCCGGAGAGCGGTGAAGCTGACTGACAACTACCCTCTCGGCTCCATTGATGATGAAGGTCCCGAGCTCCGTCAGCAGCGGCAGGTCCCCGAGGTAGACTTCCTTCTCGATAATGTCCCGGGGACGCCGTTCCTCGTCCTCGACGTCCTCCCACACGATCAGACGCAGCACTGCCTTCAGCGGGGCGGCGAAGGTCATGTCCCGCTCGATGCACTCCTCGACCGAGTACTTGGGCTGACCGAGATCTGACGACACGTACTCGAGCGTGAAGTTCTCGTTCACGTCCGTGATGGGAAAGATCTCGCCGAAGACCCGGTCCAGGCTGAAGTCCCACTGCCTCTCTGGATCAATCTCCCTTTCGATCAGCTTCTCGAAGGAGCGCAGCTGAACGTCAAGGAGGTTCGGCATCGGCATCACGGGGTGAAGCTTGGCGAAATTCACCACGGGTCGGGAAGTATTCCGAAGTTCCAACGGGACCCCCATTGTGATCCGGGGTCGACAGGCGACCCCGCAAGATGAAATACAAAGTAAGGACAAACACTGATGTCCCCGCCCGCCGTCGGGCGGAGGGGATGTTCAGGCGTCCGTGCCGCGAACCGACACCTCCGGGAGGGGAGACCACGCTCCCCCCCCGGAAGTTCCAGCAGCGTCCCGGACCAAGGTCCGGTAGCGGACCCTTCCAGCAGAGTCCCGCCTACTTGAGCGCGACCTTTGCGCCCTGCTCCTCCAGCTTGGCCTTGATCTGCTCGGCCTCTTCCTTCGAGACCGCCTCGCGCACCGTCGACGGCGCTCCATCGACGAGCTCCTTGGCCTCTTTCAGTCCGAGGCTCGTGACCTCGCGAACAACCTTGATCACCTGGATCTTCTTGTCGCCAACGCCCTCGAGGACGACATCAAACTCGTCCTTCTCCTCGGCGACGGCCTCCGCGCCAGCGGCCGCAGCGGGAGCCGCGGCAGCGGCAACAGCGGTGACATTGAACTTCTCCTTGAACGCCTCGACGAACTCAGCGAGTTCGAGAACCGTCATGTTCCCGATGGTGTCGAGCAGCTCTTCCTGATTGGTAGCCATTACCAGTGTCTCCTGTTCTTCCCGGCTTGAATCCCGGATGTTGGGCATGCAGACCTTCCCGCGAACCTGCGTTCGACGGCCGGTGGACCCCGACGCGAGGAAGGCACGACTTGAAGTGACCGTCCGAGGGTCACCCCTCTTCCGCCTTCTTCTCCCTGAGGGCATCCAGGAGACCGGCGGTCTCCTGGAGCTTTGCCTCCAGAGCCCCGACCAGCATGGCCAGGGGCGCCTGCAGGGCTCCCGCAAGCTCCGCAAGGAGCTGTTCCCTCGGCGGGAGCTTCGCCAGCCGCGTGAACTGCGCGGCCTCGACGATCTTCCGATCCAGCACTCCGACCTTGAAGGCAGGCCGGTCGCCGTGCTCCTTGGCGAACTCGCTCAAGGCCTTTGCAGGCTCGACGGGACCGGCTTCGGACACGATGACGCCCGTCGGTCCCTTGAGGTGCTCGGAGAGGTCGGGCAGTTCCTCCTCGAGGCCCTGCAATGCTCGGAGCACCAGCCGGTTCTTGACAACGAAGTACTCGGCCCCGGACTCATGAAGCCGATCCCGCAGGCGCGTCATCGCCTTCACGTCCAGCCCGCTGAAATCGGTGAGGTAGAGCACAGTGGACCGCTCGAGGCGCTCCTGAAACTCGACTACGAAGGTCTCCTTGTCAGTGCGCTTCATCAGGCCCTCCGTCGGTACTGGTTCGGGTCGACCGCAACGCCCGGCCCCATCGTGCTGGAGACCGTCACGCTCTGTACATAGCCACCCTTCGCCGCGGCCGGGCGAGCCCGCACGATTGAATCCATGAACGCCTCGAGGTTGGCCTCGAGCTGACCGATTTCAAAGGATACGCGCCCGATCGGGGCGTGCACGTTCCCGGTCCGGTCGACTCGAAACTCGATCTTCCCGGCCTTGATGTCACGCACCGCCCGGCCCACATCCATGGTCACCGTCCCCGCTTTGGGCGTGGGCATCAAGCCCCGCGGACCGAGCACGCGGCCAAGGGGGCCAACTTTCCCCATCTGGTCCGGCGTGGTGACCACGACGTCGAAGTCCAGCCATCCCTGTTGAATCTGCTGCACGTAGTCGGTCCCGACAAAGTCCGCGCCGGCGGCCTCGGCCTCCTGGGCCTTTTCACCCTCGGCGATGACCAGAACGCGCACCTCCTTGCCGGTCCCGTGCGGAAGCACGACGGTCCCCCGGACGATCTGATCCGCTTTGCGCGGGTCGACGGAGAGCCGCGTCGACACCTCGACCGTCTCGTCGAAGCGGGCGAAGGAAAGATCCTTCACCAGTTCGAGAGCCTGGCCAGGCGTGAATTTGACGCCCCTTGGGAGCTTCTCCCTGGCGTCCCTGTATTTCTTTCCCTGTCTGGGCATTTCCACTGAACCGACCAGTGACATCCTCCCACGCGTGGCGGTTCACACGCGTGGTTCCACGGACGCCGGTCCCACTCTCGGGGCCGGATGGGACGGAGGCAAGGCCCCGGAGGGGGCGGCGCGTCCGCCTGCGCCAGGTCAGCCCTCGACCTGGATCCCCATGCTACGGGCCGTTCCGGCAATCATGCGCACCGCCGCGTCGACGTCCCGGGCATTGAGGTCCTTCATCTTGGTTTCGGCGATCTCCCGAAGCTGGTCCCGGCTGACGGTCGCCACCTTGTCCCGATTCGGAACACCCGATGCCTTCTGCAGCCCTGCCGCCTTCTTCAGGAGAACCGCCGCGGGCGGCGTCTTCGTGATGAAGGAGAAGGAGCGATCGCCGTACACGGTGATTTCCACCGGGATCGTGAGCCCCTGCTGCCCCTGGGTCTGCGCGTTGAACTGCTTGCAGAACTCCATGATGTTGACGCCGTGCTGCCCGAGAGCAGGCCCCACCGGCGGAGCGGGGTTGGCCGCGCCACCGGGGACGTGCAGTTTGATGAATCCGACGACCTTCTTCGCCATCTGTTCGTACCATCCCGTGCGCTTCGCGCACTCGTGTTGAACGTGAGGATTCCGAGGGACTTCGGGCGCCGCCCGAGAGCCGCGTCAGTACCCCTTGACCTGTGTAAAGTCGAGCTCCACGGAGGTTGGCCGCCCAAAGAGCGAAACCTCCACCTTGACCTTCCCCTTTTCCACATTGACCTCCTGCACGGTGCCGGAGAACTCGGTGAAGGGCCCGGCCGTGACCTCCACGACCTGGCCAACGTGGAACGGGGCCTCTTCCTGTTCGCCCTCGCCCTCGACTTCGATCCCGAGGATCTTGTTGATCTCCTCCTGCCGCAGCGGCTGGGGCTCCCCCCCCGTTCCCACGAACTTGATCACGCCCTGAACGGTGCCGATCGTGTGCTGGGTCCGATCATTCAGGTGCATCTTGACGAGAACGTACCCGGGGTAGAGTCGTCGCGTCACCGTGACGCGCTTTCCATTCCGGATCTCGACGACTTCATGGGTGGGGACGAGAACCTCCTGAATCTCCCATTCGGAGGGGTCTTCCCCCGGCTGCTCCTCCATCTTCAGCTGGATGAGCCGCTGCACCTTGTTCTCGTGGCCGGAGTAACTCTGGACCGCGTACCACCGTGCTTCGGACATGGATGACATCAGGCTCCGAAGATTCCCATGATGAAGTCGATCAGGAAGCGGGAGGCGATGTCCATGATCCAGATCACCAGGGCGACGAGGAGGCAGAAGATGATCACGACCAAGGTCGCATTCTTGAGCTGCGGCCAATCCGGCCACGTCACCCTCTGCAACTCGACCCAGCACTCCTGGACGAACTCGTTTGCGCGCTTCAGCTGAGCAACCATGAGGAACTACTTCGTCTCCTTGTGCAGCGTGTGCTGCCTGCACCGCGGGCAGAACTTGCGGTACTCCACCCGCTCGGGGTGCAGTCGCTTGTTCTTCTTCGTGTTGTAGTTCCGCTCCTCACACTGCGGGCAGGCGAGGGTGATTCTGTCTCGAGGCATGGCCCCTTCTTCCTATGCTGGTCCTGGTGATCGTCCGGCCTGCAGTCGCCGAAGCCCTCGACCTCAGTCGAGGATCTCGGTGACGACGCCGGCGCCGACGGTGCGCCCACCCTCCCGGATCGCGAACCGGAGTTCCTTCTCCATCGCGATCGGGCTGATCAGCTCCACTTCCATCTGCACGTTGTCCCCCGGCATCACCATCTCCACCCCACTCGGCAGCCGGGCCGATCCCGTCACGTCCGTCGTCCGGAAGTAGAACTGCGGACGGTAGCCGTCGAAGAAGGGCGTGTGCCGTCCACCTTCCTCCTTCGTCAGAACGTACACCTCCGCCTTGAACTTCGTGTGCGGCGTGATCGATCCCGGCTTCGCCAGCACCATTCCGCGCTCCACTTCCTCCTTCTTCACTCCCCGCAGCAGCAGACCCACGTTGTCCCCGGCCTGCCCCTGGTCCAGCAGCTTCCGGAACATCTCCACCCCGGTCACCACCGTCTTCTTACCCTTCTCCGCTCCCAGTCCCACCATCTCCACCTCTTCGCCCACCTTGATCAGGCCGCGCTCGATCCGGCCTGTCGCCACCGTGCCACGGCCCGTGATCGTGAAGATGTCCTCCACCGGCATCAGGAACGGACGATCAATGTCCCGCTCCGGCTCCGGGATCGCCGAGTCGATCGCGTCCATCAACTCCCCGATCTTCGCCCCCCACTCGTCGCTCGGATCGCCCGACTCCAGCGCCCTCAGCGCCGAACCCCGGACCACCGGCACGTCGTCTCCCGGGAAGTCGTACTCGCTCAGCAGCTCCCTCACTTCCAGCTCCACCAGCTCCAGAAGCTCCTCGTCCTCCACCATGTCGCACTTGTTCAGGAACACCACGATGTGCGGCACGTTCACCTGCCGCGCCAGCAGGATGTGCTCCCGCGTCTGCGGCATCGGCCCATCCGCCGCCGACACCACCAGGATCGCCCCATCCATCTGCGCCGCCCCGGTGATCATGTTCTTCACGTAGTCCGCGTGCCCCGGGCAGTCCACGTGCGCGTAGTGACGGTTCTCCGTCTCGTACTCCACGTGCGCCGTCGCAATCGTGATCCCCCGCTCCCGCTCCTCCGGAGCCTTGTCGATGTTGTCGAACGACACGAACTCGGCCAGCCCCTTCGCCGCCTGAATCTCCGTGATCGCTGCCGTCAGCGTCGTCTTTCCGTGATCCACGTGCCCGATCGTCCCCACGTTCACGTGCGGCTTCGTTCGCTCGAATTTCGCCTTGGCCATCGCTCGCCTCGTCGTCCTT
>SLDT01000235.1 GCA_007125125.1 Gemmatimonadota bacterium | reverse complement strand
TCTTCGCCGCCGCGAACGTGGCCTTCGTGGAGGAGCTCGTGGACCGGGGGCGGATCATCCCCGAGACCGTTGCCCTCTACGGCCGCGGGTTCCTCGTGCTCTGGACGCGGGACGACTCGCTTCTGCGCCTCGAGGGATTCGAGGACCTGGTGCAGCCCGGGGTCCGGCGGGTCTCGATCGCGAATCCGGCGCACGCTCCGTACGGGATCGCGGCGGAAGAGGCGCTCCGGTCGGCAGGGCTCCTGGAGGCGTTGCGCCCGAAGCTCGTGCCGGGCGAGAACGTGAACCAGGCACTCCAGTTCGCGCAGACGGGGAATGTCGATGTGGGGATCATCGCCCTCTCCCTCGGGATCGTGGCCGACGGGGGACGGCAGGTGCGGGTACCGGAGGAGCTCCACGAGCCGATCGACCAGGCGCTCGGGGTCGTGGCGGGGAGTGCGCGCGAGGCCGAAGCGCGCGCCTTTGCGGCCTTCGTGAACGGCCCCGTCGGTCGGCCCGTGATGGAGCGCCACGGCTTCGTTGTCCCGGAGCCGGGGGGGTGATGGAGGCGATCTGGGATCCGCTCCGGATCACCCTTCAGGTCACGGTGCTCGGGACCGCGATCCTGGGGGTGGCGGGGCTCGCGCTGGGGGTGCTCCTCGCGCGGGTGCGCTTTCCCGGACGGACCCTGCTCGAGGTGCTCATCCTCCTGCCCCTCGTGCTCCCTCCGAGCGTCGTGGGGTACTTCCTTCTCGTGGGCCTTGGGCGCGGGGGACCGGTGCGCGAGTGGCTCGGGGTCGACCTCCTCTTCACCTGGGTCGCGGCGGCGCTGGCCTCGGCCGTGGTGGGGCTCCCCCTCATGGTGCAGGCGGTGCGGGCCGCGGTCGCCGGGGTGAACCCCTCGCTCGAGGACGCCGCCCGGACGCTCGGTTCCAGCGAGCGGGAGGTCTTCTGGCGGGTGACCCTTCCTCTGGCGAAGCGGGGCGTGCTGGCGGGCCTCGTCCTCGGCGGGGCTCGGGCGATGGGGGAGTTCGGTGCGACGCTCATGGTGGCGGGGAGCATTCCGGGGCGCACGCAGACGCTCCCCCTCGCGATCTATGACGCGGTCCTCGTGCAGGACTACAGCCTGGCGAACCAGATGGTGCTCATCATGACCTCGCTGGCCTTTCTCGGGCTCTGGTGGGTGCGTCGGCAGGAGGAGCCGCGGAGGAGCCCTCGGGACGGGCCGCCGGGAAGACCGCCGGGAGCGCCGCGGGAGGAGCCGGCATGAGGCCCGCATCCGATGGGGCGGGTCCGCTCTCGCTCCAGGTCGAGGTCGTGCGGGGCTCCTTCCGGCTCCGCGTCGCCCTCGCCTCCGAGGTGGGGGTGCTCGCGCTCGTGGGGCCCTCGGGGGCCGGGAAGTCGACCCTCCTGCAGGCGATCGCGGGCCTCGTGACGCCCAGGGAGGGCGAGATCCGGGTTGGCGAGCGGGTGCTCTTCCGGCGGGGTGCGGAGGGGCCCGCGGTGAACCTTCCGGCGCGGGAGCGGCGGGCGGGGTACGTCTTCCAGGACTATGCGCTCTTCCCGCACCTCTCGGCGCTCGAGAATGTGGCCTATGCGCTGGGGCGCGGCGAGGGGGCCCGGAGGCGCGCCCGCGAGGAGATGGAGCGCCTCGGGATCGAGGAACTCGCCGACCGGCGGCCGGACCAGCTCTCCGGGGGGCAGCAGCAGCGGGTGGCGATCGCGCGGGCGCTCGCCTCGGAGCCCCGCTTCCTCCTCCTGGACGAACCCTTCGGCGCCCTGGACCCGGAGACGCGGCGCAAGGTGCGGGGCGAGGTGCGGCGCATCCTGCGGGAGGCGCGCCTCCCCGTCGTGTTCGTGACGCACGACCGGGAAGAGGCGCTCGCGCTCGCGGACCGGGTCGCGGTGCTCGATCGGGGGGAACTCCTCGAGGAGGGCGAGCCGCTCGCGGTCCTCGGGCATCCGACCCGGGAGCGGGTGGCGCGGCTCGTGGGGGTCGAGAACCTCTTCCGGCTCGAGGTGGTGGAGTCGCGTCCGACTGAGGGAATCACCCTCTGTCGCCATGGGGAGCTGCCCTTCGAGCTCCCCCTCCTCGCGGCCGCGCCGGGCGAGGAGGTCCGGGTGGGGGTGAGGGCGGGCGACGTGCTCCTCGCGGTGGGCGAGCCGGGGCGCCTCTCGGCCCGGAACGTCCTCCCCGGGGAGGTGGTGGCGGTCCGGAGCCATGGAGGGCACCTCGAGGTGGAGGTCGACTGCGGGGGTCTCTTCCTCCGAGCGCACATCACGCGGGCGGCGAGGAACGAACTCGGGATCGTGCCCGGCGTCCGGGTGCGGGCGGTGCTGAAGAGCGCGTCGTGCGTGGTCCTGGCAGGCTGAAGGCGGGAAGGGTCGGTTAGCTGCGGGCTCCGTCCCGTGACCGGACATCTCGAGCCCGCGACCACGCGCCGACACCTCCCCTCTCGGTCGATCGCGCAATCGACCCGCGTCACGCGACTGTTTCGGGAGCGATACCCACAGGTCGTCTTCCCGTGTCGGAATTGTGCGTGGAGCCCTGCCACGTTTCCAGTGCTCCTGGATCGGACGGGCACCTGACCGTCGGGTCCGACTTGGACTCTGTTGAACTCGGGAGGGTTGATGTCTTTCGCATACGCGGTCCGCAGTCTTGCGCGATCCGCAGGAATCGCGTTCCTGCTGCTGGTTCTTCCGGCCATCGCACCCGGAAGCGGGGCGGTCGCTGGTCAGGCCCCTGCCTCGGTGAGGGGTACGGTGGTCGACATGTCGTCCGGAGACGGCATCTCTGCGGTTCGGGTCGAGGTGGCCGAGACGGGTCGCGCTTCGATCACCCGTCCGAACGGGGCCTTCGAGATCGAGGTGCCGAACCTTCAGGCGACGCTCGTCTTCTCGCGAATCGGCTACGAGCGACAGGAGGTCGCGCTCGAGGGCAGAGGGGAGATCCGCGTGGAGCTGGCACGCAGCTCGGTCGAACTCGATGAACTGGTCGTCGTAGGCTACGGCGCCCAGCTCCGGCGTGACCTCACGGGCGCGGTATCGTCGATCACGAGGGCCGACATCGCGGAGCTTCCAATCTACTCCCTCGACAACGTCCTGCAGGGCATGGCAGCCGGTGTGGAGGTCTCCGCGAACGGCTTTCGTCCAGGTCAGAGTTCGACGATCCGGATCCGGGGATCGCGGTCCCTCCTCGCGAGCAACGACCCGCTCTTCGTGGTCGACGGGGTGCCCATCGAAGGGGGGGTGGGTGACCTGAATCCTCAGGAGATCGAGTCCATCGAAATCCTGAAGGATGCCTCGTCCACCGCGATCTACGGATCGCGCGGAGCGAACGGTGTGATCCTGGTCACGACCCAGCGGGGCTTCGAGGGCCCGACGCGAATCCGGTACAGTGGTTCCTTTGGGGTGCAGGAAGCGACGCGCCGAATCGCCATGATGGATGCTCAGCGCTACGCCGAGATGAAGCGTCAGGCCGAGATGCACCAGGGAACGTACACGACGGATGAAGCCCTCTTCGAGCCCTTCGAGCTCCGCGCCCTCGAGCAGGGCCTCTCGATCGACTGGCAGGACCTGATTTACGGTTCAGGGGCGCAGCAGGACCACCAGCTCTCGATCACGGGCGGGAGCGAGCGCACGAGCCTCTCGTTCTCCGGGGGATACACTTCTCACGAGGCCATCGCTCCAAACAACGACTACACCCGCTACTCGGCCCGGGTGAACCTGGACCACCGCGCGACGGATCGCCTGAACCTCGGGGTCTCCGGGCTTCTGAGCCAGAGCATCGCGCATCAGGGGGGAAGCTTCTCGAACGTGGTGCGTGTGAACCCCATGGCCTCGCCATGGGATGACGAGGGGAACCTCGTCTTTCTCCCTGCGGGTGACCCCTTCCAGGAGAATCCGCTCTTTGACTTCGATCGCCAGAACCACCTTGACGAGCGCAGGCGCTCGCGGCTCCTCGCCAACGTGTTCGGTGAGGTCCAGCTGCGGGACGACCTCAGCTTCCGGGTGAACTTTGCTCCGGACGTCTCCTTCGCCCGTCGGGGCCTCTTCAGGGGGAGCCAGACGATCGCGAACGCGCTCGGGCCCGCAGACGCGCGGGTGGAGCATGACAACACGCGGTCGTTCCTCCTTGAGCAGATCGCCAGCTTCGACCGTCGCTTCGGGGACCGGCACCAGCTCCAGGCCACCGGCCTGTACAGCTTCCAGCTCTACACGAGAGAAGAGAACGCGACTCACGTGCGCGGGCTGCCCTACGAGCACCAGGGATTCCACAACCTCGGTACCGCAGCCGAGACCCTGGACCGGTCGAGCCGGCTCCGGGAATGGGCCCTCGAGTCGTACATGCTCCGGTTCAACTACTCCTATGCCGACCGTTACATCGCAACCCTCACGGGGCGCGTCGACGGATCGTCGCGGCTTGCCGAGGGCAACCAGTACGGATTCTTCCCCTCTGCTGCCTTCGCCTGGCGGGTGATCGACGAACCCTTCATGCGGGATGTCGAGGGCCTGTCGGAGCTCAAGCTTCGCCTCAGCTACGGGGTCACGGGCAATACCGCGATCCAGCCCTACCAGACACAGGGGGGGCTGTCTCGCGTCCCCTACAGCTTCGGCGGCCAGGGCGTCTTCGGGTTCCAGAACAGCGATATCGCGAATCCCCGGCTCCAGTGGGAATCGACGGCGCAGCTCAACGTCGGGATCGACGTCGCGCTGATCGAGAACAGGGTGTCGGCTTCGCTTGACCTCTACCAGGCCGACACGGACAACCTCCTCATGGCCCGTGCGCTCCCGGCCACCTCCGGCTACTCGAGCATCATCGAAAACGTCGGGTCGACCCGGAATCGGGGCATCGAGCTGGCCCTCTCTTCGGTGAACCTGACGACCCGCCAGGGGCTCACGTGGAGCACCGACCTGAACTTCTCGGCGAACCGAAACGAGATTGTGAGTCTCTATGGGGGACTCCAGAGCGATCCCGGGAATGGATGGTTCATCGGCCAGCCGATCAACGCCCACTTCGACTACATGTTCGATGGGATCTGGCAGCTGGACGAGGCCGACGAAGCCGCTTCGTTCGGGTTCCAGCCCGGTGACATCAAGCTTCGGGACGTGAACGGGGACGGCCGCATCTCGAGCGATGACCGGGTCATCCTCGGAAGCCCGGACCCGAGCTGGACCCTGGGAATGACGAATCGCATCCAGGCCGGACGGCTGGACCTCTCGGCCTCCATTTACACCGCGCAGGGAGTCATGGTGAACAGTGGGGCCTACGGCGCGAGCCTGAACCCCCTGCGCGCGCGCTACAACAGCCGGGACGTGGACTTCTGGACGCCGGAGAACCCGTCGAATTCCTACCCCAGGCCGCAGTATGAGAACCGTGGGGCCTTCCAGAACGCACTGAACTATCGCGACGGGTCGTACCTGCGGGTTCGCAACGTCACCCTCGGGTATCGGGTTCCCGACAACGCCCTTCAGCAGCTGCGCCTCGGCGGGGCAAGGCTCCACCTGACGGCCCAGAACCCCTTCACCTTCACCAGCTTCGAGGGCTACGACCCGGAGGGGGCAACGGGGGGCAACATGCCGAATTACCGGACGTTCATGGTCGGAGTCGACGTCAACTTCTAACGGATGAAGAGAACCATCATGCGAGACTGGACGATACGGATCCCCGCGAGGGGAAGGAAGGCACTGCTCTGTTCGGGAGCGATCCTCGGCATGGCAATCTCCGGGTGCGTCGATCTCTCCGAGAATGTCATCTCGGGCATCACCGCGCCCCAGTACTACGGAACAGTTGCAGGCTTCGAGGACGCCGTCATCGCGGCTTACCAGCCGCTCCGGACATACTACGGCAGTCAGGATGGCTGGGTGATGTCAACGATCGGTACCGACCTGTGGAAGGACGGTAGCCTGAACCAGGACTGGTACAACCGCTACACCGCGGGGCTCAATGGGAGCAGTCCGTTTCTCACGAACGTCTGGAACGGGATGTATCGTGGCATCAACAATGCGAACACCGTCATCGCGCGCGCGGACGCCGTCGAGGGTCTGAGTGCCTCGCGTCGAAACACCCGCGTGGCCGAGGCCCGCTTTCTCAGGGCTCACTACTA
>SLDT01000035.1 GCA_007125125.1 Gemmatimonadota bacterium | reverse complement strand
GGAATCGAGGCGACCAGGTCACCGACGAGGTCGAGGACCTCTGCCGTCCCGAGGCCGCAGATCTCGGCGAGCTTCGTCCACTGCCTCCGGCCGATCTTCGACAGCTCGTATTCGCGACCGATCCGCATCGCAAGCCTCACTTCGCGCTCCGGGACAAGGCGAGGGTACGGCAGCACACTGATGATGTCGTAGAGCGGTGCGAGCTCGACCTGCTCCCCGCGCGTGAGCAGGATGGAGTAGTTCCTCGCATGGGCATCCGAACCGCCGATCACCCAGTTCAGCGCCAGCGACTCGATCATGACAGTTCGATCATCCTCGGGTGCGTCGGACCAGTCGGCGAGTAGCGCGAGGACTTCGCGCATGCCGGGGCCGCCTTCTGCCTCGTACTTGCGGTCCGGCGCGATCCCCAGCGCCTGGCAGAAGTCCTCCTGATGAACCCGTTCCGGCCAGTCACCCTGCGCCACGACCCGATCGAATCGAGACACCACGATGGCCGGCTGCCCATCGAAGGACAGGACCCGCGATGAAGCGACGTCCAGCCCGAGCTCCTCCGCGAGAACGAGGCAGTAGTGCTCGTTGATCTCGAGGTCTGCGAGCTCCGCGTCGGCCGGTGGCTTGAGGATGTGCGTCGTCGGGATCGATCCCCGGGGCGTGCCCCAGCGCCCTTCCCGCTCGAGGAGCGCGGTCTTCGGCTGAGCGCCGGCGAGGGAGAAGGCGCCCCAGGAGGGGGGGCGCCCGACACCCCGGCGTGCGACAAGGTCGCGGAGCATCTCTCCGATCTCGGTCTCGGTGTGCCACACGACGTCGTCGTCGTCCTCGCCGCTCAACACGCGCAGCATGTCGGCCTCCGTGAGGAACTGCACCGCTCCGGGGCAGTCGATCCCCATGTGCTCGAGGAGCGCGAAGGGGTTCCCGGCCGACACCCCGAACCGCCGGGCCCATCGCCCCCGAATGTCCCGATCGTCAGGGAGGAGGCCGTCCACGAAGCCCCGCACGTGCGGCCCCGTGTGTTCGTGCAGCGCAAGTGGCATGGAGAGGGAGAGCGGGAACGCCGCCTCGCCCTCGCGCCAGGCGTCTTCGTACCGGAACTCGAGCGCCCCGGTGTCGGTCTGTGTCAGGGTGCCCATGACGTCCCGTTTCACGACCACGTGCAGGTGTCGCGCCATGTCAGGGCACCGGATCTCCCCCGGTTGCCTCGGCGCGGCGCCGGCGCTTGGCGGCGCGCCGGTCGGCCCGGCTCCGGGCTCCCTGATTCTCGGGCGTCCGCAGGGGGTCCCGCTCCACGCTCACGCGCAGCCCGAGTGCATGCAGCGTCTTCAGCACCAGCCCCACCTCCGCGGTGTCCTTTCCCCGCTCGATCTGGTGGATCCACTGCCGTCCGACGCCCACGCGTTCTGCGAGAAGGGCCTGGGTCAGCCCCTGCCGCTTCCGTTCCTCACGAATGAGCTGCCCCGCCACCTGCGTGTTCCGCACCCGCATGGCCCCTCCTGTACGCGAACGATGACATCTACATCAATGTACGCGTTCGACGACTGGAGTCAACGTGTACGCGGACTCGCTCGGCCGGTGCGGTGGCCGGGCGAGCCGCCCCGGAGCGGGGATGCGTCGCCTGCAGGATCACCCGGTCTCGGGCGTGACGTGGGTGCGGAGGGCCGCATCGAAGGCATCACGGTGGTCGGCAGGCACCACGATGACACCCGTCTTCAGGAAGCTCGGGCCTCCCCTCCGGTGCAGGAGGAGCGCCCTGTCGGAGACCCACTCGTACGCCGCGATCCTGTCCCAGCGCGTGAACCCCCAGTATACCCAGACCCCGTTCTCGAGGAGCTGCAGTCGTCCCAGGGCGAGCGCGGCACTGAAGGCGGCGATCAACGGAAACGCGAACGGGCCCCAGCCGAAGAGACCCCCCGTCGGTCCCACGAGCCCCTCGATGATCGAGACGACGCCGAAGAGCCCGGCGTTCAGGATGAAGATGAACTGCATGGGGTGAGGGCCCAGATCCCGGAGCACCCGTCCCCGACGACGGCGATCGACGAAGAGCCGGCCCACGCCGGCGACGATCGAGAGCGCGAAGAGGGCCAGCAGGCTCAGGTTCACGGAACGGATGAACGACCAGTCGGTCGTCAGGGCAAGGCTCACCGTCAGCGCCACCCACACGCCGCAGACGGCTACCCCGACGATCCCGGCATTCCGTGCCACGTGGACCCAGGCCGGCGCCGTCATTTGCGCACCCATGTCGTCTCCTCCGCTTGAGGTCTGCCTCACACGCCACCCACTGAACCAACGTGGGGCGTGGGGCACTCTGCGTCAAACCAGAACCGTCAGGCTCGGTGCCCTCAGGATTGGAATCGGGGCGCCGGGCTGGGATCTTGTACCAATCGGAGTGAACAAGCCCCACCGTCCTACGGCCCTCCGCCGTGATGGCGGGCGATCTCCTCATCCGAGAGCCGCAGGAAGCGGGCGGCGTTGTGGTAGAGGATGTCCCGCTTCTCTTCTTCCGTGAGGAAGGGCGCCTCCTCGATCACCGCGATGCTCCGCTCGATCACCCCGGGCCAGACCATCTGGTCCGAGCCGAAGAGGATCCGCTTGCCGAAGCCGGCGTCGACGAGCCCTTGCAGGAACCGGTAGAAGGCCGGGCGCGGCTGGGAGAACACGATGACCCCCACGTCGAGGTAGACCTGAGGGTGGGCATAGAGCAGGGTCAGGGCGTCATCGAGCATGGGGTAGCCCGCGTGCATGAGGTAGACCCGCAGGCCCGGATGCCGGAGGAGCACTTCTTCCATGGTGAGGGCCGAGTGGAGCGCGCCGCGGTAGCCCTCGCTCCCCATGTAGGCGACGCCCGGAGGTCCGGTCCCGACATGGATCCCCACGGGGATGTCGAGCTCCTCGGCCAGGGCCCAGTAGGGGGCGAGCGCCTCGTCGGCCGGGTGGATCCCCTGGTACTGCGTGGTCACCTCGCCGAGCACCGCGAGGTCGCCCCGCGCGTGCATGGCGCGAAGGGTGTCGATCGGCACCTGGCCCTGACCGAGCTGGACAATGAGCGCGGGGATGATCCGGTCCGGGGACTCGTCCCTCCAGAGGCGCACGAGGGAGGCGGGGCCGCTCGTGACGCCGTAGACGTTCAGCCGCTCGAGGGCGTCGAGGGTCTCGCGCCGCAGCTCGTCGTCGGTCTCGGGCGACCAGACCGGGTCCGGGCAGGGAGGGTTCTTCTGCAGCGCGATGAAGAGCTCGAAGAGCGGGCCCCGTGCGGGATCCCAGGGCTCCCCCAGGGGAAAGGGCGTGCACATCGCGAGGGGGGGCGGCCCGCCCCCCGCCGCGAGCATGGCGTGCAGGTGCATGTCGATGACGGGGAGGGGGCGATGGGCCGGGTCGGCCCTCGTGCGGGCGCGCAGGTTCGGCGGGTTCCGGGTCTCGGCGTCCCAGTTGCGGACCCAGGAGCCGAGGGCCGGGTGCACCCTGCTGTCGAGGAGCTCGATCAGGGCCTCGTCGTCCAGGGGCTCCGGGGTGTCGCGGAGTGCCTCCCAGAGCCGGTCGAGCATGGCGCCGCCCCCTGCGTCGTAAAGCCGCCGCGCCCCCTGGTGCCACCGCCCCTGGTACCAGCCGTAGTTGTCGGGGTGCTCCTGGCCGATCCGGACGTAGTTCGCCTCCAGCTCGGCGAGCGAGGTGAAGGGATGGTCACCGGGGCCGGCCGCGACCCAGAGGTCGGGAAGGGTGGTGAGGGCGGGGAGGAGCTCGGGGGCTGCCTCCTCGGCCCAGACATGGAGGATCAGGTTCGGGAGGAACTCCCCCAGCCACAGACGCTGGACCTCGATTCCTCCCTGGGCCGTGAAGGCGTGCCCGAGCTCGTGGATCGCAAGGAGGTCGAAGAAGGGCGCCGCGGTCGGGGCACCGGACGCATCGCGGTAGACCGCCCGGACCGCCTCCGCATCGGCCTCGGCCAGGCTCGCCGGATCCGGGAGAAAGCCCTGCCACATCGGGTTGTCCTCGCCCGCCACGATGAGGGTGCGCCCCCCGAGGATGTGCGGCATCCCGTAGACCGGGAACCGGGTGTGGTCGGCCCAGTCGGCCTCGGCCAGCACGAGGAGCTCGACCTCCGGGGTGACCCCGAGGCGCGGTGCCATCTGCTCGATGACCGAGGCCACCTGACCGGCGATCGCACGCGTGCGGGCCTCGAGCCCGGGGCTGTAGCGCACGTCGAAGCCGTATCCCTCGAGGGAACGGAGCTCCGAGGGCTGGCCGGGCTGGCCGGCCTGTCCGGTCTGGCCCGTCCGGACGGTCTCGGCGGCATGCACGGTCTGGCCGGGCGGCATCCAGGCCGGAGTCGCGAGGAGGAGGGCAGCGAGGGCAGCCGCACGCAGGACGGCGCGGCGGCGCGCGCCCCGGTCGCCCCGCGATGGGGGCCGGCCATCCAGGGAGGCCCGGGGGTGCGCGGTCGCCGGGATGCGGCGCAGGGGCCGGGTCGGGTCGAGGGGTCGAAGGGCATCCATGGGGGTCACTCCTTGCCGTTGGGGGAAGGCACACCGTAGCTTGGCTCGTGCCGGGCGCCCGCTCTCACTCCCCACACGCCGTCCGGCCCCGAATCGGATCATGCATGACGCTCCCGACGTCCCAGCCGGCGACCCGGACACCCCTTCCGAGGAGTCGCCCCCGGCACTCGACGACCTGCTTCCCCTGGTCTACGAGGAGCTCCGCACCCTCGCGCGCAGGCAGCGGCGAGGGTGGGAGGGCGACTTCACCCTGAACACGACCGCCCTCGTGCACGAAGCCTGGCTCAAGCTGGACCGTTCTCGTGGCGGGCCGATCGAGAGCCGGCGCCACCTCGTCGGTCTCGCAGGGCGGGCGATGCGCCACATTCTCTGCGACTACGCGCGCGACCGGAAGCGGATCAAGCGGGGGGGTGAGGCCCGGCGCCTTCCGCTCGAGGTGCTGGAGGGGGTCGACGGGCTCCTCCGGGTCGACGAGGCCCGGCTCGAGATCATGGAGGAGCTGAACGAGGCCCTCACCCGCCTGGAGGAGCGCGAGCCCCGGCAGGCACGGGTCGTCGAGTGCCGCTTCTTCGCCGGGCTCGAGATCGAGGAGACGGCCGCGGCGCTCGGGATCTCGGCCCCCACGGTGAAGCGCGACTGGGCCATGGCCCGGGCCTGGCTCTTCCGCGAGCTCCACCCGTCGGCGGACGCCGGTCCGTCCCCGGCCTCATGATCCCGCCCGGAGAGGGGGAGGGCCCGGCGGGGACGGAGGGCCCGGTGGGGTCGGAGGGCAGAGAGGGGCCGGCGGGCAGGGAGGGGTCGGGAGGCATGGAGGGGTCGGGGGGCAGGGAGGGCCCGGCGGGCGGCGGAGGGGAGCAGGCGTCGCGGAAGGAGCGGCTCTTCGACCAGGCGCTCGCACTCCCCCCGGGGGAGCGTGCCGGCTTCCTCGAGCGAGCCTGCCCGGACGACCCAGCGCTCCGTCACGAGGTCCGCGCGCTCGTCGAGGCCGATGCGGCCGCGGCAGGGTTCTTCGCGGCGCTCGAACAGGAGTGGGTCTCGCCCCTCCGCTCGGCCGGGGTGGGTGCGGGCATCGGAGGGGGCGAGCGGCACCTCGGGCCCGGGAGCCGGGTCGCGCGCTACGAGGTCATCGAGGTGCTCGGCGAGGGGGGAATGGGTGTGGTTTATCGCGCACGCGACCCCCGGCTCGAGCGGGACGTGGCGCTGAAGCTCCTCCCGGCCCATGCTCTCGGGAGTCCCGCGGCCCGGGACGAGCTCATGGCCGAGGCGCGGAGGGTCGCCCGTCTCGACCACCCGCATGTGGGGGTGATCCACGAGGTCGGGGAGACCGACGACGCCGGGGTGTACCTGGCGATGGCCTGCCACGAGGGGGAGACGCTCGCCGATCGGCTGCGCCGGGGGCCCCTCCCCCTGCCGGCCGCGGAGGTGCTTCGGGTTGGACGGGCCCTGGCCTCGGCGCTCGAGGCGGCGCACGCGGCGGGGATCGTGCACCGCGATGTGAAGCCCTCGAATGTGCTCCTTACGCGCGGGGGCGGAGTGCGGCTCGTGGACTTCGGGATCGCCTCGGCCCTGGGTGAGGCCGCGGCGCCCCGGGGATCGCGCGGCTATACGAGCCCCGAGCTCTTCGCCGGCGAGCCCGCCGACGCTCGGACCGACCTCTGGGCTCTCGGCG
>SLDT01000008.1 GCA_007125125.1 Gemmatimonadota bacterium | reverse complement strand
TGCCGTCGGAGGGGTCCGGGCCGAGCTTCGGACCCTCCCGGACTCCTTCAGGGTGGGGGACCTCCTGGGCAACCTCGTCCTGGCGGGATTCTTCGCCGTGGTCTGGACCGGGGAGGCACGGGTGTTCGACCTGAGCGGCCACCTCCGGACCCTCGGCCAGGAGCCGGTCCGGGTCATCCAGCTCTGGGCCTTCCTCCTCGCTCTCTTCCTCGTGGGCTCCGATCACCTGCGTCTCTCGCCCCGCGGGTTCGCCGGACTCGGGGCGCACCCGACCTCGCGGCGGCGGCAGGTCGTCACCCGCGTGGCCGCCCTCGGGGTGCCGATCGTCGGGGCGAGCGCCCTGGCCCTCGCGGCATTCCGGGCGTTCGGGGGGCCGGTCTCGGCCCTGCCCTTCCTGAATGCACTCCTCCTCGTGACCGTCGGGCTCCTCCTCGGCGCCTGCATCGCGGCGCTCACCGACCGTCCCCTCCCGGGCGTTCTCGCGGCCATCGTCATCGTACCCGCCGCCGCCCTCCTCATCGGGGCGGCGATCGCCCTCGTCGCGGGGGGTGCCCTCGAGCGCGACGAGGTGCTTCGAGCGACGTACCTCCTTCCCGTCTTCCGGGGTGAGCCCTCCCCAGCCGGGACGCTCTCTCTTCTCGTCTGGGCCGGCTGTGCGGCCGGCTGCCTCCATGCGATCACGGGGTCGGGGGCGCGTCGCCGGGCCCCGACCGCCGACCCCGGCAGGGTTGACGCCAACCGCTGAGGGTGCGAGGTTCGATCCGGCTCTCAAGAGCCATTTCTGGAGACGCCGGGCTTTCCGGCTCTCCCGACCCACGACCCCAACCAGCGAGAAGGCGATGAGCGACCCAGAAAGTCGACGTTGGAGGGAGGTCGTGGATGGTTTCCGGGCACTCGCCCGGGCCGGCACGGGCCTGCGGACCCGCGGCTGATCGAGGCCGGAACGGGTCCATCGGACCCGCCCTCCTTCACGGCCTCCATTCCCCCGATCAAATCCTGAACCCGCCCCGCTGAACGGGGACGGGTACCGTCGTGCGCGGTCCTCCGAGGCCGGCCTGCACCGCGATCCGTCGTCCACGGGGCAAACCACAGCCGGAGGCCTGTCATGTCCGTTGTGTACTATGCAGTACGTAGCCCTGTACGTCCCTCCCCGGGACCGGTCCTTACCCTTGTCATCCTCCTCGGACTCGGCACCCTCGCCCCCCTCGGGGCGCAGCAGTGGGCGGTCGACGACGCGGCGATCACCCCCCGCGGGGGCTGCCAGCTCGAAAGCTGGGCGGGCGAGCCGGGTGCCTGGCTCCTCCCCGCCTGCACCCTCCTCGGTCCCGTCGAGGTGACGGGGGGGCTCGCCCACTTCGACCGCGGCACGGGCAAGCGGGAGCTTCATGGCCAGCTCGAGGCGAAGCTCCTCTTCCGTGACGCCGATGTCGAGTCCTGGGGGTGGGGGCTGGCCGTCGGCGCCGCCTTCCCCTTCGAGGAGGCCGAGGGGGTTCGGCGCAGCTCCCCGAGCGAGTTCTTCGCGATCGTTCCCCTCACCCTCCACATCGAGGGGGCGCCCCTCCCCCTCAGCCTCCATGCGAATGCGGGCTGGTTCCACGAGCGCGAGCTCCACGGCGACCACGCGCACGACCACAGCGGACTCCTCGGCGGGGTCCGCGCAGACCTGGGCCTGACCGAGCGAGTCGCCCTCATCGGGGAGCTCCTGGCCCTCGAGGGCGAGGGGACGGAGGCCCAGGTCGGGTTCACCCTGGCCCTCGTCCCGGACCTTCTCTTCGTGGACCTGAGCTGGGGGCTCCACCTCTCCGACCGCGACGACGACCCCGGCCTGCAGGTGGGGATCGCCTGGACGCCTGCTCCCTTTCGTTGAGCCCCTCCTCCCATTGAAAAGGAGATGAACCGATGACCTTCGAGATGATGAAGAACGAGGCACGCGCCCTCGTCGAGGAGCGGCGCTGGGACGAGATTCGCGAGCGGGTGACGGAGTGGCCGGCAGCCGAGGTGGCCGACCTCCTGGTCGAGACTCCTGGAACGCAGCGCATCCTGCTCTTCCGGGCGCTTCCCCGGGCCTACGCCGAGGAGGTGTTCTCGCACCTCCGGGGGCCGGCGCGGGACGACCTCCTGGCCGACTTCACGGACGAGGAGGCCCGCTCGGTGCTCCTCGGGCTGGACCCGGACGATCGCACGCAGCTCCTGGCCGAGCTCCCGGGGCCGGTGGTCCAGCGGCTCCTGAACGTGCTTCCCTCCGACGAGCTGGCGGAGGCCCGCACCCTCCTCGGCTACCCGGAAGAGAGCGTGGGCCGCCTCATGACCCCGGACTACGTCATGGTGCGCCGGGAGTGGACGGTGGGCCAGGCCCTCGAGCACATCCGGAGCCGGGGCGAGGACTACGAGACGGTGAGCGTGATCTACGTGACGGGCTCGTCGGGCGAGCTCGAGGACGTGATCGGGCTCCGGCTCCTCCTCATGTCCGAGCCCGAGGTCCCGATCGACTCGCTCGTGCGGGGGCCGGTGGTCCGGCTGCAGGCGACCGACGACCGGGAGGAGGCGGTGCGCGTGATGGCGCGCTACGACCTGAACGTGCTCCCGGTCGTGGACGAGCGCGAGGTCCTCCTTGGGATCGTGACCGCCGATGACGTGATGGACGTCGCGGAGGAGGAGGTCACGGAGGACTTCCACAAGATGGCCCCGATCGGGCTCCTGAGGTCGTCGCTCCGCGATGCCGGGGTGGCGCTCCTCTGGCGGGCGCGGGTGGGGTGGCTCCTCGTGCTCGTCTTCATGAACATCTTCTCCGGGGCTGGGATCGAGTTCTTCGAGGACACCCTCGCGGCGACGATCTCCCTCGCCTTCTTCCTCCCTCTCCTGATCGACTCCGGGGGGAATGCCGGCTCGCAGTCGGCCACCCTCATGGTGCGCGCCCTCGCGACCGGGGACGTGCGCATGAAGGACTGGTTCCGACTCCTCGGCAAGGAGGTCTTCGTAGCGCTCCTCCTCGGGGTGACGATGGCCGCCGGGGTGGCGCTCATCGCGAGCTTCCGCGCACCCGAGGTCCTCGTCGTCGTGTCGCTCACGATGACGCTCGTCGTGATCGTCGGGAGCCTGATCGGAATGTCGCTCCCCTTTCTGCTCACCCGGTTCCGGCTCGATCCGGCCACCGCCTCGGCACCTCTCATCACCTCGCTCGCCGACATCGCGGGGGTCCTGATCTACTTCTCGATCGCGACCTGGCTCATCGGGGTCGGGACATGACCGGCCTCGTCCCCCCGACCGGAGACGCGGACCATGACCTGCCTCATCGACGCCTTCGCCCTCGCCTCGGGCGAGGGGCTCCGGGAGCTCGGCAATGCCCTCCCCCTCGAGACCGGGGGGAGGGTGCTCCTCGCGCTCTGCCTTGGGGCCATGATTGGGATCGAGCGGCAGTGGCGACAGCGCACCGCGGGCCTGAGAACAAACGCACTCGTGGCCGCTGGCGCTGCGATCTTCGTCACGATCGGCGCCCTCACCCCCGATGAGCTGAGCCCGACCCGCGTCGCCTCGCAGGTCGTGTCCGGGATCGGATTCCTCGGGGCGGGGGTCATCCTGCGCGAGGGGGCGAACATCCGGGGGCTGAACACGGCCGCAACGATCTGGTGCGCAGCCGCGGTGGGGGCCCTCGTGGGGACGGGGTTCATCGGCGAGGGCGTGGTCGGGGCGGTCGCCGTCGTCGTGGCGAACGTGGGACTTCGACCCATCGGCCGTCTCATCGACCGGTCCCCTTCGTCCGGGCGCGAGACGGAGACCGCCTACCGGCTCAGCGTCACCTGTCGGGCGGCGGACGAACCGGCCGTGAGGGGGCTCCTGGTCGAGATGGCCAGAAAGGAGCGGATCAGGCTCCAGGAGCTTTGGTCGGAAGACCTCGAGAGGGGCGAGCTGCGCGTCAGGGCCGGGCTCCTCGTCCCCGGGCGCGACGATACCGGAGTCGAGCGCATCGCGAGCCGGCTCAGCCTCGAGCCCGGTGTGACCCGCCTTCGCTGGCAGGCCCGCACGACCCCCTTCCCCGACGACTGACGGGGAAGGCTATGGAGTTGAGCCGCTCCCCGGGGGCTCCCACAGGTACCAGGCCTCCCGTTCGTCCGGGCCCGCGGGGCCGATCCGGCCCCGCGCCCGGTCGAGAAGGGCGGCCGGGTCATGGCGCAGCCCCTCGCGCATGACGAGCTCGACATTGCGCGTGTTGCGGATCTCGTCGAGGGGGTTTCCCCGGACGACGAAGAGGTCGGCCCACTTCCCCGGGGCGATCGAGCCGATGTCGGCCTCCATCCCGAGCGCCCGCGCCCCATTGATCGTTCCCGCCCGCAGCGCGTCGATCGGGGGGATCCCCGCGAGCACCATCGTGTGCAGCTCCCGGTGCGCTCCGAACCCCGCCAGGAACTCGCCCCGGCTCGGGAGGTCCGTGCCCATCGTGATGAGGTGGCCGCCCCCCGCGTTGTAGAAGGCGAGGGTCGTCCGCTGCATCGCCTGATAGAGGTCGGACATGAGTGCGTTGCGGCGTCGTTCCCGCTCGGCCACCCGCTCCTGGACCCAGGGTGTGAAGAAGGCACGCTCCCCCGCCCAGTCGTCGAAGCCTTCTTCCAGTTCGGTGAGGTAGACCGGCGCCGTCATCGTGGCGTCGAAGAAGACCTCATTGTCGAGGAAGAGCCGGACCGTCTCGCGGAAGGCGGCACTCGCCGTGTCGACCCGGTTCCAGACCGGGTAGGCGGGCTGATCGCGGTCGAGCGCGGGCCCCCCGAGGATGTGCTCGACCCGGTCGATCCCCATCGCGATCGCATCAGCCGAGTTCGTCGTGCCCCGCGCCCCCGAGTCCAGATGCCCCGCCACGGTGCCCCCATGCTCATGCACCCGTTCGATGAGCGCCTCGAGGTGCTCGGGGGACGCCCCCTTCGCCTTGAAGTGGAGGACTCCCCGCTCGACCCAATGGTCCACGTCGGCGCGTACCTCCTCGGGGGTCATGTTCGGGTCCCAGCCGGGACGGGTCGTGCCGTAGTAGGGTCCGCTCGGGATCACCCGTGGCCCCACCCAGGTCCCCGCCTCGATCCGGTCGCGCAGCTCGAGGATGAGCTCGGGGCGGTACTCCCCTCCGGGCCAGGTTGTCGTGACCCCGTTGGCCAGGAAGACGAGCGGGTTCCACTGCGTCTCCTCGACCCGTCCGTCGCCGGTCAGGTCCATGTTGTAGTGGGCATGGACATCGACGAGCCCGGGGAGAATCGTGTGGCCGTCCTCGAGCCGGACCGTGTCGGCGCCGATCCGCTCCGGGGGCGGACCCCCCACCTCGCCCACCGCGTGGATCCGCCCATGCGGCGCGATCCAGATCCCGGGATTCGCCGCGAGCGTGCCGGCCTCCACATCGACAAGGCTCCCCCCCTCGATGAACGTCCACCCCCGGGACCCCGCGTCCTCGCACCCCGGGAGGAAGGCGATGAGGGCCACACACGCCCACCCGGCGGTGGCCCTCAAGAGCCGACCACCCGGCGGCGCTCCTCGAGCTCCTCTGCGAGCTTGCCGCACATGATGTCGCAAAGTTCGTCCACTCGCTCGTCGGAGAGGGCGTAGTGCACGTAGAGGCCTTCCTTGCGCCTGGAGACGAAGCCGGCCTGGTGCAGGAGCTGGAGGTGCCGCGAGACGTTGGCCGTCTGGAGGCCCGTAGCTTCGGCCACTTCCCCCACGGCGTACTCTCCTCCCTGCCGGAGGAGGTCGAGGATCATGAGTCGGGTCGGCTCGGCCAGGGCCCTGAAGCGCTCGGCGACGAGGGCCCGAAGTTCGGGCGACATTGGGACTTCACTCAAGCGGATCCTTCCTCCCTTCCAGTGTAGGAAGTCTTTGCGGGAACAATGAAGGAGTATCGCGGGGACTGGACAGTGGTGCAAGGATGGGTTAACCTTGACATCCGAGGCCGTCCGGAAACCCCACATCGGGGCAGGCTCTCTGAGCTCTGACCCGATCCCCACTTCCCGGCGGGCTCGTTTTTTTGTGCCCTCCATCAGGTTCGAACCACCGGCTGTACAATGCAGATTCGAAATATTGCGATCATCGCCCACGTCGATCACGGCAAGACGACCCTCGTGGACAAGATGCTCCGGCAGGCCGGGGTCTTCCGCGACAACCAGCAGGTCGAGGAGCGGGTCATGGATTCCAATCCGCTCGAGCGGGAGCGGGGGATCACGATCCTCTCCAAGAACGCCTCGGTGCAGTGGGGCGACACGAAGATCAACCTCGTCGACACGCCCGGCCACGCCGACTTCGGAGGCGAGGTCGAGCGAATTCTCCGAATGGTCGACGGGGTACTCCTCCTCGTCGACGCGGTTGAGGGGCCGATGCCCCAGACCCGTTTCGTGACCCGTAAGGCGCTGGAGCTCGGGCACATGCCCGTCGTGGTCGTGAACAAGGTCGATCGGCCGGCTGCGCGCCCCGAAGAGGTCCATGACGAGGTACTCGAACTCTTCATGGAGCTCGAGGCCTCGGACGACCAGCTCGACGCGCCCTTCCTATACGCCTCCGGGCTCGACGGCTGGGCCGCCACTTCCCCCGACGAGAAGGGCGAGTCGCTCGCCCCCCTCTTCGAGGCGATCCTGGAGCACGTGCCTGCCCCCTCCGGGGATCCCGACGCACCCTTCCAGATGCTCGTCTCGACCCTCGACCACTCGAGCTACGTCGGCCGGATCGCGATTGGTCGCATCGAGCGCGGACGACTTCGGGTGGGGGATACGGTCGCCCTTCTTCCCTTCGGCGAGGCGGGAGAGGTGCCGGAAGGGCTCGCGAGCCGCTCCCGGATCTCGAAGCTCTTCTCGATGCAGGGGCTCGAGCGAACTGAGATCGCGGAGGCGGGTGCGGGCGACATCGTTGCCCTCTCGGGAATCGAGGGGGTCGAGATCGGCCAGACGCTGACCGCGCCGGAGCACCGGGAGCGGCTGCGCGGGATCCAGGTCGAGGAGCCGACCCTCGCGGTCGACTTCACCGTGAACAACTCCCCCTTCGCAGGGCAGGCGGGGAGCTTCGTCACCACGCGGCAGGTGCGGGAGCGCCTCCACCGCGAGCTCGAGCGAAATGTCGCGCTCCGGGTCGAGGAGACGGACCAGACCGACACCTTCCAGGTTGCGGGGCGCGGCGAGCTCCACCTCACGATCCTGATGGAGACGATGCGGCGCGAGGGCTACGAGTTCCAGGTCTCTCGCCCGCGCGTGCTCGAGAAGCGTGCGCAGGACGGGACCCGGCTCGAGCCCTTCGAGGAGGTTCTGATCGATGTCCCTGACGGCATGGTCGGGACCGTGATGGAGCGCCTCGGCCCCCGCCGCGGCGAGCTGCAGGACATGCGCGCCTCGGGCTCGGGGAGCACCCGGCTCCGCTTCCGGATCCCGGCGCGGGGGCTCTTCGGCTACCGCTCCGAGTTCATGACGGACACGCGGGGCGAGGGAATCCTGAACCACCACTTCCTCGAGTATGCGCCCCACGCGGGCCCGATCCAGGGGCGGCGGCGCGGGGTCCTCGTGGCCGACCGGGAGGGCGAGGCGCTGGCCTATGCCCTCTTCAACCTCCAGGACCGGGGCACGATGTTCATCGAGCCCCAGCAGCAGGTGTATACCGGGATGATCGTCGGGGAGCACATCCGTCCCGGCGACCTCGACGTGAACGTATGCCGAGGAAAGAAGCTCACGAACATGCGTGCGGCCGGGGCCGACGAGAATGTGAAGCTCGAGCCTCCGCGCCGCCTCACCCTCGAACTCGCCCTCGAGTTCATTGGTGACGACGAGCTCATCGAGGTGACGCCCGACGCGATCCGGCTCCGCAAGAAGGAGCTCGACGCGAACCGTCGGCGGAAGGCGCAGAAGGCGCTGGCAGCCGCCCAGTAGCCCCGGTCCCCGCGCGATGCCGACCCTCCACAAGGACCTGGTCGAGGCGAACACCCACCCCCGGAATCTCGTCGAGGGGGTGAGCGCCGAGGCCGTCCTCGCGTGGCGACCCGAGCGGCCTCCCCTCTTCGAAGTCTACATGCGGATGGCCGAGGAACTCGCCAAGCGGAGCAGCTGCGCGCGACTCTCCGTCGGGACGGTGATCACGGACCGGGAGCTCGAGAACGTCGTCGGGATCGGGTACAATGGGAACGCGCGCGGCTTTCCGAACCGGTGCGACACCGGCACGCCGGGTGCCTGCGGGTGCATCCACTCCGAGATGAACGCCCTCGTGAAGGCCCCGGGTTCCCTCCCCGACAAGGTGATGTTCGTCACGGCCTCCCCCTGCCCGATGTGCGCAAAGCTCGCGATCCAGGCCAAGGTGCGTTGGGTCTTCTACCGCGAGGCATACCGCCGGCCCGAGGGACTCGAGCTCCTGCAGGCTGGCGGTGCGACCGTCATCCGCTACGACCGCTGGGCGGGGGAGTGGCGGTAGAGGGCTGTTGACGAGGTGGAGCCCTCCCCTCAGGGAATCCGGCCCGCCTCCCGCAGAAGTCGCGTCACGTCCTCGATCGAGATCGCCTCGGCGGTCGAGCCTCCGACCCCGGTGACGGTCGTGGCCTTCAGGATCGAGTTGATCACGGCCTCCTCGGTTGACTCGACGACGGCCTGGAAGAGGGCGGAGGTCCGGGCGTTCGGGAGGTCCTCGACGGTCGGGACCGCCTGGCCGGAGACGCGGCGCACCCCCTCGGCGGTCGAGAAGGCGATGATGTAGTCGCCGGAGCCGTTCCCCGCGAAGGACCCGGTGCGCGCGAGCCCCATCATCGCGCGCGAGGCAAGCCGCTCGAGGTTCCGGTCCGAGAGGGGGGCGTCGGTCGCGATTACGATCATGATCGAGCCGTCACCCTCGTCGGACTCGACGTCGCCCCGGAAGGAGTAGCGTCCGAGCGCCTCGCCGACACGCACCCCGTCGACGGTCAGGAGCCCCCCGAAGTTCGACTGCACGAGCACCCCGACATGGTAGCCCCCGAGGGAGGAGGGGAGGATCCTCGATGCGGTGCCGATACCGCCCTTCCACCCGAAGGATCGCGTGCCGGTGCCGGCGCCGACGGAGCCTTCGGCCACGGGACCGTCCGAGGCGCCCTCGAGGGCCGAGACGACATGCTCGGGGCGGATCGGACGGGCGCGGATGTCGTTCAGGCCGCCATCGTTCGTCTCGCCGACGACGGGGTTGATCGAACGTACTCCCCCCATCCCGGGGCGGGCCAGGAGCCAGTCGACCATGGCGTCGGCGGCCTGCCAGACGCAGAGCGTGCAGGTGAAGAGGATCGGGGTCTCGAGCTCGCCGAGCTCGTGAACCTGCGTGGTGCCGACGAGCTTTCCGAACCCGTTGCCGACATGGATCGCGGCCGGGACCCGATCGCGGAAGAGGTCGCCCCCGTGCGGGAGGATCGCGGTGACCCCCGTGCGGACCCCCTCGCCCTCGATCACGGTGGTCTGCCCGACGAGCACCCCGGGCACATCCGTAATCGCGTTGTGGGGCCCCGGGGTGAAGATTCCGATCTCGATCCCGAGGTCCCGTGCGCGCGGGCGATCGTCCCCGGCCTGCGCCTCAGCCATGACCGGTGCCAGGACGAAGGCGAGGAGGAGTGGCATCGGGACGACGTTCCGTGAGCGTCGCATGGGCGTTCTCCATTCAGGAGTGGGGAAGGGTGTCGATGAGCATGAGCCCGAGCAGAAGGGGCTGATAGGCGAGCGACCCGAGGAAGACACGGCGCACCCCGCTTCGATCCATCGTGCGGCCTGCCTGCACCGTCCAGGCGAGGAGCCCGAGCCCGAGGAGGAGTGCCCCGCCGAAGTAGACCCAACCGGTCAGCCCGATCAGCGTCGGGAGGAGGGAGGCCGGAACGAGTACCGCCGTGTAGACGTTCATCTGCCGGGCAATCACCCGGCCGCCGGGGTCGGCGGGTGGCGTGAGGAGGAAGCCGGCGCGGAGGTAGTCTTCTCTCAGGAGCCAGGCCAGCGCCAGGACGTGCGGGAGCTGCCAGAGGAAGGCGATCCCGAAGAGGACGAGGCCCCCGAGGGTCACGGCGCCGGTGGCAGCGCTCCACCCGATGAGGGCGGGCATCGCGCCCGGGATCGCACCAGTGAGAGTGGCCAGGTAGGAGCGGGACTTCATCGGTGTGTAGATGAAGTTGTACGCGATCGCCGAGAAGAGGGTGAGCGCCGCGGGGAGCCACCCCACGGTGGCCCAGAGCCACGTGCACCCGAGGACCACGAGCGCGACCCCGAAGAGGAGCGCCTCGACCGGGGCCAGTCGGCCGGAGGGGAGGGGGCGGAGGCGGGTCCGCTTCATCCGGAGGTCGACCTCGCGCTCGAGGTACTGGTTGAGCGCCAGGGCCCCGCCGGTCGCGAGGAGGGTGCCTCCCAGGGTGTGGAGGACCGGGGCGAGCGCGGCGTCTCCGGCGGCCCCCACGTAATAGGAGACCCCCGCGGTGATCATGACGAACCCCGCGATCCCGGGCTTCGTCAACTCGTAGTAGGAGCGGACGCGGGAGACGGCGGGCAGGGAAGACCCTTCCACCTTGAGACCGGTCGACATCAGGAGGGCTCGGGCGGGGAACGGGGAAGAGGGCGCGGCTCGGAACTCCCGAAAGTTGGTTCCGGCAAAGGGGGGGCGCAAGGCGAGGAAGGGTGGTGCCGGTTGCGAGTCCCGCCCGTGTGCGGGGTGGAGTTGCCGACATGACTTGCGGCCGGCCGGGGCGCTTGGCAGATTGGCTGCGGGGTGAGAGCAGGCCCGCTTGCCTCGCGCCGAATCAAGCTCGCAACGACCCAAACCGCACCCCGGAGTTGCCTCTCGATGTCACAGCTCTCCGCCAGCCGCCTCGGAGCGGTCCTGCTGCTCTTCCTGTTGCTCGGTGGTGGGATGGCCCTCGTGATCTGGCACACCCTGAGCGACTTCCTCGCCGGGAAGCCGGTCGAGGGGGGAGAATTCCTCCTCGCGCTTGCCCTTCTCGGGGTCTTTGCCGGACTCCTCTGGATCATGGCGCGCTGGGTGCTCAAGGCCTTCCCGCCCGACTGACCACGCGACCGTTCCCTGCCGCCTTCGGCTCCTGCCAGCCTTCCAACCCGGACCTGACGTGAACCAGGACCCAACCACACCCGAGCAGCCGCAGATCGACGAACTCCCGCCGCCCACCGGGACACTCTTCCTGATGATGCTCTTCCTCATGCTCATCGCCGGCATGTGGCTCGGTGTCTTCTTCCAGTTCATCGGGAGGTGAAGCGATGAGCAAGGAACATCCGCTCAGCCCGGAGAAGGTCGAGAAAGTCTTTCTTTCCCTCGCAGCGGCCATGCTCCTGGTCTTTCTCCTTGCCCTCTTCTACTCGGCCTACGCGATGGGGATGCACCTGCCGGGGCGTGACGGGGAGATCAATCCCACGATGGTGCGCGAGACGCCTCCCTTCGACGAGCCCGGCCTTAAGCAGATCGAGCCGGGGCGCTACGAGGCGGTCTTCCTCGGCATGGCCTGGGCCTTCCAGCCGCGCGAGATCAGGATTCCCGCTGGTGCCGAGGTCACCTTCATCACGACGGCCACGGACGTGATCCACGGGTTCCACATCGAGGGGACCCGGGTCAACCTCATGATGATTCCCGGCCAGATCGGGCGCGCCACATACACCTTCACGGAGCCCGGCGAGCACCTCATCATCTGCCATGAGTACTGCGGCGCCGGCCATCATCTCATGTACGCCACGGTGATCGTCGAATGAGCGCTCCAGTCGTAGCGAGCCCGGAGGGCTTCGAACTCCCCGAGAGCCAGCGCCGCGTCATCCTCTGGATGGTCTACCTCGGCTTCGCCGCACTCGCGATCGGGATCATCAATGGGCTCGGGCAGGCCCTGAACTACGCGAACATCGACATCCTGAAGTACTTTCCCGGGATGCGCACGTACTACCAGGGACTCACCGTCCATGGCGTGGTGAACGCGATCGTATTCACCTTCGCCTTCACGAACGGGTTCCTCGCCCTGTGCACATCGCGTGCACTGGCCCGCCCCCTGAGCGGAGGGCTCCTCTGGGCCGTCTTCGTGACGATGGTGCTCGGGACGCTCCTGGCCGGCTATGCCATGGCCACGGGGCAGGCCAGCGTCCTCTACACCTTCTACCCGCCCCTGCAGGCGCACTGGAGCTACTACCTCGGGCTCGCGCTCCTCGTCGTGAGCACCTGGATCACGGCAGTGGCCCTCTTCCTGGGGGTACGAGGGTGGAGGCGGGACAACCCCGGGGCCCGAATCCCCCTCATGGCCTTCGTCTCCGTCGCGACCTACGCGATGTGGAGTCTGGCCTCGATCGGGATCGCGGTCTCCGTGGTCGGACTGCTCCTTCCCTGGTCGCTCGGGCTGATCGCGTACTCGGATCCCCTCCTGAGCCGGACCCTCTTCTGGTTCTCGGCTCACCCCATCGTCTACTTCTGGCTCCTCCCGGCATACGTCTCCTGGTACGTCATGATCCCGCGCCAGGCCGGGGGCAAGCTCTTCAGCGACCCGCTCACGCGTGTCGTCTTCATCATGTTCCTGCTCCTGTCGATTCCAACCGGATTCCATCACCAGTACACGGATCCGGGGATCAGCCAGGGCATGAAGGCGATCCATGCGACCCTGACCTTCGGCGTCTTCTTTCCCTCGCTCGTCACTGCCTTCTCGATCATGTATGCGCTCGAGATCGGAGGAAGGGCGCGCGGGGGCCGCGGGCTCCTCGGCTGGTTCGCCAAGCTCGACTGGCGCAACCCTGCCCTGGTCGCGCAGATCCTGGCGATGCTCAGCTTCACACTGGGAGGGGCCACCGGGCTCATCAACGCCTCGTACAACCTGAACCAGGCGATCCACAACACGGCCTGGATCCCCGGCCACTTCCACATGACCGTGGGGTCGGCCGTCACCATGTCGTTCATGGGGATCGCCTACTGGCTCATTCCCTACCTGACGAGGCGTGAGCTCGTGGGTCGGGGAATGGCGGTGCTCCAGTCGTGGATCTACTTCATCGGGGTCCTCGTCATGGCACGCGGGCTCATTTCCGGCGGCCTGGACGGCATGCCTCGTCGCACTCTGCTCATGGAGGCGCCCTACTCGAAGCCCTCCTGGGAGCTCGCCGGGATGCTGACCGGGCTGGGAGGCACCCTGATGTTCATCGGCGGTGTACTCTTCTTCGCGGTCCTCATCGCGACGATCCTCTTCGGCAAGAAGATCGAGGGCAAGCAGGACGTCCCCTTCACCGAGACCCACATCGCCCCGGCCAGCTCCGGCTGGGAGCTCAACCTGGATCGGCTCCGCTGGTGGTTCGTGGCCGCGGTCGTCCTGATCCTGATCGCCTACGGACCCTTCCTCGTGGAGTACCTCCCGGGGAACTTCACGTCACCCCCGTACCGGTTCTTCTAACGGTGCCTGAGCTCGGGTCCGGGCCTTTGCCCGGGCCCGGGCCCACACTCGCTCCCGGGGCTGTGTTCGGGCCGGATCTGCTGACGGACCGGTTGCGGCCGCTGCGCTTGGCCTCGTAGAGCGCTTCGTCCGCGAGGGTGAGAAGCCGCACGGGGAAGCCGCCCTCCTCCGGCAAGAGGGTGGCCACCCCCACGCTCATCGTCATAATCTCGTCGGGGCCAATCCCGGGGTTCGGGATGTTCAGCGCACAGAGCCCCTTTCGGACCCGCTCGGCGACGAGCATGGCGTGCTCCGCGGTCGTGCGGGGAAGGAGAATCGAGAACTCCTCGCCTCCGAGCCGAGCGGGCAGGTCCTCCTCGCTGCGGGCAGTTGCCCGGAGCACACCCGCCGTCTGCCGGAGTGCGACGTCCCCTGCGCCGTGACCCCGGGTGTCGTTGAGGTTCTTGAAGTAGTCGAGGTCGCAGATCAGGAGGCTGAGGGACCCGCCCTCGGCGCGGTGTGCCGCCCACTCGCTGTCGAGGCGCGCGTCGAAGGCCCGGCGATTCGCGATCCCGGTCAGCCCGTCGAGCGAGGCGAGGTCGGAGAGGCGCAGGTTCAGGAGTTCGAGCCCCTTGAGCCCCTCCCGGTGCAGGACATACACCGTGACCGCCGCGCCCGAGGCCAGGATCATCCCGATTCCGAAATGAAGCCAGGGGTCGGCCGCGTCCGCGACGAGGAGGGCCACACAGACCCATCCGTAAACTGCGAGGATCAGGACCCAGGCGAACCAGCGCAGCTGCAGGAAGAGTGCCCCGGAGGCCAGGACGACGAGCATCACATTGGTCGTGTGGATCGGATCGCCGCTGATCCAGAGCTGTGTGAGTGATCCCCCCAGGGGCACGAGGGCCATCGCAAGGAGGACGGGGTGGGCGGCGGCCGGACGAACCCCTGTGCGCCGCACGACGAGCCAGAGGATGCCGAAGAGGGCAGTCGAGCCAAGGGCGATCGCGGCGATGACCTCGCGCCCCTCCCCCATCCCCGGCCAGAAGAGGTTGACGGGAACGAGAAGGGCGTTGAAGAGGAAGAGGAAGCCCGTGACGGGGTAGACGTACCGGGCCGCATGCTCGTCGAGACGCGCCTGCAGGGGAGCCCTGAGTTCCGGTGGTGGGCGCTCGGTCGGGAGTCGCTCTAGGAGACGGGTGACACGCCGAAGCCGCTGGTCATGGATCGCCATTGCGAGCCAACATGGCACGAGACCTCGGCTGCGTCGAGGGGGGGCGGCCCCATTTGCCGCCGGGCTTCCGGCTTCCTGCAGGGCTCCGGGCACTGCCCCGTCCTGAGGCCTTGCGCCATTCTCGCGCTTCCGCTCGCCCCTGGCCCTCTCCTGCTTCCCCCCGCCCGGCCCCAACGACGCCTCAGGCCGCCATGGCCTCGATGAAACAACGGGGGCCGTCCGGTCGTACAAGAAGGACCCGGTGCCTTGAGGCCCGGCTCCGAGTTCCCACCACCCCAGGGAGAAAGAGGTGGACACCCAGCCCGAGCCGAAGGAGAGGGAGACAAACCTCGAACGGCGAAAGCGCGAGGGCCAGATCTGGCGCTCCGCTTTCGTGATCTCGCTCGGGCTTCACCTCCTCCTCTTCCTTCTCTGGCCCTCGTCCTGGGGGCCCGAGTCCCCGTTCTCCGCGGCCGGACCGAGAGCGCTCGACGATCGCGCGGCCGAGGGCGCGATGCAGGCGGTCTCGCTCAGTTCGGCACCCCCCGATGAGGCGCAGCCGCCGCCGGTCCCGGTCGTGACCCTGGACCCCCCCGATCCGGTCGAGGTCGAGATCGAGCCCGATGCCCTTCCGGACGTCGAGATCACCCCTCCGGACATCCCGATCCCCGGTCAGGGGGCGACCACCGGAACGGACCCCGACGACACCGCCCTGACCGGCCTTCCCGGGCAGACCGGCCGGGGCGACGCCGGGACCGTCGACGAGGGCCGATTCCGCCTCGTCCCTCCCTCACCGCGAGGGATGATCATTCCTCCGACGAACCGGGGACTGCGTGGGCAGCAGATCGAGGTGTGGGTCTTCGTGAACGAGCAGGGAAGGGTCGTGCCGGACTCGACCCGACTCCAGCCTCCCACCTCCGACCGGCGCTTCAACGAGCAGATCATCCGAGAGGCCGGCGAATGGGTCTTCCGGCCCGCCCAGCAGGACGGCTCGCCGGTGGCAGCCTGGTTCCCCTACACGATCTCGATGCAGGACGAGTAGCGGCCCGAAGGGCCTTCGTCCCTTGGGACGCTTTGCCTGCGGGAGGTGATCCGGTACTTTCCGGACATGTCCAGAACTGCGAAGCGGATCCTCTGGGTCGACGACGAGATCGACCTTCTGCGTCCCCACCTGCTCTTCCTCCAGCAGCGGGGCTACCACGTCGATGCCATCGCGAATGGCGATGACGCGCTCGCCCTCTTGGAGGAGTCCCCCTACGACCTCGTGCTCCTCGACGAACAGATGCCCGGGCGACGCGGCCTCGAGGTCCTCGAGGAGATCCGCCGAGGCGACCCCCACGCCCACGTCGTGATGGTCACGAAGTCCGAGGAGGATCGCACGATGACCGAGGCGATCGGGCGCCGTGTCGACGATTACCTCGTCAAGCCTACGAGCCCCCTCCAGGTGCTCTCCGTCGTCACCCGGATCCTCGAGGGGTCCTCGATTCGTCAACAGCAGGTGGCGCAGGACTTCGCAGCGCGCTTCGGCATGCTGTCACGCATGCGCGGCGAGGCCGAGGACCCGGGTGACTGGGCTGCGCTCTACAGCGAACTCGTCGACTGGCACATCCGACTTCGCGCCGCAGGCGAACGGGGTCTGCTCGACTCCGTGAACTCACTCATGGACGACCTGCGGCGGGATTTCGGTCACTGGGTGAGCCGTGTATACCCTCGCTGGATGCGGGGCAGCGACCGCGCTCCCGCCCTCTCGACCGACCTCGTCGAGCTTTTCGTGGTCCCGCTCCTGGGCGACGATCCCGTGCTCTTCGTGGTGCTCGACTGCATGCGCCTGGACCAGTGGCGCACCATGCTCCCCCTCCTCGCCCCCGACTTCGAGATCGAGGAGACACTCCACTATTCGATCCTTCCCACGGCAACCCCCTACTCGCGCAATGCCATCTTTGCCGGGCAGTTCCCCGACCGGATCGCCCGCGACCATCCCGACTGGTGGGGAGGCTTCGACAGCGAGGGGAGCCTGAACAACTTCGAGGACAAGCTCCTCGACGCGCAGCTCCGCCGCCTCACCGGCCGGCAGGTCTCGATCCACTACGACAAGGTCTTCTCGGACCAGGAGGGGGAGCAGCTCCGCGCACGGGTAAATTCGGCTGCGAAGCAGGGCGCCGGCGTCATCGCCCTCGTCTTCAACTTCATGGACCTCCTCATCCACTCCCGCTCCGAGTCCCGAGTCTTCCTCGAGATGGCGCGTGACGAGGTGGCCCTGCGGGACCTCAGCCGCTCCTGGTTCGAGCGCTCCGTCCTCTTCCGGATCATCCGCGAGGCCGGGGCGCAGGGGATGCCCATCGTCATCACCACGGACCATGGCTCCATCCAGTGCCACCGGCCCACAACGGTCTTCGCGCGTCGGGATGCCACCCAGAACCTTCGCTACAAGTTCGGCCAGGACCTGCGCGCCGAGGACTCCTCGACCGTCTTTGCGACCTCGGACGCTGCGGACCTCCGCCTCCCCGAGGGAAAGCTCGGCATGAACTACCTCCTGACCCTCGAGGACCACTTCATGGTCTATCCAACGAAGCTGCGCGAGTACCAGGGGCGCTACAGAGGGGCCTTCCTCCATGGGGGCATCACCCCGGAAGAGATGATCGTGCCGGTCTCCGTTCTCCGGCCCCGCCCCGGTTGAGCCCGCACGCGCACCACCCCCGAACCGGCGTCGTCCCATGGTGAGCCGCTACCTGCGAATCCTGGGGTACCTTCGGCCCTACCTCGGGGTCTTCTTTCTGGCCGTCCTCGCCACCTCGATCTACGCGGCACTCGACGCCTTTTCTCTCGCGCTCCTCATCCCCTTCCTGCGCACCCTCTTCGCGCGCACCGACACGGAAGAAGGCACCCCGGGCTCCGCCGACGACGGGGGCGGGACCGCGGACGAGGGCGACCTCATCGGCGCCCTCATGGAGCAGACCCTCGGGCGCTTCGTCGACCTCGGAGCCCCCCCTGCCGAGGCCATGCAGGGGATCATCCTCTTCCTGCTCGTCGTCTTCCTCGTGAAGAATGTCTTCGACTTCTTCCGGAACTACCTCGTCGCCTGGGTCGAGCAGGCCGTCACCCGCGACCTGCGCAACCGGGTCTACGACCACCTCGTCGACCTCGACCTCGTCTTCTTCGGGCGCACCCGGGTCGGGCAGATCATCTCGCGCCTCACCCACGACGTCGAGCAGCTGCGGACCCTCGTCACGAAGGAGCTCGCCCGCATCATCTCCTCGGTTTTCGAGCTCATCGCGGCCGTGGCACTCATGCTCCTCATCTCGTGGAAGCTCACCCTTGCCGCCTTCCTCGTGCTCCCCGGGGTCTTTCTCATCTGGGGGCCCCTCCTGCGCCGGGTACGCCGGGGTGACCGGACGATCCTGAACCTGGCCGGGGAGGTGAACAGCCACATCCAGGAGACCCTCTCCGGGATCCGACTCGTGAAGGCCTCGGCCGCCGAGGGGCACGAGCGGAAGCGCTTCCGGGCCCTCACCTGGAGCTACTTCAAGGCCTTCATCCGAACCGAGAGGTTCCGCGCCCTCTCGCACCCGATCACCGAGATGGTGGGCGCGCTCGGAACCGTCGTGATCCTATGGTACGGGACCCGCCTCGTGCTCACCGGTGGCGAGCTCACCGGCGAGGAGTTCATCGGTTTCCTGGCCCTCTCCATGAAGCTCTACTCCCCGGTCAAGTACCTGGGCAAGCTCCCGGCGATCATCCAGCCCGGCCTGGTCGCCGCGGAGCGTGTCTTCGAGTTCCTCGATGCCCCCGTCGAGATCCGGGACCGCCCCGGCGCCCGCACCTTCCCCGGGATCGAGCGCGAGATCCGGTACCGAGACGTCTCCTTCCATTACCGCGAGGGGGAGCCCGTCCTGCGCGGAATCGACTTCACGGCGCCGGCGGGGACCGTGACCGCTCTCGTCGGCCCGAGCGGGGCGGGAAAGACGACCCTCGTCGATCTCCTCGGGCGCTTCTACGAGTGTACCGGTGGGGGCATCGAAATCGACGGGACGGACATCCGCGAATTCGGAATCACCTCGCTCCGCGAGTGCCTCGGGATCGTCTCGCAGGACACCGTTCTCTTCCATGACACCGTGCGCGCGAACATCGCCTACGGAATGGAGGAGGTTTCCGAGGAGGCCCTCCGCGCCGCCGCCGAGGCCGCCCATGCGGATGTCTTCATCCGCGAGCTTCACCGGGGCTACGACACCGTCGTCGGGGAGCGGGGGACCCAGCTCTCCGGGGGGCAGCGCCAGCGCATCGCAATCGCGCGCGCGATTCTGCGAGACCCGCCCATTCTCATCTTCGACGAAGCCACCTCGGCGCTCGACTCCGAGTCGGAGCGGCTCATCCAGGAGGCAATGGGGCGCCTCCTGCGTGGCCGCACCGTCTTCGTGATCGCACACCGGCTCTCGACCGTGCAGCAGGCCGAGCAGATCCTCGTCATGAAGGAAGGGCGCATCGTGCAGCGCGGCCGCCACGCGGAGCTCCTCGCCGAGGGCGGGCTCTACCGATACCTCCACGAGCTCCAGTTCGCGCCGGAGCCGGAGTGAAGACGGGGCAGGGAGCGAGCCAGAGGGGACGACAAGGGACCGACGACCGACCGGTCCGGCTCGCCCACCGCCTCCAGGACCTCCTTCTCGGAGCGATCGTGAGCGGACTTCGCCTCGTCCCGGAGCCCCTCGCCCTCGGGGCCGGGTGGGGACTCGGCTGGGTCGCCGGCTCCCTGTTCCGGATCCGGCGCGGGGTCATCGACGAGAACCTCGCGCGGGCCTTCCCCGAGGCCACGCCGGCCTGGCGTCGGAAGGTGGCCGCGCGGGTCTTTCCGCATATCGGGAGGGAGGGGATCGCGAGCCTCCGACTTTCCCGGGCCGGACCCGAGGAGCTTCGTGAGCGGGTCGAGGTCGTCGGGCTCGAGCTCGTCGAGGCCGCTCTCGCGAGAGGGCGCGGGGCCATCCTCGTGACCGGTCACCTCGGGAACTGGGAGATCGGGGGGGGCGCCACCGCCGCATGGGGTATCCCCCTTGATGCCGTCGTTCAGCGGCAGAGAAACCCGGCGTTCAACGAACGAATCCAGCGGATGCGGGAGACCTTCGGCGTCCGTGTGATCTACCGCCACGAGGCGGCGCGGGGGGTGCTCCGATCGCTGCGCGAGGGGCGGGCCGTCGCCCTTCTCGCCGACCAGCATGCGGCCCGCTCCGACCTCGAGGTTCCCTTCTTCGGGGAGCCGGCACGGACAGCGCGCGGGCCTGCCGTCTTCGCGACCCGGACGGGCGCCCCGATGCTCCTGGCCGAGGTGTACCGGATCCCGGGGTGGCGGCGGGCGCGGTACCGGATTCGCTTCGAGCCCCTGGACGTCGGGAGCCCCACGGACGAGGCGGGACTCATGGCTGCCTTCCACCGTGCACTCGAAGAGGGAATCCGGCGGGCTCCGGAGCAGTACTTCTGGCCCCATCGGCGATGGAAGGGGCCGCGAGCAGGAACCGGGGCCGCGAACCAGCGGTAAGACGATTCGGATTCCCGGGGGGTGCCCGTGGATCCGACCGACGCCTCCAGGCAGGGATTCCCTTGATCTACATCACGATTCCGGTACACAACGAGGAGCGCACGATCGGTCTGCTCCTCTGGAAGATCCGAAAGGTCATGGCCGAGTTCGGAAGGGACTATCGGATTCTCGTCCTGGACGATGCCTCGAGCGATGGGACGCCGGAGGTTCTCGAGCAATATGCTCCTTTCCTTCCGCTCGATGTCGAGCGGGCCCCGAAGCGGCTCGGACAGGGGGCCGCGACGGCCCGACTCCTCGAGACGGCGGCGGAACGGACGAAGTACCCCAAGCGGGACGTTGCCGTCACGCTCCAGGGAGATTTCACGGAAGACCCCTCGGTCATCGAGCCGCTCGTGAAGGCAATCGAGGGTGGGGCCGACCTCGTGACAGGCACCCTCGATCCCACCTCGCTCGAGCGTCAGCATCGCATGGGGCGCTGGATGGCGGGGTTCGTCCTCGGGAAGGCCGCGCGAGAAGCGCCGGTCTCCGATCCGCTCTCGAGTCTGAGGGCCTATCGGCTGGTGGTGGTCCGAAAGGCCATGCGTGGGGGTGAAGGGAATGGAGACCTCCTGACGACGGACGGATGGGCGGCAAACCTCGAACTCCTGGCTGCCACCGCGCCTCATGCGCGACGGGTGGCCGAGACGCCCTACCGAATGAGGGACCGGCCTCCGGGGAGGAACTCCCGCTTCGAGCTCTGGCGAGAGCTCAGGCGGCTGCTGCCCCTTCGGCGACTGCGCTGGAAGGCGCTCGCCGCCGTGCTCGCGCTCCTCATGACGGCAGGGTCCGGAGCCGGGCCAGCCGCTGCTGAACAGGTGGAGCGTGCGGTGGGGGGCGCCGCAGTCCCGGCCCCGGTTCCCTTCGGTCCGGGCGAGCGGGCGGAGTACCAGGTACGGCTCGGGCGAGTCTCGGTCGGCGAGGGGCACCTCGCGGTCGAGGCCGTCGACACCGTGCGCGGGCATCGGACCTACCACGTCTCCATGGGGATCTCGGGCGGAGTCCCGCTCGCGCGGGTCAACAACCACTACCAGTCGTGGATCGACGTGGCGTCGCTCTCGTCACGTCGCTTCGTCCAGAGCCAGCACGAGGTGCGCTACCGGCGGTTTCGTCACTTCGAGTTCTTCCCGGAAGAGCTGCGGTGGGAGCGGGCCGACGTGGCAGAGAGCGGTGAACTTGAGACCGATGCGCCCCTCGACGACCTCTCCTTTCTCTACTTCGCTCGCACGCTTCCCCTCGTTGTCGGGGAGACCTACACGCTCGACCGATACTTCCGCCCCGATGGCAACCCGGTGGTGATCCAGGTCGTGCGGCGTGACCGGGTCGAGGTTCCCGCGGGTACCTTCAACACGATCGTGGTCCGCCCGGTGATCCAGACGCGCGGCCTCTTTGCCGAGGGCGGGGAGGCCGAGATACACTTTTCCGACGATGAGCGAAGGGTCATGGTGCAGCTCCGCTCCCGAGTGCCGGTCGTCGGGTCGCTGACCCTCAACCTCCGATCGCTGACGCCGGGCCGGCCTCTCCGCGGACCCTGAGGAGTTCGCCGACCCGCAGAAGGACCATCTCGGGGGTGATCCGGGACATTCCTTCGTCCCGGTAACGGTCAAGATTCCCGTACGCTTCGCCCGGGGCGCGCTCGAAGCCGTCTGCGACGAAGGGGCGGCTGGGCCCCCAGGGGCCGTGCAGGTTCGGGTTCGTGCGACCGTACAGGCCGACGACCGGGGTGCCGAGGGCGACCGCGATGTGCAGCGGCCCCGTGTCGGGCGAGAGCACGAGGTCGCACCCCTCGAGGAGAGCCATCAGGTGCCGGAGGTCGTTCCCGAGGGCGCAGGTCGGGCGGTTGCGGGCACCCTCTAGGATGGAGGCTGCGATGGCGCCTTCCTCACGGGAGGGGCCCCCGAGCAGGACAACTCTCGCCCCGTGTTGCTCCGCGAGGGCGTCCACGACGTGGATCCACCTCTCGGCCGGCCAGTTCTTGCCGGGGTGGGAGGTGCCGACCACGATGCCACACACGAGGGGCTCGGGCCCGGCGAGGAACTCCTCGGCCCGGCTCCGTTCCTCGGAGGTCGTGCGGAGCCCCCACTCGACCGGGCCGGCAGGGATCCCGAGGGCATGGGCGAACTCGAGGGTCTCGTCGACCTTGTGTCTCCGGGGGCTCGCTGGAATTGCGTGCGTGGTGAAGAAGCCGTGGAGGTCGGAGGAGCGCGCCCGGTCGAAGCCCACCTTGACGGGCGCGTTCAGGAGGCCCGTCAGGATCCCCGCCTTGAGCGCCTTCTGCGGACAGAGGAGGAGGTCGAAGGCGCGTGGCTTCATCCGGCGCCGGAAGCCTGCGTACTCGGCGATTGCGGCCCGACCCCGGAGGCGCTCGAAGGGGATGAGCTCGTCGACCGCGGGCGAGCCCTCGAGGAGGCGTCCGGGAAGGGGCTGGACGACCCAGGCGATACGGGTGCGGGGCCAGTGCCGCCGAATCGCCATCGCGAGGGGCGTCGTCATCGTGACGTCGCCGAGCGCGCTCAGGCGAACGATGCAGAGCTCGTCCGGAGCGGCCTCCTGGCTGAAATGGGGGGGCGGGGGGCGTCGCACGGGCCGACCCCGGCTCAGGGCGCTCCCTCGACGGGGACGGCTGGGCCGCTCGCCTCCGGCAGCGGCTCGCCCTCCATGACAAAGATCGACGGACCCCGGAGCTTGCGCCCCTTGACCCGGATCTCGAAGGAGTAGCGCCCCGCCTGCGGAAAGACGACCTCCTCGAGGGGGAGGATGAGGCGGGTCCGGGGAGGGGGCCGGTCGGCCGGGCGCCGGTCGACCTCCGTGTGCCCGTCGACGGTCACGGAGGGACGTCCGTCGGGCCCGACGAGGTCGACCTTGAAGGTGTGGCGCCCCTCGTCGGAGCGGTCCCACTCGATCGTGGTCACGAGAACCATCCGGTCCTGGCGCGCGGGGAAGCCGGGGGCCATGAGGTCGTTGAAGACCCCGTGGATGTCCATCTTTCCGTCGGGGCCCATTCGGGCGTCGTCGCAGACGAGGGCGAGCTGTACGTGCATCGGCGGGCGCGGGTTCGGTGTTGCGAGCAGGGACACTCCGCTTCACGGCGGCACCTTACAGTACCGCCGCGGGGGGGAAGGGGTAAAGGCCACCGTCGGATTTGATCTCAGGTCGGCGATTCGTTACCTTTTCATGCTGTGGCAAAGACGATTATTTCAAACGCACCCCGCCTCACCCGGCGGCCCCCCGTCCGCGATCAGGGACCGGCGGCCCAGCCGGAGGGCGAGGTCCAATACACGGAGAAGCGATGACGAACAAGGCCAAGCTCAAGGACCGGGCAAGAGACGAGCTCTTCAGCCACATCAACCGCTGTGGGGTCATCGGTGCTGCCGAGGACGACCAGCGGCACTGGATGGAAGAGACGATGGAATACCTGGCCGAGCGCTACCCTGACCTGAACGACGCCGACCTGCAGGAGCTCTTCCAGCTCGGCATGCGGTTCTGTGCGCCCGCGATCCAGCACGGTCGCACCGGGGGGGCCACGCAGCCGACCGAGGAGGCTGCCGAGGCCACCGGCTCCGACGACGAGGCTCCGGAAGCGGCCGGAAACGACCGGGAGCCTGTCGGCGCGGCCTCCTGATCCGAGACGCTCCGGCTGCCGGGGCTGATCCGAAGGGGGAGTCCCGGTAGGGGCTCCCCCTTTTCGTGCGAGGAATCCGAGCCCGCAGGCTGGTCTCGAAGCCGACCGCACCATAGATTCTTTTCGGCAGGACTCCCGTTTCTGCTCAGGCCCGTCGTCACCGCCCCCCGGGGGAACACAGCGCGCATGCCCGACCACTTCTGGAGCTCAGAGGAATACGACGAACAGGCGCACCTTCTTTACACGGAAGGTGACTATGACGCGGCTCTCCACATGCTGAAGGAGGGCCTCACGCTCTACCCCAGCGCGGTCGAACTTCTGGTCGGCCTCGGCTATGCGAGGCTTGCCCGAGAGGAGTTCGCATGGGCCCGGGCCGCCTTCCACAGGGCCCTCGTCCTCGATCCGGCGCACGAGGAGGCCCTGGTCGGGATGGGAGAGATTCTGCTTCGTCTCGGCGACCAGGCCGAGGCACTCCGTCTCTTCCGAGCTGTTCGGTCGATGGGCTTCGACGACGATGTCGAGCTCATGCTCACGATCGGGCGCGCCCTCTTCCGCGAGGGGCTTCATCGCGAAGCGCTCGAGACCTTCACCCGACTTGTGGCGGCCCATCCCGATAGCGCAGAGGCGATCGCTTCCATTGGCTACACCCTGCATCAGATGGGGGACGAGGTGGGGGCTTCCCGTCACCTCCGCCGCGTGCTCCGGATCGATCCGGATCATCACGACGCCCGTCTCTACCTCGGACACATTCTGTATGAGCGCGGCGACTGGAGCGGTGCCTTGCGCGAATTCGAGCGCGTGCCCCTTCCCGATCACTGGGATTCCGTCGCCACCTGGCGCCTGATCGAGCTGAAGCGCTCGGTCCAGGGCTGGGACCGGGATGATCCTCGACTCCTGCCCTGGAGGAGCCACCTCGCGACTCTGGAGGCGCCGCAGGACGACCCGGTGGAGCGACTTCTCCTCGAGGTCGAGGCACGCTTCTCCGGTCACGAGGTCTCTCCGGGCCGGGATAGCGAGCAGCTCGAACTCTTTCGGGCCGCGGAGGAGGGGCGCAGAATCTCCCTGCGGGCCCAGTCGGGGGCGGTCTTCCGAGGCACCTGCCCCGAGATCCTGCGCCAGATGCGGGACGCCGCCGGGTTCTCCCACGAGCCCGTAACTCACTTCATGCGGCGGCTTGCCGAGGACTGGCATGAGCGGTACGGGGTCGTTGTGCCGATGCACGACGCCGTCAGCCTCCTTCGGGGTGCCGTCGGCGCGGGGCTCCTGCAACTCGTCCAGGGCGATCTGGACGGCGATGCGACCCGGGAACCTTCCTGATCCTTCGACCTCCCATCCGGTTTGCCATGCGTACTTCGACCCCCTCGCTCGACCGCTTCTTCCAGGTCCTCCTGGAGGAGATTCGAGAGACGAAGCCGACCTACGAGAAGGACTCCTTCACCGTCGCCGAGATCTACCAGTCGCTCATTCCCTACCGCACGCATCGCGACCGGCTGGGCGTCGAGATCAATGGGGACTACGAGGATGCTCTCCTCCGACTTCTGGGGGGAGAGGGGGAGTTCCTCGTGCTCGAGTCCGACACTGCACGCGAGCGGATTCGTCTCGAGTTGCGCTCACCGAACCCGAATACGGGGCTCTACCGTGAGTACGCGGCGGTGGGAGTTCACCTGAACCCGGAGCGGATCGACCTCGAGCCCGTGAGCGCGAGGGGAGCAACGGCCCGGAGTCAGGGTGAATCACCCGAACTCGAACTCGAGGGGCTGGACGAGGACGAGTTCAGCCCGCCCGAGATTGCCTCCGGAGGGGGCAGGACCGGCACGAGCAGGAGCACGAAGGCTGGCCCTGACGGTGGCGGGAGCGATGCGGAGGTCCCCCGGGCTGCAGTCGAAGACCCTCGAGTCGGGGCGAACCTGGTCGGGGGGCAAGCTGACGCCCCGGGCGAAGATCCGCTCGCCAATGTGCCGCAGGCCTGCCCGGATTGCGCGGCCGACCTCCCGGCAAGGGAGAACCTTCGCTTCTGCCCCTTCTGTGGCACGAACGTCTTCGTCAAACCGTGTGGGGACTGCGGCGAGGTCCTGGAGCGCGACTGGCGGTTCTGCATCGCCTGCGGTGTCGAAGCGGCGTAGGCGAAGCAGCCCGTTCCGCGTCGTCGCATGCGTTGTGGCAGGGGGGGGCGCGCTGGTTCTTCACGGATGTGTCGAGCCACCACCTCCCCCGACCGATCCGGAGCTGGCTGTCGAATTCGGGCTGCCGCCCGAGACCCCGATCCACACCGTGCTCCTGAGTGGTCGTGGCGATCGAACCCGCGTGCTTCCCGCGCACACGCAGGTCGAGGCAGGGCACCTCGTCCAGTTCAGGGTCATGGATGGAAGGGTGCACCGGCTCCGTTTCGATGCCGGACAGCTCGGCGCCGACGAGCGCACCTTCCTCCTGAGATCGGGACAGGCGGAGTTCCCACCCCTCGTGGAGCGCGATGCCAGACTCGTGCTGACCTTTGTCGACGCCCCGGAGGGCCTGTACCCCTTCCTGATCGAGGGTTCGGGACCACCTGTCGAGGGATCAATTCGGGTGGGGGGGCGATGAGTTCGGAGCGTGGCGCGGTGAGGTGCCGGGTCCTATACTTGGCTCCGCCGCTGAGCTTTCGACTTCCCTCGAACCCGGTACCTTTCCGATGGCACGCTTAGCACTGATTCCCGGCGATGGTGTCGGACCCGAGGTCGTGGCCGAGGCGACGAGGGTCCTGGAGATCCTGGCGCGGGATCCGGAGCTGACGCTCGAGCTGGAGACGCTCGATCTCGGTGCCGACCGATTCCTCGCTACCGGGCGGTCGATCACGGAGGAGGAGTTTCGGCGCCTGTCCGACGACTTCGACGCGATTCTCCTCGGGGCGCTTGGGGACCCGCGGGTGCCGGGGAACGAGCATGCGCGAGATATCCTTCTGGGCCTGAGGTTCCGGATGGACCTGTACGTGAACTACCGTCCATGCCGGGTCCGGCATCCTCGTCTCTCGCCCCTTCACCATCCCGACGGCCGTGCGATGGACCTGCACATCTTCCGCGAGAACACGGAGGGGGTCTACACGGGCGCCGGTGGCACGCTGCGTGGGGGGACGGACCAGGAGATCGCGATCGAGGAAGACGTGAACACACGGCACGGGGTCGAGCGGATCGTCCGGGCGGCCTTCGAGTTCGCGCACGAGGGTGGCCGGAAGCGGGTGACGCTCGTGGACAAGGCGAATGCGATGCCCCATGGAGGTGCCCTCTGGCGACGGACCTTCCACGAGGTTGCGTCGACGTACCCGGAGGTGCGAACCGAGACCATGTATGTCGACGCAATGGTCATGGACCTCGTGCGGCGCCCGGCTCATCACGACGTGGTCGTCACCTCGAACCTCTTCGGGGACATCCTGAGCGACCTCGCCGCGGCACTCACTGGCGGTCTGGGCCTTGCTGCGTCGGCGAACGTGAATCCGGAGACGGGGCGTGCCCTCTTCGAGCCCGTGCACGGCTCGGCTCCGGACATCGCCGGGAGCGGTCGGGCCAATCCGATCGCAGCGATCCTCTGCACGGCCCTTCTGATGGACCACCTGGGACGGCCCGACCTGGCCGGTCTCGTGAACGGGGTGGTGGCCGAAGCGCTCCAAGCCGGGCTCGGCACTCCGGACCTTGGGGGGGAGGCGACGACGAGCGAGGTCGGCCGGTGGATTGCCGGTCGGGTTGCCATGCGCATGTCAGCCGGAGTGGAACCGAATGACGACTGAGCGAAGAAACCTCGGCGACATTCTTCAGGAGATCGGTCGGGTCACGCAGGACGACGTGGATCGAGCCCTCGGGCACCAGGCCGCCCACGGTGGATTCTTCGGGGAGGCTCTGGTGGCGCTGGGCATCGTGAGCCAGCAGGAGGTCGACTGGACCCTCGCCTCGCAATTCGACCTCCCCTACGTCTATCCACACGCGGAATCGGTCGATCCGGAGGCCGCCCTGCTCGTGCGGGCCGACTGGGCACTCCGTCACATGGCCTTGCCCCTTACTCGGACTGGAGATCGGCTCACACTTGTCGTGGACTCGCCCCTGAACACGATGCCGGCCGAGGAGCTCTCTCGGCGCACCGGGTTCGACGTCGATCTTGCGCTCGCGAGCACCCACACGATTCGGGAGGCGATTCGGGGTGTCTACTCACGCTGGGCCCGGAGTCGAGAGGGACTCGCCTCGGGCGAGGCGCTCTCCTTCGAAGCCTTGGTCGAGGGGGCGATGAAGGCTTCTTCGGAGCGTTGGGGGGTGTCGGTGCGGGAGGAGCGTGCCATCGGGTGGTGGGAGTCGGGCGAGCGCCGCCATCGCTACCGAATGCAGGCCGGGTGGGAGGACGCCCTGAACGAGATCCTGGTTCCTCCGCCGGTCGAGCGCCTGCCGAGGCATGGAGAGGTTGCGTGGGTCGCGACGATCCAGACGGTTCGATCTGCCCCGACCCTGATCGAGGTGCGTGCTCTCGTGACCGGAGAGGGGCGCGAGATCCTCTTCACGCCGAAGGCACCCTCCGAGTCGGAGCGGCTGCTGCCGACCGTGCCTCAGGACCTTCTGGATGAGCTGCGGCTCCTGGTCGAACAGACACGAATCGTGCTCGCCCTGACCGGGCAGCCTTCCGGCACCGTCCGGGACCTCCTGCCGCACCTTCCGGGGTTGCTCCTTCCGACCGGATATCGGTCGCTGCACCTGACCGGGAACTGGGACACGGGCGACACCCCCGGGGTGCTCACCCTCCCCCTCGAGACTCCGGACGGCTCGGGGGAGCGAAGGCTGGAAGAACTCGGGGACTTCCGTTTCGACGCGCTGACGGTGGACCTGACTCCGGACCAGACTCGCTTCTGGGGGGGGCTCCGCGAGCTGGCCGTCGATGTCTTCGTGTATGTGGGTACCCCCGATGAGCTGTCGGCGGCGCTCCTTCCCTCCGGAGTGAACTGGCTCCTCGACCTCCGAGACCGGGGTGGGGGTGCCTGGAGCTGGACTCTCGAACCGGTCGAAGGGTGATGCGACCGCGCACCCCCTCTGGACTCGAACCAGGACGCTGGGAATGGCCAAGATCGACCAGTTTCTGAAGGCGCTCGCCGATCATGGTGGCTCCGACCTTCACCTCTCCACCGGCGCCCCGCCCCTCATGCGTCGCGATGGACAGTTGCAGCCCTTTCCCTTCCGCGAGCTCTCGGCACGGGACCTCGAGATGCTCCTGCACGAGATCATGCGGGACGACTGGCGGGCCCAGTTCGACGAGACGCTGGACCTCGACTTCGCCTACGAGATCCCGGGGGTGTCGCGCTTCCGGGTGAACGTCTTCCAGCAGCGCAAGGGACCGGGGGCCGTCTTTCGAACGATCCCCGCCGAGGTCCTGACGGCCGACCAGCTCGACCTGCCCGAGGCCGTGCGCGGCTTTGCGCGTCTCTCGAAGGGGCTGGTCCTCGTGACGGGCCCGACGGGATCGGGGAAGTCCACGACCCTTGCAGCGCTCATCGACCTGATCAACGAGACCCGACACGACCACATTCTCACGATCGAAGATCCGATCGAGTTCACGCACCCGAACAAGAAGTGCCTCGTGAACCAGCGCGAGATCGGGACGAACACGCGCTCCTTCGCGGCCGCGTTGCGAGCTGCACTGCGCGAAGACCCGGACGTGATCCTCGTGGGCGAGATGCGTGACCGGGAAACGATCGAACTCGGGATCACGGCGGCCGAGACGGGCCATCTCGTTTTCGGGACGCTCCACACGAACTCGGCCCCGAAGACGGTCGACCGCATCATCGACGTGTTTCCCGCCGATCAGCAGGCGCAGATCCGCTCCATGCTCGCCGAGTCGCTGAAGGGGGTGGTCTCGCAGGTCCTCATGCGGAAGAAGGAGGGACGCGGGCGGGTCGCCGCACTCGAGATCATGGTGGGGACGTCCGCGCTCACGAACCTGATCCGAGAGAACAAGATCCACCAGATTCCCTCGCTCATCCAGACGGGGAAGAAGGATGGCATGCAGCTCCTGGACCAGCACATCATGGACCATCTGATGGCCGGCACCATCGATGCGAGTGAGGCGTATGCGCGGTCACACAACAAGCAGATGTTCCTGCCGCACCTCAGGGAGGCGGGAGGGTAGGGAGGCGTGGCGGGTCCGCGATCCTGCACGCCGCCTTCGATCGAATTCAATGCACCCCTGCGATGAGAGTCTCGAATGACGCACAGCCCATCGGATGACATCATCTTCCTGAGTGGAAGACGCACCCCCTTCGGTACCTTCGGAGGAACGCTCAAGAACTTCTCGGCCACTGAACTCGCCGTCGCCTCGGCCGGATCTGCCCTCGAGGCCGCCGGGGTCGAGGCAGCCGACGTCGGCCATGTGGTCTACGGGAATGCTCTGCAAACCTCGTCCGACGCGATCTACCTGGCCCGGCATGTAGGCCTCGGCGCGGGACTCCCGGAAGAGGTGCCCGCCGTGACCGTGAATCGACTCTGTGGCTCGGGCTTCCAGGCGATCACGCAAGGTGCGCAGGAGATCCTACTCGGCCACGCCGACGTGGTGCTCTGCGGAGGGACCGAGTCGATGAGCCAGGCACCCCACGTCGTGCGCGGTGCTCGGTGGGGCTCCCTTCGACTCGGACCGGCGGGGAGCCAGTTCGAGGACCTTCTCTGGGAGTCGCTCCTGGACACCCGCTGTGACCTCACGATGGCTCAGACTGCCGAGGAGCTCGCGGACCGCTACGGAGTGACCCGCGAGGAGGCCGACGCCGTCGCACTTCGGAGCCAGCAGCGCGCGCACCAGGCCTGGGAAGAGGGGCGCTTCGAAGCCGAGATCGCTCCCGTGCCCATCCGCACGCGGCGCGGCGAGACCCTCTTCGAGCGTGACGAGCACCTGCGACCGGAGACCACGGCAGAGGCACTTGCCGGCCTCCGTCCCTACTTTCGCAAGGACGGGCTCGTGACAGCGGGGAATGCCTCCGGGATTGGCGACGGCTCGGCCTCGGCGGTGATCGCGCGCGCTGCGTGGGCCGAGGAGCGCGGGCTCCGTCCGATCGGACGCCTCGTCTCCTGGGCCTACGTCGGCGTGGAGCCCAGGGTGATGGGAATCGGTCCGGCCCCGGCGGCAAGACGGGCACTCGAGCGCGCCGGCCTCGAACTCGCCGCGATGGACCTGGTCGAGGTGAACGAGGCCTTCGCACCCCAGTACCAGGCGGTCGAGAAGGAGCTGGGCCTCGATCCGGAGCGTACGAATGTGAATGGCGGCGCGATCGCCCTCACGCACCCGCTCGCAGCCTCCGGTGCGCGGATCACGATTCACCTCCTCCACGAGTTGCGGCGGCGGGGCGGTCGTTACGGCCTCGGGTCGGCCTGTATTGGCGGAGGGCAGGGAGGAGCAGTGATCGTCGAAGCGTTCGGCGACTGAACCCGGGACAATCTCGAAACGAAGGAGCAGAAAAGGGTGAAGATCCAGAAGGTGGGTGTGGCCGGATGTGGCCTCATGGGAAGCGGCATCGCGGAGGTCGCGGCGAAGGGAGGCTTCGACGTACTCGTCCGGGAGGTCGACGAGAGGGCGGTCGAGGCAGGGCGTGGCCGGATCGAGGGCTCGCTCGCTCGCGCTCTCAAGCGCGAAAAGATCACGGCCGAGGACCGGGACGAGGTTCTGGGGCGCGTTCGCTTCACGACCGAGATCGAGGCCCTCGCCGATCGGGACATCGTGATCGAAGCGGTTATCGAGGAGCTCGCGGTCAAGAACGAGCTCTTCGGCACCCTCGATGGCCTTTGCCCGGATCACACGATCTTTGCGACGAACACATCGTCGCTCACGGTGAGCGAGATGGCGGCGGCGGTCGAGCGTCCGGACCGCGTGGTCGGCCTGCACTTCTTCAATCCGGTGCCCGTCATGAAGCTCGTGGAGGTGGTGCGCACGATCGCGACCTCGGACGAGACCTGGGAGCGCTCGCAAGCCTTTGCGCGTGCGCTCGGGAAGGAGCCGATCACGGCGGGAGACCGCTCGGGCTTCGTCGTGAACCTCCTGCTCGTGCCCTACATGCTCGACGCGATCCGGCAACTCGAGCGGGGTGTCGCCTCGATCGAGGACATCGACAAGGGAATGGTGCTCGGCTGTGGCTATCCGATGGGCCCATTCACCCTCTGTGACTTCGTCGGGAACGACACGACACTCAGGATCGCCGACATCATGTTCGACGAGTACCGGGAATCCCGTTACGCGGCTCCACCGCTCCTGCGTCGGATGGTTGCCATGGGGCGTTACGGGCGCAAGGCCGGAAAGGGGTTCTACGACTACTCGGGCGAGAGGCCGGTCCCCTTGCCCGTGTGAGGGCGGGGGAGAAGACCGGGGAATGGAAGAGGCCCCGGGTCGGGAGTGAATCCCGGCCCGGGGCCTCGGTCGTTCGTCCCTGCCGTCAGATGCGCGGGCGCGAGTCCCGACGCTGGCGGCGGCGCTCGCGGCGGATGGCCGCCTCGCGCTTCCTCTTGCGCTGAGCGCTGGGCTTCTCATAGAAACGGCGCTTGCGCAGCTCGGAGTAGAGCCCGGACCGCTGCACCTTTCTCTTGAACTTCCTCAGCGCACGCTCGAGGTTTTCACCTTCCTGGACGATCACTTCCAAAGCAATCACGCTCCCAATGCGGTAGTACGGAAAACGGGTGACAATCTCCGCAAGATAGCAGGGTCAGGGCGCCAGTTCAAGTTGTCGGCGTGGTCTTGCGAATTGCATGGACACGGGGCGGAACACGGGGGCGAGGGTCCTGTGAGCAGGCGGCAGCCCGGCTGTATCGAGAGGGGGCCGGAGTGGAACCGACGAGGGCGGTGGTACGCGAAGGAAGCGAGAGTTGGGGTCTGGCAGGCTTGTGCCAATCGGAGTGAACAGTCGCGCTTCGTGCGGGCATGTTGCTTGCGAGTGGCCGGGGCTGGTGCAGGCCTCCGTACCGTGCCGGCTTCTTCCGTGCCACAGTGCCTTCGGCCCGACTCGCTCCTCGATCCGCTTCACTGCCATGTTCAGAATCACCCGATGGATGGTCCCGATCCTTGCCCTCTTCGTTGGGGTTGCCGCCTGCTCCGAGTCCGGAAGCGACCCGCTCGAGGTCGTGCCGGAAGAGGCAATGCTCCTGAGCGTATCGGCCCAGGCCGAAGCTCATGGCACGGAGCCCCCGATGTCTGCAGCCTCCGTCGATCTGAGGGTGATCGACCCCGAGGGGGCAGAGATCCATTCGCGCACGGTCCTCTTCACTCAGACCTTTCCCTTCGTCTTCGGACCAATCCAGGTTGCGGTCGGGTCGGAGCCCATCGAGGTCGGTGCGGTCGAGGTCCTGGTGCGGGGGCAGGTGGGAGAGGAGCGACCCGTGCTCTGGTCGGGTCGGGTCGCGGGCGCAACCCTCGAGCCCGGTTCCGAGGTGTCGGTCTCGCTGACTCTCTACCCGGGTCCTCTGTCGAACCTTGATCTCTCGGGCGTGAGTGTGAGTGGTGCGCCGGCTCAGCTCGGAATCGGCGAGGCATGGGCCCTGGGCGTGCAAGGGGCCGGGGGGGCCCCAGCCGGGTGGTTCTGGGGGTCGCTCGACCCCTCTGTCGCGACAGTCTCGGCCTCGGGAGAGGTCTTGGGGCAAGGCGAGGGAACCGCACGGATCATCGCGGCGGCCGGGACGCGCGCCGACACCCTGGAACTGTCCGTCCGTCCGCTCGTGGAGACGGTCACGGTCACGCCCTCGGAAGTGCCGTTCGCCTCGATCACGGAGCAGGTGCAGCTCGAGGTTGAGGTCCGTGACTTCCGGGGTGAGCTCGTCGACCACCTCCCGGTGAGCTGGAGTTCGAGTGACACCGCGGTCGTGCGGGTCGACGCCCAAGGGCGGGCGTGGGCGCGGTCAAACGGAACGGCACTTGCCGTCGCTTCGGCCGGAGGGGCAAGTGGCTCGGCGACGGTGACGGTCGCGCAGGTGCCCGACCGGATCCAGGTCGCTCCGGCCCAGATCAGCCTCGTGCCGGGAGAAACAGCTGGGGTCGATGTGGTCGTGCGCGACGCGCTCGGTGCTCGGGTTCCCGGGATCGTCGTCGAACTCTCGGTTGGCGATGACGGCGTTGTGGCGATCGAGGGGGATGCCAGGGTTCGTGCCCTCTCGGTGGGTTCGGCGGTGGTGATCGCCGAGGCGGCCGGGTTCTCCGAGGAGATTCCGGTGGCCGTCGTCGCCGGCGCGGCGGGTCAGCTCAACCTCCTGAACGGGGACGGACAGGCCGCTACGGCTGGGAGCGAGCTTTCTGGAGCGATTCGGGTTCAGCTCCTCGACGCGTCCGGCTTCCCGATCCCCGACCTCCCGGTGAGCTGGACCACACCCGACGGAGGCGAGGTCGTCGCCGGGGCCGCCGAGCCGACCGACGCGGAGGGACGGGCCGAAGTACGTTGGCGTCTCGGACCTGCCGCAGGAGCCCAGACCCTCGTCGCCACGGCGGCAGGACTCTCGCTGCAGGTCCAGGCCGAGGCCCGGGCCGGGGTACCGGCGTCGATTCGAATTCTCCCTGCACCGACGGACTTCCACTCCCTGGGCCAGACGAGAGACTACGAAGCGATGGTCGAAGACATCTTCGGGAATGCGACCGGTGACACGGTCACCTGGTCCTTCGAGAACGGGGCGATCCTCGAGGTATCGAATGCCGCCGCCACACGCGGCCGGGTGACGGCCCTGACGAACGGGATCGACAACCTGGTCGCGAGCCTTGGCGCCCTGTCGACGAGTCTCGGACTCGAGGTGCAGCAGGTGTCGCACACCGTGATCGTTGTCCCCGACACCCTCGAGCTCTTCGAAGGCGCGACTGGCGCACTCTCGGCCGAGGTCCGCGACGCGCTCGGAAGCGCAATCACGGGGGCGTCCGTTGCCTGGAGTTCGGACGACACGCCGGTGGCCAGCGTCGATCTCGACGGAGGGGTCACGGGGGTCGCCGAGGGCGAGACCGTGGTCCGGGCCGCCTCCGGTGCAGCCGAGGGCGGCGCTGTCGTCATCGTGACTCCGGGGGGCCTGCAGAACGGCTCCTTCGAGATCGACGCAGCGAACGGGAGTTCGACGATTCCGGGGTGGAGCACCTACGTTGAGGGATCCGGGAACTGGTTCCTCAACGACGGGAGCGACCTGCCCCTCTCCCAATTCGACTGGCCGATGTCCACGGACAATCCGGGCCCGACCGACGGGGACTTCTACGTGGTCGTGGACCAGAACGGTCCCACGCTCGCGGTGCTCTACCAGGACATCACCGTTCCCGCTTCGGGTGGCGTCCTGAGGTTCGACCTGGCGCTTCGGAACTGGCACAGCTCCGAGATCGTGCACCCGACGGACCCCCTCAACCTCGCTCTCCCGAACCAGCACTTCCGGGTCGACCTCGTCGATCCGACGGGGCCGCTGCTTGATGTCGGGCCCGGGGTTCTCGCGACGGTCTACCAGACCGTGGATGGCCCCACGCCCGTCAATACGAACGGGTTCATCCCGGTGTCCCATGACCTGAGTGCCTTCGCAGGGCAGACCGTGCGGCTCCGCTTCGCCCTGATCGATCTCGCCAACTTCTACAGCGCAGCTCTCGACAACGTCCGGGTCGACGCGCCGGCGCTGCCCTGACGAGTTCGGAAGGCGGGGGCCCGGGCGACGGGCCCCCGCCGCTCAGGTGAGGTTGCCCTCGCGATGGAGTGCATGCGTGTAGAGGCGGTAGGCCTCTTCATTCGCGAGGTAGTCCTGCGCCCAGAGTTCGAAGGGCGGGAGGGGGAGGAGCCCCTCGATGTGCTCCACGACCATCATCGCGAACTGAAGCCGGTCGCGCGCGCCGAAGTCGAAGCTCTGGCCGTCGAGGATCCGGGACACGAGGTCCTGAAAGTCTTCGGGGTGCAGGAGACTGATGAGGTGCGCAACCTGGTCGAGCCGGTAGGATGCGTAGATCGAGCGGAGCTCCGCGAGGGTGCGGCCCTCACCTGCCTCCATTCCGGGCTCCCACCGGCCGGCCAGCTCCCGGGAGTTGTCGCGGAGCATGTCCCGAAACCAGGCCCGAAGCCGCGGCGGGTCGCGCTCTTCCCGTTCGCGAAGGTGCATGGCCGACGAGAGGAGGCCCGAAAGAAGTGGCCGGCCCAGCCCTCTCGCCTTCCGGTCGATCTCGGCCTCGCTCGCCTCGAGGAAGATGTCGGCGGTGCGGATCTCCTCTTCTTCGGGGCCCCCGTTCGCGGGCCGGAAGGCGAAGTAACCCTTCCACTGCCCGTGGCTTCCGCACTGAAAGGTCACGAGGAAGCAGGACCAGCTCGTTCCGTCGCGGTCGAGGAACCCGACGGATCGGCGATGGAGTCCGTCCGACGACACTGCAACTCCGGATGAGAGTGACGAGAGGCCCCGATGCCCGGGGCATGGCGCTACGGGGTGTCGGTGACGACCCCGACAAGGAGAAGATGTCCGGACCGGCGGAGCGGAGCAAGCGCGTCGGCCGGGATCGCAGGCCTCGGTACCGAACAGCGCGGTTTTCTCTTGCGGGGTTTCGCCGCCGGGGGTTATGGTGGGATCCCCCCGGAGCTTCTTCCGGGGACCGTGCCTTCCTGCTCGGAAGACGGCCGCGCACCCAGGAACTGACGGAGGCGTCGGAATGATCCCATCGACCGGGACGGGTCACCGCCCCGAGGCCGAGCCACTCATCACGGGAATTTGCGAGATCTCGCTCGAGAGGGCGATCGTTCCCTACCGGAATGACGCCGCCTCCGCCGAACTCGGCGGGCCGATCGACGACATCGGCCTCGGAGTCGTGCTGCGCAGTGACGACCTGCTTCGGCCCGAGGTGCTCGACCTTGGCAGCGCACGGGCTCGCCAGGTGAGCTTCGAGGGGCCCCTCGTCATCCTGGGCTGGGTGTTTTCTTCGACACTGAGCACCCTGCGCGAGGGACTGCGGGAGAGCCCGGAGAGCCTTCGCCGCTACTCCTTCTCCCTCGCACTCCGTGCCCTCGACCGGCATGGATTCAACGAGGTGACGCGGCCCCACCACCTTCGGATCGGATTCCGAGACCTCGTGCGTGACCTCGACCTGCACGAGTCTACCGCGCTCCGGCTCGCCATTCCAGGGAGCGTCGTGCGCCTTCACCTGGACTACGGCTCGACGACGCTCGTGGCTCGCACCGCAGTCGGGGGCCGCAACCCAGCGCTCGAGTCGGCACTTCGCGATGCCTTTTCCGGAGATCTTCTCGGGGGACGGAGCGCAGACGCGACGGGGATCCAGTCCTACCACATCCCGCTCCCGACCCCTCGCAGCGTTGGCGAGGCCCGGAGTCTGATGGCGAAGGCGCGTCGGGGGTTCCTGCACCTCCTGGCTCGCTATGAGCCGGCCCGGTACCGGGCGGTAAGGGAACACCTCGACGCCTTTGGAGAGAGGGACTCTCTGGCGCAGCTCCGAGACCGGCCGCTGCCTCGCCTCCAGCCCCTCTCCGGGTCGGGGCGCGGAAGCTCGGGGCGCGTGCACTGATGCTCACGCCCAGTGCCGAGCCAGGGGCGGAGGCCGGGTTCTCCTCGTCGGCGAGCCGGAGTCGGGCGCCGGGACTCGAGGGGCTCCGGGGCCTCTATGAGCGCTATTGTGATCACGAGGCTCGACAGCTTCTCACCCTGATCCCCAAGGAGGGCCTCAGGGCGGTGTATGCGGAGGCACGTGCCCTTCACCGGGCAGAGCAGCCCACCGTGCCTCCCGGGACGTCGGCTCCCGGTCCGGAGACAGCCGGGGGCCATGCGACGACGGAGGTTGACCACGCACCCGTTGTGGATCCTCTCGCCCTCGCCGTGGAATTCGTCCGGGGAGTCCTCCCCCTTCCTCCCTGGGAGGTCTGGGTGCATCACTACCTCCGCGACCGACGCCCCTTCCTCGAGGCTCTCGGCGTGGAGGCTTTTCCGGCCCGCGAAGAGCCCGTGCTCGTGGACGTTCGCACCCTGGGTCCGGACTGGACGGTCGGCCTCCAGCTCTTCTGCAGGGACCGGGAGTGGCGGGGTTTTCTCTGCTTCATGTCGAGAAGCGACGGGCTCGAGTATCGCACGACGGAGATCTTCCGGGGTGCACGCCCCGAGGAGTTCCGGGACCGCTTCCGGGACTTCCAGCCAGCCACGCTCGAGGCCTTCTTCCGGTCCGTCGCACCCTGAAGCGAGCCTCGCCGGTTTTGTAAAAAAACGGTGACGAGGACAATGCGGCTTCGGCGAAACTCTGATCCAATAAGGCAAGCCAGTACTGCGATTGCCGATTGAGAATTTCAAAAAAACCAAAAGACGTGATTCGCCGGAACAGCTGAATTGTCCTTTTCCAGCGATAGCGCAAGTATTTGCGGCACAGTCACTTGCCTTGATTGGCGTGTTTGGCGGAGATCGGCGGGGTGCCCTTGCGCGAAAAAAAAAGCGGCCGTATCATCCAAGTCCGAATACAACGGGGGCCGGTTCGCCGGGTGTTCTTCGGAACCCGGGGCGCGCCGGACTCCCCAAGCCGACACTCACGCACAGCCACCCACCACCTTGCCTGCATCCGAACTCTGGGAAACCCGCTCCGTCCAACTCCGTGTACGCCTGCCGCGCGAGCTCGCCGAAGAGGTCGAAGCTGTGCAGGAGAGTGATCCCGAATTCCTCAGTCGAATCGTGATGTACGGGCTCACCCGGCGCTCGATCTACCGACAGTTGCGCGAAAACGGCGGAGCGCTCGCTCCCTCGAACGGAACCGGAGAGGGACCGTCCCTGATGCTCTGAGCGTCCCCGCGGGAGCCCGGCCCTTGACGGCTCTGCCTTCGGCGCCAAATGTTTAGGTGAGGGGATCCGGGCGATCCCCTCAACCACGTTGGCCGGAGGGGAGACGTGAGCGAACCCGGACGAACCCGATCTGACGCCGGATCCGGTGGAGCGCGGGATGCAGTCTTGCGGGCAAAATACTTGGACTACTGTTCGGCCAGGGTTGCCGAGGTGCTCATGCGCCTGACCCCGGACGAGATGTACGTCCTTGCCCAGAATGCCGTCCACACACCGGCGCCGAGCGAGAGCTTCTCGTACGAGGAAGTCGTGCGCCTCGCGACGGCCCGGATCTACGAGAAGCTGGGACTTCCGCCCTTCAGGACCTGGGTCGTCGCCTACGAGGAGGACCCGGCACGGTTCGAAGAAGAGATGCTTGGCCTGTGGCGCACCGAGCCGGGGCCGAACCGATCCTCCGATCCGGCCCCGGACGTCGGGGCGTGAGCAGCGCCTCGAGGACGAAGGAAAGCGGCGCCTGATTCCCGCGGAGGGTGCGCCCGACGCTGCACACCTGCGGGTGCCCTCCGGGGCTCAGAAGGGCAGGTCGTCGTCCGAATCGGCGATGCTCGACCCCCGGGAGGGGGCCGACCCCTGGCGGCCCGACGAGGGTCCGAAGTCGTTTCCTCCTCCCGGAACACCCCCACCCTGCCCGAGCATGACCATTTCGTTCACGACGATGTCCGTCCAGTAGCGGGTGTTCCCCTGCTCGTCCTGCGTCTGGGAGTACTCGAGGCGGCCCTCCACGTAGAGCCGATCTCCCTTGGTCACGTACTGCTCCACGATGTCGGCGAGGCGCCCGAAGAAGGTGAGGCGGTGCCACTCCGTCTTCTCCTGGTTCTGACCGGTCCGGTCCTGAAAGCTCCGGTTCGTCGCCAGCGAGAGCTTCGCCACCTTCGTGCCCGAGGGGGTGGTTCGAACCTCCGGATCGGAACCGAGGTTGCCGATCAGCATCACCTTGTTCAGGGAACGGCTCATGTCAGGGTGTCTCCATGCGCAATGGTTTCAATGGATCCGAACCCTCAAGGTACACACTGAGGCTCCTGCGGGCCATGCCCCTCGGGGACCGCGCCAAGCGTGGATCGGCCCCTGACCCCGCGCCCTGTTGGCAGCACACCGGGTGACCGGTAGACTTCATGGTCCCAGGAGCAGTTCTAACCCGGGCCCGCCCGCCCCCGGAGCGGCGCGGCGGGACCCTTCGCCAGTAAACCTCGAAGCCTGACGAGCGCCATGACCGATCAGACCCTTGTCCGCATCGACCCCGCCGACGACGACGGCATCGCCACCGTCACGATCGACCGACAGGAAAAGCTCAATGCCCTGAACCCGGAAGTCATCGACGAACTCGGGCGAGCCTTCGAGGCCCTTCGGCACGACGAGACCCTCCGGGGCGTCATCCTGACCGGTGCGGGCGAGAAGGCCTTCGTGGCCGGGGCCGATATCGGGGTGCTCGCAAAGATGACTCCCACCTCCGGGGTCGCGGTGAGCCGGCAGGGGCAGGAGGTCATGCGGGCCATCGAGACCTTCCCTCGGCCGGTCCTCGCCGCAGTGGGGGGCTTCGCTCTCGGAGGCGGGTGTGAGCTCGCGCTCGCATGCCACCTCCGGATCGCTTCGGAGAACGCGGTCTTCGGTCTTCCGGAAGTGGGGCTCGGGATCGTCCCCGGCTATGGCGGCACGGTCCGGCTGGCGCGCCTCGTCGGGCTCGGGCGGGCGATCGAGCTCACCCTGACCGGACGCAAGTTCGATGCGGCGACGGCGCAATCCCTCGGCCTCGTCAGCGAGGTCGTGCCCCGCGAGGAGCTCGCGGAGCGGGCGCGCGGCTTCATGAGGGCAATCACGCGCAACGGCCCCGTCGCGGTCAGCCTCGCCATGGAGGCGATCTACCAGGCGCTCGACAGCTCGACCGAGGAGGCATTGCGCCATGAGGCCGCCCTCTTCGGAATCCTCGCCTCGACGGACGACATGCGCGAGGGGATGCAGGCCTTCCTCGAGAAGCGCCGGCCCACCTTCCGGGGGAAGTGATCCCGGCGTCCCGACCTGCTCCCCTCCGATGCACCTCGCCCGCCTCCGGCTCCAGGGGTTCAGGAACCTCGCCGACGTCCGGCTCGAGCTGCCCCCCGAGGGGATTGCGCTCGTGGGCCCGAACGCACAGGGCAAGACGAACCTCCTCGAGGCGATCCACTACCTCGAGCTCTTTCGTTCTTTCCGGGGGGTCCGCGATGCGGAACTCGTGCGCTTCGGCGAGGCCTTCTTCCGGGTCGAGGGAGTGGTGCGAGGGGCGACCGGGGGCGGGGAGGAGCGTACCCTCGCCGCCGCCTGGCAACGGGAGGGCGCACGAAAGAGAGTGACCCTCGACGGGGTCGAGCCGGAGCGGCTTGCCGATGCCGTCGGGCACCTTGGCGCGGTCCTCTTCACACCGGCCGACCTTGCGCTCGTGAACGACGGGCCGCATGAGAGACGCCGCTTCCTCGACATCGTGCTATCCCTGAACGAGCCGGGTTACCTCGGGGCGCTCCAGCGCTACCGGCGCGTCCTCGGCCAGCGAAATGCGGCACTGCGCGAGGGAGGGGCTGCTGCCATCGCGGCCTGGGACGAGCCCCTCGTCAGAGAAGGGGCGCGGGTGTTCGCGTCCCGTCGCGCCTGGATCGCCGGGGTGGGGGAGGCCTTCGCTTCGCTCCACGCGGAGATCTCGGGGGGAGAGCCCGCCGAGTTGGTCTACCTCCCGGCTCTCCCCACCGACGCTCGCCCGGATGATGCCGAGACCTTCGACGAGTCGCTGCGCTCGGCGTTGCGGAGCTCGGTCGACCAGGAGCGACGCATGCAGACGACCGTGGTCGGGCCGCATCGGGACGAGTTCCGGATGCGGGTGCCCAATGGGGGACGCCTGAGGGATGTCAGGAGCTACGGATCCGGGGGCCAGAGGCGAAGCGTCGCCCTGGCCCTTCGCCTCCTCGAGGCACGGACGCTCGAGGAGCAAAGGGGACGCGCCCCGATCCTTCTCATGGACGACGTGTTCGCGGAACTCGACGAGGCCCGCTCGGAGCGGGTCCTCGAGCTCCTGGAGCGGACGGCGGTGGGACAGGTGATCCTGACGGCTCCGCGCGCCTCGGACATTCGCCTGCGCGGTGACCGGCTCCCGCGCTGGAGCATCCGCGACGGGGTGATCCAAATGGGAGAGTGGGGGCCGTGAAGGACGGGGATCCCTCGCGGCTCGGGGACGAGCTGGCTGCCTTCCTCCGTGAACATGGACTCGAGGAGGAGGTCGAGGCGCAGTCCGTCGTGGAGGAGTGGGACGATCTCGTGGGCGAGCGAATCGCCGGGGTGGCGCGGGCAGTAGCGGCCGCGCGCGGTGTGCTCTTTGTGGAGGTGCGCTCGAGTGCCTGGCTGACCGAGCTGAGCATGATGCGTCGTGACCTTCTCGCTCGCCTGAACGCGGGGCGACGCAAGGGCAGGATCGAGCGAATCGTCTTCCGCCTCTCCGAGGGTGACGAGGGTGGGCCCGGACGAGTCCCCGGCGGGTGAGGAGAGGTTGTAGTTCCTGCCCGCACAGGATGGAAAAGAGGGCGCGAAGGCGCTAAATTTCAATGTCTGCAGTTCATTCAGATCCCTTCTTCAGAGAGTGACTCGATGGCAGAGACACCCGCCGACTCCGGGACCCCCCAGTACACCTCCGGCAACATCCAGGTACTCAAGGGCCTGGAGGCCGTGCGCAAGCGTCCGGGCATGTACATTGGCTCGACCTCGAGCCGGGGGCTTCACCACCTCGTCTACGAGGTGGTCGACAACTCGATCGACGAGGCGATGGCGGGTCACTGCACGCGAGTTGATGTGACGATCCACCCGGACAACTCGATCACGGTGGTCGACGACGGACGAGGAATCCCCGTCGACGTGCATCCGGTCGAGAAGAAGCCGGGGGTGGAGCTCGCGATGACGGTGCTCCACGCGGGGGGAAAGTTCGACAAGTCGAACTACAAGGTCTCCGGAGGGCTGCACGGGGTCGGGGTGAGCGTGGTGAACGCCCTCTCGGTCTGGCTCGAGGTGGAAGTGCAGCGGGACGGGGCCCGGTGGCACCAGCGCTACGAGCGCGGCATCAAGGTCAAGGAGCTCGAGAAGCTCGGGTCGGCCGAGGGGACGGGAACGAAGGTCTCCTTCAAGCCGGACGGGGAGATCTTCACGGAGCTCGTCTACAACTTCGACATCCTCTCCTCTCGCTTCCGGGAGATGGCCTTCCTGAATCGCGGGCTCAGGATCGCGATCCGCGACGAGCGAGGCGCGGAGCCGGTCGAGGAGGTCTACCAGTACGAGGGAGGGATCGTCTCCTTCGTGGAGCACCTCCGCAAGGGCCGACAGGCGATCCACGACGAGGTCTTCTACTTCGCCGCCGAACGGCCCGAGGCGGAGATCGAGCTCGCGATGCAGTACGACAGCGGGTTCACGGAGAACACCCACACCTTCGTGAACAACATCAACACCCATGAGGGGGGAAGCCACCTCACGGGGTTGAAGGCAGCGCTGACGCGAACGATCAACGACTACGCCAAGAAGAACAAGCTCCTGAAGAAGGCCGACGACTCGCTCTCGGGCGACGACGTGCGCGAGGGGCTGACCTGCGTGCTCTCGGTGCGTGTCATGGAGCCGCAGTTCGAGGGCCAGACGAAGACGAAGCTCGGAAACTCCGAGGTGCGGGGCGCGGTCGAGGGGGCCGTGAACGAGCAGCTCGCCATCTGGCTCGACGAGAACCCGAGGGCGGCGAAACAGGTCATTGAGAAGTCGCTTCAGGCAGCTCGGGCGCGCGAGGCGGCGCGCAAGGCGCGCGACCTGGCTCGGAAGAAGAATGCGCTCGAGGGCGGGGTGCTTCCGGGCAAGCTCGCGGACTGCTCGCTGAGCGATCCTACCCTGACCGAGATCTTCATCGTCGAGGGAGACAGTGCGGGTGGCTCGGCCAAGCAGGGGCGGGACCGTTCCTTCCAGGCAATTCTCCCGATCAAGGGGAAGATCCTGAACGTCGAGCGGGCTCGGATCGACAAGATCCTCTCGAACGACGAGGTGCGCGCGATGATCACCGCGATCGGGGCGGGGATCCGGGACGACTTCGACCTGGAGGCGGCGCGCTACGGAAAGATCATCATCATGACGGACGCCGACGTCGACGGGGCGCACATCCGCACACTCCTGCTCACCTTCTTCTTCCGGCAGATGAGGGAGCTGATCGAGGCGGGCTTCGTCTACATCGCGCAGCCTCCCCTCTACCGGGTCGGCAAGGGCAAGGAGGAGTACTATGCCTACTCCGAGGACCAGCGCACGGAGATCGTGAAGCGGCTGACGAACGGAAAGGGCGATGCCGCGAAGGGGCTCAACATCCAGCGCTACAAGGGGCTTGGCGAGATGAACCCCGACCAGCTCTGGAACACGACGATGGATCCGCAGACGCGCACGATTCTCCAGGTCACCATGGAGAGCGCCGCCGAGGCGGACTCGATCTTCAGCCGCCTGATGGGCGACGACGTCGAGCCCCGCCGGGAGTTCATCGAGAAGAACGCGCGCTACGTGCGGAACCTGGACATCTGACGCCGCCGCGGGGCGCTCCCCCGCAAGCACCTCAACGCAACGCCTGCACCTCGTCGCGGATTTCGCGCAGGAGCTGGAGGTGCTCCGGGCTCCAGCTCCCGCCGCCGGCGGAAACACGCGTTCCGAAGGGCTCCGAGCCGCCCGCCCCCGGACTCTCGCCGGCGCGACGGCCCCTCCTGCGTTCGGGGTCCGGGTCGTCCCCGAGACCGGCTGAACGGGACATCCGCATCCGATCGACGATCCGGTCGCGGATTCCGCTCGGGTCGTCGACGCCGACAATCACCGCGCTGCTCGCCTGCGTGATCCCCTGGTTCGGGTCGCTGTATCCGACCGCGGCGGTCTCCACGGTCACGTCACCGATCCCGAGCAGCCGCTGGATCGGCCCTCGTCTCACCCGCACATTCTGGACGTTCTCGAAGGTCACGGTCGTCTCGCGGATCGTCCACACCCCTGAGCGGAGCCGAAGCGCCCGATCCGTCATCACGTACCAGGTCGTGTCGAATCGGATCGGGATCGCCATGAGCCCGAAGGCGAAGAGGATCACAGCGATCGAGACGATGGCCCCGATGATCACCGCCGCCACGACCGGAGACCCCCCGTCACCCACGAAGGCTGACGCGATGAATCCGACGAATACGAGCCCGAACAAGGCCGCTGCTGCCCACCCGACGAGGTGCTTCCCGACGAGGTAGCGCATCCAGGAGTCGGAAGGCCGGAAGCTCCGGGTCCACTCGTGCCTTCCGGGCGGTAGCTGAGGAGGATCCTCCGGCACCTTCATCACCCGACGAAGCACCACCCAGCCGGCCCTCGATCCGCGGGTGGCGGGCTGGTCGGGCGCCGGACCACGGGTCGGGGGTGCGTCGGGCGCCATCACCGTGCCTCCCGCAGGAGCCGGAGTTCGTCGCGGATCTCCCGGAGGAGCGCGAGCGCCTCGTCCGCGCCGCCCCCACCCCCGGCACCCGAACCCCCCGACGACGTCTGAAGCTGCAGGTTCGCAAGCCCGAGCCACCGCTGCAGAAGGCCTCGCCGCACCTCGATGTCCTGGATGCGGCGGTAGGTCAGGTAGATCTCGCGCTGGTTGAACTGTCCCCATGACATGGCGACTCCGGCCTCATCGAACCGGTACCGAAGGGTCCGGTATCGCAGGAGGAGCGGCACATAGATGAACGGGAAGAAGATCAGCCCGGCGAGCGAGGAGATCAGGTAGTAGGTGTTGAGCGCGGGGTCCGGCCGGGTGATCGCCCGCGGGTCGTCGAGCAGCTCGCGAGCATCCGTGTCCATGGCACCCCCGGCACCCGAATCCGGCCCGCCCACACCCCCCGCACCCGGAAGCCCCCCCGTTCATGCTCCTCCATACCGACCTCCTATCCGCCGCTCCCTGAAGATGGCTCCGGAACGGTCGTCCCGAACCCCCCTGCCGCGCTCCGCCGGAAGCCCTTCGGGGGCCGCCGGCGTCTGAGCGCATCGCCCACCAGCACTGCGGGCTTGGCCTCCGGTCCCGCCGGCAGCCCAAGATGCAACACCGGGATCCCCGCCGTCAGCAGGTCCCCGAAGTAGTTCTCCAGGTCCGACACCGGGGGGCTCGCCACCTCCGCATGGAGGTAGACCACCCGTTCAACCCCGTTCCGTGCCAGAAATCCCGGCCCCGGCAGAATCGAGTCGTCCAGGAAGTACCGGTTGTCGAACTCTCCCGGCCGTCCCGTCCGCGTGCCCAGGCGGCGACTGTCGCAGATCCAGAGCGGAGGGGCATCCGCCTCGAGCCGCGCCCGCGCCGCGAAGACGACCGAAGCCCAGTGAAGGAGCTCGGCCAGCACATCGGCCACCCTCAGCACCCCCTTCTCGTGCGGCCAGTTGTCGAAGGTGCACACCGGCTGACACCCGCCCGACACCACGAGCCATGCCGCGGCCTCCACACTCCGCCGCCCCGGCGCATCCAGGATCGTCATCGTCCCCGGCCGGAGCCACCTCGGTGCCGGGGGGAAGGGCTCCCCGCTCCCCCAGAGCGGCTCGGGCACCCGCACCCGCCCCCGCGGCCCGATCCACTCCGGCTTCGTCCGGTCGAGCGCCGCAAAGAGGGGCACGCAGTGGAAGGGCACCCATGGCCCCTCCGGATGCGGGCCCCATGCCCGGTACAGGGGTTCGGGCGAGGCGAAGTTCTTCCACCCGAGGCCCCCCTCTGCATCGGATGCATTGGGCTCCCCCACCGGCCACCCCTTCGTGAAGGTCGGGAGCCCGAGCCTCAGGGCCCCCAGCCACTCAAGCCGCTCGGACCAGCGTCGCCACATGATAGGCCTCGTGCGTGATGAGAGGACGCGGCGCCACCCGGCTGTAGTAGCCCGCGAAGCGACCATTGACCACGTAGGCCCCGAGCGCCGGGTACATCGCGCCCCCCTCGAAGGGGACCGGAGCCACCTCGAACCGTTCCTGCACGAGCCACGCGCCCGGCCGCTTCCGCGCCTCGGCCAGCGTCGCCTCCCACTCCTTCGGTGTCACCAGGTTCCCCATCACCACCGAGTCCCCCATGCGCCCGAAGGCCTCCTTCAGCACCCAGCGCTCCGGCTCGGCCCTCAGCGCCTCGACCCACTCCTCCGAGAAGGGCGCCGTCCGCGGACAGTGCCGCTCGATCAGAGCCCGGTCTTCGTCCGGGACCCCCTCGTCATCCCGCCAGAGCGAGAACACCAGCTTGCTCTGCCGGATCAGGTGCCGGATCGGGTTCATCATCGGGAGCCGCGCCCCATGCCGCCGCCAGGCGCCGAGGTTCGGGAGCCGCGCCATCCACTCCCCCGGATAGAAGCGAAAGGCCGCCTCGATCGGCTCACCCAGCACCTTCGGACGCCGCCACCCCCCCAGGTGCGCGGGCGACCCCAGCACCGTCCGGTGCCCCGCCTCGCGCAGCCACCACTCGAGGATCAGCATGTGCTGCAGGTCTTCCGAGTACGCCGTCGCATAGAGCAGCGCCACCGGCCCCACCTCCGAAAAGGCCGGGAGGAAGCGCTCCCTGAGCCCCGCCTCCCATCGGAACCCCGCACCGGGATCGCCCATGAGTTCCGGGATCCCGTGCGCCTCGTTGAACCCGCCCGGGACGTCCTCGTTGAACTCCGAGACCATGAGCCGCCCGTCCGGCGTCGGAAAGAGGTCGTAGCGGGCGCACTGCAGCGGCGGACTCTCGTCGGCCGCGATCAGGGGGTGCAGGAGGGGCGGGATCGCGAGCCGCTCGAGCGCCGCCGCATCTCGCGCGATGCGCCCTTCCCAGCGGGCCAGCGCCCCGTGGAGCCCCTCGACCGCCTCCACGATCTCCCGGTGGAGCGCCTCGTCGACCACGAGCGACTCCGTCAGCACCAGCCGGTTCCCGCAGGCAAAGGTGTCCCACTTGTGGTAGGTGAAGCGGAGCGCGCGGAAGAGCTCGTCCTCCTCGGCGGGCTCGAGCCCCCAGGGCCGAGCCGCGATCATCCTCGGACCCCGAAGACGAAGTCTAGCCAACGGTTCACTCCCCAGGCAAAGGCCGCGAGCCCGAGGTAGACGAGCCACTCCCAGGGCACCCGATCTTTCGAGGCAGGCGCGTCCCCTCCAAGCCCGCCCGAGGAGGCCGCCCGCGGGACCCGCACGAGCGAGGCGAAGGCCTCGTGCGCGACGAGCATCCCCGCCAGGGTCCCGAAGGTGAAGAGCCCGTGGCCCCATCCCCAGAAGTCGCCTGCCACCGCATCGGTCAGGATGATCGCGGATGACACCAGGAAGAAGGCAGCCGCAACCGCGTCATCCATCTCCCGCTCCCGGCGCAGGCGGGCCATGAAACCCTCGTCCTCGCGCAGGAGAAAGAGGGCAAAGAGGGCCGCGAGGCACCCCCACCCGAGGAGAAAGAACCCGAGGGGGATCCACCATCCGCCCTCGCCGTCGCCCGCGGGGTCGGCCTCGCCCCAGAGGCTTCCGCCGAAGATGAGGCCGCTCGAGACGATGAAGGCGCCGATCAGGACCGCCATCGCAAGGTTCCGGCGCTCCCCCACGTCGACGCGGGTGCGGGCGCCGAACTTCGCCGCCGTTCCCTGCCCGGCCACCTTCACGGCCGCAAACCCCATCACGAGGTAGAAGAAGACGTAGGGGCCCGTGACCGAGGGGTCGGCGTATCGCCAGAGGACGAAGGCGATCCAGGCCATCGCGACGAACACGGCGACCCGGATGACTCCCGGGGCGGGGTTTCGCCGGAAGCTCAGGGCGTGGAGCTGCCCGAGGTAGTGCCAGACGACCCCGGCGAGTGCAAGCCCCGCCGAGAGAAAGAGGATCAGCGTCTCGTCTTCCTCGAGGCCGAACATCGTGCGGTCAGGTCATGGGTGGCATGGGGGCATCGAGGGCCTCGGCCACGGCCCTCAGCATCTCGACCTCGCCCGCCTCGACGACCCCGTCGGCGAGCACGGAGGCCTCGCCCGCCCTCAGGATCGCCCGGCGCACGAGAGGTGGGGCGCGCTCGACTCGCTCGAGTGCCTCGTCGACCCGGCCGAGGCCGATCGCCGAGGGGTCGGCGAGCTGCCAGCCGCGGACCGCCTCCCCGAAGCCGTCTTCGGCGGCGAGTACCGCGAGTGCGGCGGCGAACGCTTCGCGCGCACCCTCGTCGCCCCCCGAGCCGGCCCGTGCGACCGCCGAGACGAGGAGCCGGACGTCGTCGCGGAGCCGCGAGGCCGAGAGCTGGCCTCCGGGGCGGCGGTCGCCCCCCGCCTCGAAGACGTTCCGGCGCAGGACGTGGTAGAGGGCGAAGTCGAAGGTGCGCACCTCGCCATCCTCGCGGATCAGGGCAGGGACGAGGCGGCGGAGTGCGGCGAGGCCGTCGGCCTCGAGCTCCCGGAGCGCGGGGAGGGCAAGCTCGAGCAGGGGGAGCCGGGCCTGCGGGCCGAGCGCCGCCACTCTTCGACCGAGGTCGTCCGCACGCCGGGCGGCCTCGGCTCCGAGGGCCTCCTCGATCGCCGCGAGCTGGGGGTCGCGCGCCGCACCCTCGTTCAGGAGGAGCCCGAGGGTCGTCGCGAGGGCGCCAGCCGGGGTCCGGATCTCCGTGCGAAGCTCGTCGGGGAGCCCCTCGAGGAGGCTCCGCGCCCACGCCACGTGCCGCGGCTCGGGCGAGGCCCCCGCGGCGGCGGCGAGGCCTGCTGCACCGGCCAGCCCCGCCGCCCCGGCGCCCCCGGGCATCCCGGGGAAGGGGAAGGGGAGAGGGTTGCGGCCTCCGGCGGCACCCCCGGCGGTGCCCGGGGTGCCTTCTTCCGTCG
>SLDT01000038.1 GCA_007125125.1 Gemmatimonadota bacterium | reverse complement strand
GCGGATGGCGGCCCGTGCGCGCATCGCCATCTCCTCGGCGCCCACACGGTCCAGTCCGGCGAGCGTCAGCTCGAGAAAGCCCGAGCTCGCCCTACTCAAACGACGCGGGCTGACCTCTAAACCGTGCGCGATCACCCGCCAGTCCGGCGCGCCGCGCCGGCGTTCGACGATCGCCCGGACCAGCAGCCGCCAGTTCAGGAGGTCACGAAGATGGAGACCATCCCGCAGCCGGAGCGCCATACGCACGTCCGGCCACCCTCGCGAGAGCGTGTTCGGAGCGGAATGGGTGTGTCGAGCCAACCCGTTCACGGTGCGGAAAGGGGCCCGGGCTTCCATAGCGGATCGTACCGCCCTCGGCACCGCGCCGTCAGGAAGGCGCGCCGCATCGGCCGCGAGTTCTCTGAGCGGTCCCCGCACGATGACGGCATCAAGCGCGCCCAGGAGCTCTTCGCATGTCGGGTCCGGGCCAACCACTGCGTCCGCAATCGAGGCCGCCCGTGCACCTTCATCCCGCAGGCTCCCAGCGTCGGCCCCGAGCACCAGCCCCACCCTGGGAAAGGCCGCCCTGGATCCCGAGAAGCTCCGCAACCAGCGGGCGTCGCCCCCCCCCCCGCCCCCCGGGTGCCATCCCGATCACGAGATGCGTCGCGCGGTCGGCCAGCCCGGCAGGCCTTCCCCAGTCGCTGAAAAAAGTCACCGGTCCCCGTTCTCGAACACACGCAGCGAACCGCGCACGATCCCGGCCCTTTGCCATGAGCAGGATGTACGTCATCCGGGGTTCTCCGGGGTCAGGGTGGCTTGGCTTCGGCGTACCCTCCCCGTGCTTGCAGGCAGTGGAATCGCCACGGCAGATATCGTCTCACTCATACGGCGCCGTCAGGGTCTCGCACCTGGTGCAGTCGACGCGGGCGGGAGACGAGGCGGGCTTCGGCAGCCGGCGTTCCACGTGTACCGCGACCGGGAGTCGGCCCCGTGGCACCCGCTCACCGTACGTACCCGGCCCACGCCCCGCAAGAGTACGCAATCGAGGGCAGTGAGACTCAGACCCCGCGAACGGACCGGCAGGTGCAGGCCCCCGGAGCGATGCGAGGGGAGTCGGGGGTGTCGGACCACGGGGCATTCAGCGGCGCACAGCGGAGCAACGAGGCGGAAACCGGCCACACGAAGTGCGCCGTTGATAGCGAGCTCCGAACACACCAGCCCCGGAAAGCGAGCGGCCCCGTGGTCCGACACCCCCGACTCCCCGGCGCAGTGACCCCGCCGGAACCCCGCCCTCAGGCGTTCGCGAACTTGCGGACCATCCCCCAGACCTTGTTGCGCTGATCCGCGTGCCCCCCCGCAAAGGTGATCAGCTTGCCCACCATCTCGCTCGTCGAGCGAAACGAGTATCCGCAGTTGCCGAGGTACTCCGCCCCCCACGGCTTCAGGTTGTCGATGAACCGGACCCCCTGCTTGAACTCGCCCGTCGAGATCTGACGACCCGAGTCCGTGAACATCGACAGGTAGACCATCTTGTCGCCGCAGATCCCGCTGTTCAGAGTCAGAATCGAGAGCGCCGGGTTCCGCAGAGCGGCACCTCGAAACCAGGCGTTGAACGCGAAGGGCGTCCTGTGCAGCGCGTCGACCGCGCCCCGGTTGCGCCAGTGTGCGGCAGCCTGCGTGAAGACCTTGTCCATGTGGGAGATCTCCACCATCCGCCAGATCACCCAGATCACCTTGATGATCATCTCCCCGAGAGCCACGATCACGTTCACGATTATGGACGCCCCCGCCGTGGCCGTCGAGAGCGCAATGTCCCCGGCGCCCTTCAGCATCTGGTACAGGCCCTCGAACAGGCTCATCGTCATGGCCCGCTTGATCGAGTCGACGACGATCGTCGGATGCCCCTTCGCGAGCTCCACCTTCCTGCCCTGCAGCCAGGTCCGGAACCGGACGAAGGCCGCGTCGATCGTGTTGATGAGCCCCTTGGCGATGTCCAGACCTCCCGACACGAAGGGTGCGGCCGCCTCCAGAAAGACCGACATGCAGACGTTCACCAGGTTCTTCACGGCTGCGAAGCTCAGGGCGGGGTCGGCGAACTTCTCCTTGAGAGTCGACCAGACCTTGCGGGCGAACTGGGTGAACCACTCCTTGACCCTCTGCGCCAGGGTGCGCGTCTGCGGAGTCACCCTGGCCTCGTAGGCTGCACCCTCCGCGGCGTTCAGAATCACCGACCCGGGGATCATCGCGGTCTTCAGGTTCGTGCCCGCCGCCGACGCCGCCGCGCTTCCCATGCCCCCGGATGCCTTCGAGGCGCCCGCATACCCCAGAACGCTCCCCGCCGCGGCCAGACCCCCCTCGAGCACCACATTGAAGAGGTTCGAGTCGACCTGCATGTTCCCGAACAGGTAGAGCACCCCGAGCCGGGCGTTCACGAGATCGGGATGCATGAAGTCGGGCACCGCGCCGAAGGCCTTGTCCGTGTCACCCTTCCCATCGAGAAGGGCGGAGAGCTGTTCGACCGCCTGGTCCCTGCGGTTGCGGTCCGAACGCTTCCACTCGTCACCGGGACCCTTGGACTTTTTCCAGGCATCGAGCGCCTGCTCGAGACGCCACTTCGCGTCTCCCCCGCCAAAGGTCTCGCAGCGCTCGAGCGCCCTGTCGACTTCCTTCCGCTCGCGACTCCGGATCTTGCCGAGAACCGAGGTGCGCTTGAGCCATTCCTTGTGCGGGAGCAGATCGGATGCCATTGAACGTGTCCTGTGTCGAGGTCGGCCGGGCGGATCACTCGGTGGAACTAAGGGATCCACACCCGCCTGTCAAACGCTCGGGCACTGAAACGTCCCTATGTAACCGTTTCGTTACGTAACGGACTGGTTAAATATCGTGCCGTGATGGATCGCCGGCCCACCGGGTCCTGAACCCTCCGCACAGGGGGTCGGGGGTGTCGGACCACGGGGTATTCAGCGGCGCACAGCCAGACAGCCAGGCGGGAACCCGCCACACGAAGTGCGCCGTTGATAGCGAGCTCCGAACAAACCCGGTCCCGAATGCGAGCGGCCCCGTGGTCCGACACCCCCGACTCCCTGCGCCCCCCGTGGTCCGACACCCCCGACTCCCTGCTCTTCGACGCGCCCGCGCCTGGTCGCCTTGTCAACGCTGTGACCTCGTCATCACGGGGTCGCTGACGCTCCCCGCTCCAGCGCGTACTCCCGGACAAACTGCACATTCAGCTCGTCGCGGACGACGCCCAGGATGAAGTCCTCGCCGATGAAGTGGACATCGAGCCGCGGCGGTGTCTCGACCGTTCCCTGCGCGCGTCCCTCCGGGTCGAAGACGACCCAGGTGTTGCTCCGCGATGGGTCGTAGTGATAGAGCTGGGCCCATGTCCAGCCCTCCGTGTCGACCAGGAGTCGCTCGAAGCCCGGCCAGACCTCGGGAATCGGCAGGCGACCAACCATGGCTCGCAGACCCGAGCGCATGTCTCCGGCGGAATCCAGCGCCTGGGCTCGCCACTCAACGAAGGCCTCGACATCGCTTGCGGTGACCGGCCTGGGTTTGCGGATCCGCATGACCGAAAGGAGTGCTCCGTCTTCGCCGAAGCGGAGGATCTCCGGCCCCTCGCCCTCTGTCAGGACGAACGAGCCCCGGGCTGGAGCGGCACTGGCCGGGCTCCTGAAGGGTGGCGTGATGAGGAGCTCAATGGGAGGGATGGACATCGATTCCATGAGCTCCTGCGCGAGTTCGGCGCCGGTGGAGGAATACAGGAACTGGACTCCCGCGAACTCTCCGATCTCGACCCGTTCCCCGTCGTACAGGTTTTCGAGCCAGAACGCATCGTTCGTTCCCATGACACCTCGGTCCTGGAACCCGGAGGGATCGGAGCCGGTGGACTTCATCAGCAGCATGTCTCCGATGAGGCCCAAATGTGTTAACACGCGTATCGTGGCACCGTCACCCCTCGCGGGCGACTCGGCTCTCGGAACCAACCGGAACCCGGACCCGTCCGGCGCGAGAAGGGTGAACCGGCGGTTCATTCGGTCCCACAGGACGAGAGAATCCGCCGAAGGGGCTGGAACGAGATTGATCGCCTCGAATTCCCCGGGCAGTTCGCCACTGCGACCGAGGTCCCGGAGAAGTAGCTCGCCCCCCGGCCCGAAGAATCTGACTCCGACGGCTCCCTGGTCCACGATGACCGTGTTCTCGCCGGATCGGCTCACGCCCACGGTCGACATGAGTAGTCCAGGCCGATCTCCCAGGACCGGTCTCGTCTCGAAGCTCGGCTCGGCTGCCACTTTCCAAGGGAGGGCGCCGTAGGCCACCTCGTTCGCGGTCTCGGCGATGACGACACCTGCACTGTCCCACCGAGCGAAGTACGCGGGGTCGTCGTCGTGCGGGCCGGGACGGTGGGCGCACCCGGCGAGAAGGGCGGTCAGGACGAGGTAGGCCGCTCGTCCACGAAAGATTGAGGGGAGGTTCATCTGGTGGCATCCGGGAGTGAGGTGGAGTTCTTGGCCCTGGAACCCACCGAGGTCCTCTTACCAGACGATCCTCGGTGGGCACGCTCCAGGTCCTCGAGTCAGGACGGGTCTCCGAGGAGATCGTTCTGCTCGAGCCATTCCATCATCATATTCCACTCGGTTTGCTGACTGAATGGAACCTCGAATTCAACGGAGTTGATAAACTCAACGAACGACAGAGAGAATGAGTCGAGCGCTGCGGAAATCCAGCTCATGCCACACTCCAGGAGAAAACTCTGCAAACTGTTCCAGAAGCTCAACGTTTCATTGATGAAGAGAGTCACAGAGGCCGCACATTCGAGCGCATTGTAGTTCGTCACGCAGTAGTTCTGGATGGCCAGATTCGTGCCTACGACTCCGGCAGCGTGGACGGCGACTCCCAGCGCAAGGAGAATGCAATTCTCGTCCTCACACTCCGAAAAGGCGACTGTTTCTCCGCCGACAGGCCCGCCCGGTCCCGAGTCCTGAGCGACCTGGGGGCAGTCTGCCAGCACCTCGATCCCTTCCCGTTCGGCAACCCAGCGTTCGTACTCCGCCGTCGCCATCTTGTGGTACTGGGTTGCGAGATCCAGGTTCTCCTGGATTCGGGCCCTCAACAGGGAGTTCGCTGCGCCTCGATCGATCCTGCTGTCGAAGAAATCGTCGGACCCGGAAACGTGCCCGCGGAGCTCGTCGATGTCCTTCCAGGCATCAGCCAGCGCGGATTCCCCACGGAGCCGAAGTTCCACATGTGCCGGAGGCTCGAGAAGGTCGGACGACGTATGGACCTGATCGGTGTCCGTGTCGACCGATCCCCCAGGATCGAACGGCGTCCGGTCAGAGCATCCGAGGGGGACAAGCAGCAGGCTGGTCAGAAGGAGGGATCGAATCCCAACGCTGAGGGGGGGGGGCGGGCAACCGCATAGGTACCTCCCACGATGAGGGGTGTTCCAAGTGCCCTGAGACCGAGAGTCGGCCCGGTGGCACCCGGTCAGGGTACTTCCCCGGTCCGTGTTCCGCAAGAGCGCGTAGTCGAGCGGCGGGGACTCAGACGCCGTGAACTGACCGGTACGTCCAGGCCCTGGAGCGATGAGCAGGGAGTCGGGGGTGTCGGACCACGGGGTATTCAGCGGCGCACAGCCAGACAACGAGGCGGAAACCGGCCGCCGAAGTCCGGGAGGTTCAGTTCGTTCGCGCTTCGGGCGGGGCGGCCGATCGCCCTTCGCCCGGCCTCGTGAAAGGCGGTCCCTACCGTGCGCGCCACATTCTTCCCGAACCCGATCGGCCCGGGGGCATTCACGTTGCCCCCGGCGCCCGCCCCGACCCCTGCTCCGCCTCCCACGAAGAAGTAGGTGTACGTGCGCGTCTCTCCCTGGCGCCGGAACTCGAACATCTGTCCCCGAAGCCCGAGGATCGCGTGCGCGCTGAGCGAGACCATCGTGCGCACTTCCCAGTCGCGGCTCGCCGTGTTGACTGCGGTCATCTCTGGAGGGGGCTCGGGTGAACGAGGCAGGGTTCCGGGAGGAAGGGTCCCGCGGGCAGCGCACCGCCGCCCGGCCGCCCTTCTTCCCGGGGCCATGAAGCGAAGCTACGGCCCGACGCGGCGCCACGCCACCGCAGCCCCGCATCCGGGGGAAGGGCCTCGGCCTTGGCCACGCACTGAGAGCTGGTTATCGTTTGGGGCGGGGCAACCCGG
>SLDT01000271.1 GCA_007125125.1 Gemmatimonadota bacterium | reverse complement strand
GCGCTGGCCAAGGAGGTGGGTGAGGAGGTTCGCCCCGCTCGCCCCGGCACGCTGGAAGGTCTCCGGAGAGCCGCCGGCGGTGATCCAGACGGGGAGGGTGGGCTGGACGGGGCGCGGGTGGAGGCTCACCCGGTGCCGTCGGCCCTCGGGGCCCTCCCGCTCGACCTCGCCCCCCCTCCAGAGCTCCCGGAGCTCGTCGATCGCCTCGAAGAGGCCGCTCCGGCGGTCGGCCCAGCGCTCCGGGGCGAGGATGAAGTCGCGGTCGTGCCAGCCCGAGGCGAAGGCGAGGTCGACCCGGCCGTCCGAGAGGTTGTCGACGACGGACCATTCCTCGGCAACCCGGATCGGATCGTGCAGGGGGAGCACGACGCTCCCGGCACGGATCCTCACCCGGCGGGTGATTGCGGCGATCGCGGCACCCGCGACGGAGGGGTTCGGGTAGATGCCGCCGAAGGGGTGGAAGTGTCGCTCCGGGGTCCAGACCGCGGCGAAGCCATGTTCATCGGCGAACCGCGCGCCCTCGAGGAGGAGCCGGTAGCGATCGCGCCCGGGGGCGGGGGGTGCCTCGCCCTCGCTCCCCTCGGCCGAGAAGTAGAAGAGGGAGAAGGCGGGGCCGTGGGCCGGCCCGGTGCTGGCGCCGGGGTCGGAACTCGCCGTCCCATCGGCATCGACCGCTCCATGGAGGACGACCTCGGCCCCGCGGCAGAGGGTCCAGAGGAGCTCGAGGACCGAGATGTCGAAGGAGACGCTCGTGACGGCCAGCCATCGGTCTCCCGGACCCGTCCCGACCCGCTCGTCCATCCCGGCGAAGAAGTTGAGCACGTTCCGATGCTCGATCTCGACCCCCTTGGGCTGCCCCGTCGACCCGGAGGTGTACAGGATGTAGGCCACATCGGCCGCCCGGGCACGCTCGCCGCCGAAACCGGCTCGATCGCCGCCGTCGAGGAGCTCCTCGACGGTGATCCGGACCGGCTGCTCCGTGGCACCGGATGGATCGTCCATGCCACTCGGCGGACCCGCGAGGAGCGCCGCGGGGCCGGCATCCGCGAGCATGAAGCGGGTGCGCTCGGCCGGCCAGGTCGGATCAAGGGGGAGCCAGGCGGCCCCCGCCTTTGCCACCCCGAGGAGGGCGGGAACGAGCTCGCGGGTGCGACCGAGGGCGACCGCAACCCGGTCGCCGCGTCCGATCCCCCGGGCCCGAAGCCCCTCCGCGATGGCCCCGGCCATCCTGTCGAGCTCCGCATAGCTCAGTCGATGCGCCCCGGCGACGAGTGCGGGAGCCTCCGGATCGCGGGCCACCTGCGCCTCGAAGGCCTCCGCGACCGTCTCTTCTGCGGGGAGCACACCGTCCGTCTCGTTCAACCCCTCGACGACGCGCCGTCGTGCCGCCCCGGCCAGCCACGGGAGTTCCCCGAGACGCACCTCCCCCGCCTCGTCGGCCCCTGCCACCTCCGCGAAGACGTGGAGGTGCCCCTCGAAGGTTGCAAGCATCGCCTCGACCGCCTGCGCATCGAGGCGGTCCGGGTCGAACTCGAGCCGGATCGCCGCCTCGTCCGACAGGTTCACCGCGACGGTCAGCGGGTACACGAGCGGGTTGTGTAGGTCGACCCCCCGCGGTGTGAACTGCCCCTCCCGCCGGAGCAGCTGCTCACCCCAGAAGGGGGCCTGCACGTTGAGCACACTCTCGAAGAGGAGTTCCCCCGCCGGGGCGCCGCTCCACTGGTGGATCCGCTCGGGGGAGGCATGCTCGTGCCCTCGCATTCCGACCCACGCGTCCCGCAGATCACGGAAGAAGGCTCCCAGGGGCCGATCTGCCGTCGCCCGCGCCCGCACGGGCACCGTCCGAATGAAGAGGTCGACCATCGCCTCGGCGTCGGGGACCGTTCCCGCGCGCCCGCCGCGCACCTGGCCGAAGACCACCTCGTCGCGTCCATGGAGCCGCGCGAGGGTAAGCCCCCACGCACCCTGGAGAAGGGTGTTCACGGTGACCCCCGTTCGCGCGGCGAGGGCTCCGAGTGCATCGAGGGTCCCGGAGTCGAGCCTCGCGCTCCGGAAGACCCACCGCCCGGAGGAGCTTCGTTCGGAGCCCCGGGTCCGCGGAAGCCGGAGCGTGTCGGGAAGTCCCTCGAGGGCGCGCCGCCACCAGGCCTCGTCGGCCGAGTCGTTGCGCTCGGCGAGCCAGCGGTGCCAGGGAGCCGGATCGACCGGGGGTGGAAGCTCGCCCCCCTCGAGGAGGGTGAGGAGCTCGTCGAGGACGAGAGCGTAGGAAGCCCCGTCGGCCAGAGCATGGTGCAGGGTCCAGACGAGGCGCAGCTCGACGTCGTCCTGCTCTGCCGCCGCGAGTTCGACGAGTGCCACCCGGAAGGCGGGGGCCCGCGAGAGGTCGAACCCTCGCAGGCGGTCTCGACGGAGGAACGCCTCGAAGGCGGCCCCCGGATCGGCTGCCCGCTTCCGCAGGTGGATTCGCTCGACGCTTGGTGTCACCTCGGGCTGGACGACCACCCTCGGGGTCTCGCCCCCCTCCCAGTCGAAGGCGATGCGAAGGGACGGATGGCGGGCTGCGATCACGGCCCACGCCCTGGCGAGCTCCTCGAGTCCCGGGTCGGCGGGAAGGCGCACCTCGACCTGCACCACGTCCGTGCCCGAGGATTGCCCCTCGCGGAGGTAGTGGTAGAGCATCCCGAACTGAAGCGGGGTCAGAGGGCGTTGCCTGGCGCCATCCGGGGTCATTCCGTCACCTGTCTCGGGGGTTCGAGGAAGGAACTCGTCCGACGCGGGAGGGTCGCGTCCGGCCGCTCCTGCGCCCCCTGTCAGGGATCAAGAATCATACCACCGGAGGTGCAGGATTCGATCGTCCCCTTCGCGCGGGGCGCCCCGCCCGTCGCGGTTGCTCGTCCCCACGAGGAGCCCTCCCCCCGGATGTGGAGCGACGGCGCGCAGCCGTCCCCAGGTGGCATCGAGGAGCTCGACCTCGCAGCGGGGGGTGCCCGCACGGTCGAGTTCGACGAGACGGAGGGTACGACCACGAAGCCCGCTGACCGCGGCCAGGAGGAGCTCCGGGTAGCCGGGCGCCTCGACGAGGGCCAGACCGGCCGGGGCGAGGGCGAACCCTTCCGGCGAGGGCGGCCACTCCACGAGAGGAGGGGTGAAGCGCGGCTCCTCGTGGATCCCGGCCTCGATCGGCCACCCGAAGTTCACCGGATCGGAGGCATCGAGGGCCACCCGGTTCAGCTCGTCCTTTGCCCGGCGGCCACCCTCGACCTCGAGCCCCGAGGGCCCGTGGTCGATGAAGAGGACTCCCCCTCCGTCAGGGAGGGGGGCGATTCCCTGGCTGTTGCGCACACCCGACGCCAGAAGCGGGAGCACGCCGCTCCCGTCGAGCGCCCCGCCGGGCGGGAGGCCGCTCGCGCCGTCGAGCACGACCCGCACGATCGATCCGCGGGCGTCACGCGGGTCCTGCGCGGTGGCGGGAAGCGCACCGTCGCCGATCGAGACGAGCAGCTCCGGACCCGGAACGAGGGCGAGCGCGCCCCCGGCGTGCAGGAGGCCGGACGGAATCTTTTCGATGACCGATCCGACCACCCTAGCGTGCCCCTCGACTTCCCGCACGAGGAGCACTTCGGAGACCCGGTGCGGAACGAGGTCGAAGCCGGCGCGCAGGAGCAGGCTCCGGCCGATCGAGCGCCAGCGCGGCTCCCTTTCGCGACGGTCGAGGGAGCGCATGAGGTACACGGCCGGACCACCGAGCTCGGGCGCGGCGACGATTCCCATCAGGCCCCCTTCTCCACCCCCGCCCTCGAGGGTGTCCCGGAGGTCGAGCCAGGGCTCGGGGTCGAGTCCCTGATCGGTCAGGACACGCACCCGCCCGGGGCGCTCCGTGACGAGGATCCGTCCATCGGGGAGCCCCGCAAGGGCCCAGGGGGTCTCGAGTCCCTCGGCGAGGGCCTCGACCTCGAGGGAGGCCTGCGCCTCGACGGCGGGTCCGGCCTGGCAACGTGCGAGAGCGTCGGGCGGAGTACCTCGCTCGGCGATCGAGGGCACCGGGCCGTCGTCGGAAGCACATCCGGCCACGGCGATCGTGACGAGCGCACCGAAGACGCCGAGCCCCCGCACCCGCCCACTCGCCGGCATCGGGCACGCTCCTTGCTTCTTCTGCTGGTCAACCGCGTCGCACCGACGCTCGGCCGTTGCCTTCATCGGCTCGTCGATCATTCGTACTCCCGGCCTCCGGCCTCTGGATAGACATGGCACTTCCCCTGGAATCTCACCCCTCTGACGCCGAGCAGGATCCCGGCGAGCATGGTGCGAAGCCGGGATCGTCGCCCCCCGCCTGGCCTCTCGAGGCGTTCGACCGGTCGCTCCGTGCCCCGCAGCACCTCACCCTCCTGCTCCGGCTCCTCGGCCCCGTCACGAAGGAGCGCTGCCTCTTTCTGTCGTACGGCGACGACGGTGGTGCGCTGGCCTTTCACCTCCGGCTCGCAGGTGGCACCTGGCGCTGGGCCACCCTGACCCGCGAGGGAGGCGAGCACACCGCCCGTCTCCTCGGCGAGGGCGTCCAGGTCGTCGATCCGGGCACCCTGCCCTACTGCGACGCAACCTTCCATCGCGTCATCTGCGTCGGGGTCCATGACCGCATCTCCGCACCCGCGACGCTGAACCGGGAGATTGCCCGCATCCTCGTGCCCGGCGGGCAGGCCGTCGTGAGCGTGCCGAACGGCAATCCGCGCCTCCCCATGAAGCTCCTCCGTCGGACACGCCGCGGGACGCCCGGCGAACCCCTCGTGCCCCGCACCCTCGAGGCCTCGATGTCCCTCGCCGGCCTCGTTCCCACCGCCTCCGGGGGCTGTTCCCGCTTCTTCACGGAGCTCCTCGAGTCATTCGGTGGCCCCACCGCCGGCCCTCCGGCCAAGGCGCGAAACGGGCACGACCACACGGCCGCGAACGAGGAATCGGGCTCGCCGCCCGACGCCCGGAGCGCGGGGCGCGAGCCCCGGCGCAGGAGTCGGCTGCTTCGCGCCTTCGCCTCACTCGACTACCTGATTCCCGGGGGCAGCGGGTACGTCATCGCCGTGGGCGCCCGCAAGCCGGGACCCGCCCCGACGGCCAGCGCGTCACCTCGCTGAACCCATCCCTCTCCGCCTGACCCGGCGGAAGGCACCCCGGGCCGCCACTACGTGTCGTCGCCCACCCCCACCACCTCGGCCACGAGGGCCAGGAGCGCCTCGCGCTCCGCGGAACGCACACGCGAGTGGGTCGGAAGGGTGACGAGGTCGCGGGCAAGGCGGCGTGCACCGGGAAAGGCGTCGGGCCCCTGCGGCACCCCGGGCGCGACGAGCCCGCTCAGCGCCGGGAGCTCGGGCAGGATCTCGGGATACCCCTGCGCGGCCCCCAGGCGAACCGGCCCCGGTCCGGTGCCCCGCCCCCGTCGGGCCCGGGCTTCGAGCCCCTCGATCCCGCCGGGCACGAGAACGGGGAATCGCAGCCACCCCGCCTCGCTCCCCTCCGGAGGGTGCACGAGCGCCGCCGCCCCCCCCGAGCGCCGCAGCGCGTCGTGCATCATGGCACCTCGTGCCGCGCGCCCCCTTGCCTCGACGAAGGCCGCCTCCCGGGTCGCCAGGAGGAGCCGCGCGGTGGCCGGCCGCATCGGCGCCGGAGGCGAGGGCGGGTGGTAGCGGGTGACCCCGAGTCCGAGCGCAGGAACCGAGCGCGGGATCCGGTAGATCCCCGGACGCCCCAGGGCCAGGAGGGCAAGTGCTCCGGCCCAGGGTGAAGGCCCGACTCCGGCCAGGGGTGGCGGCTCTTCTCGACCCCGCAGGACGAGGGCACCACCCCCACCGCCGGCCGTCCATCCCTTGCCCCGTCCGAAGCTGAGCACGGTGAGCTCCCCCGCACCCGCAAGGGGCCGCCCCTCGAAGCGCGCACCCCACCCCTGTGCGGCGTCCACCACAAGCCTTGCACCAAAATGGTGCACGACCTCCTCGACCTGCACCATTCTGGTGGGCACCCCGAAGTGCGGGGCCACGACGACGGTCTTCGCCCCCCCTTCGAGAGCCGACTCGAGGGAGGTTCGATCTGGCGCCAGCGTTCGAGGGTCGAGGTCGTAGAAGTGGACCGGCGCCCCATGGTGCACGGCTGCGGAGGCGAGGTCGTAGCAGGACCACGCGGGCAGGGCGATCGGGGCCGCGCCCGGAGCCCTGGCCTCCTTCGCATCGCCGCGACGAACTCCGGCCCCGGCCCCGGCTTCACCCTCGGACCGACCCGACGCGCGCCGCCCCTTCCCGGCCACGGCCAGGGCGAGCGCGAGCGCCTGTGTTCCCGACCCGGTGAGGACGACCGCGTTGGCGCCGAGGTCCGCGGCGAGGAGTTCCCGCAGCTCGCGCAGGGGATCGCGCGCCCCGAGTCCGAAGGCGCTCCGCAGGAGGGCCCCGGCCCCGAGGGGCGTCCAGGTGGGAAGCTGGTGACGGAGCGGGTTCCGGGGCACGGGGATCGACCCCGGCCTGCGCCCGCTCACGGGATCCGCCGCGCAAGGGGGGGGCCGATGACCCGTGTGACCCCCACGGGGAGCCGCTGCCAGAGCCGCACGGCGAGGGCGTAGCGGCCCTGCTCGGGGTTCGGCGTCGCCAGCTCGCCCGAGGGCGACCACGCGCTCCAGGGGAGGGACTCGTCGGCGCCCCCCCACTGCCCCTTGAAACGGTGCGTCCCGGAGCCCGGGGAGCAGCGCCCGAAGTTGAAGGCGCGCGCGCCCCGCTCGATCGCCCGCTCCATGAAGCGCCAGTAGAGGAGCATGTTCGGCGCCACCCGGGAGTGCTCCCGGAGCGAGGCGGCCCAGGTCATCTCCAGCTCGCCCGCGCACTCGAAGGCGCACCCCCCCGCGACCGGCTCCCCCTTGCGGTAGACGACCCCGAAGTGGACCCGCTCCCCGAACACCTCCGGGAGGGCCCGGAAGAGCTCGAAGGGGAGCACGGGCGTGCCGAGGTCGCGCATGTTCCGGGCGAAGAGCCCGTAGAAGGGCTCGACCTCGCCGGCCCCGAAGCGGACCTCGAGCCCCTCCTTCATGGGCCGACGGACCTGGCTTCGCACCTTCGAGCGGAGCCCGTCGCTCCAGAGCACCTCCGGATCGTCGGGGAGCTCGAGCACCACGGTGAGCTTCCGGTGCGTCTCCCTGAGCTCGGGGTGGGGCACCGGGGGATCTCCGGCGGCCTCCCGCGAACGGAGCTCGAGGAGGTCGACCCCCGTGCTGCGTGCCCGCTCGAGCGCCCAGCGGGCAAGGAGCGCCCGTGCCTCGTCACTCCCGAGCGGCCCCCCGTAGTTCAGGAAGGGAAGGCTCACGAGGTAGCGCCCGAAGAGGAGGCTGCGCACCGAGACCAGGGGGAGCACCCCGGCAAGCCTTCCTCCCGGCTCGCGCGCGGCGGCGTAGAGGCACTCGTGCCCGAGCACCCCACCCATGACCCGGCTCCAGCCGGCGAGGTGGCAGTACGTGCCCCCGGGGGTCGCCTCGACGAAGGCGTCCCACTCGGGCGAGAGCTCCTCGCCGGTCGAGACGTTGAGTTCGAGCGCGGTCTCCCTCACCCCTCGCCCTCTCCCGCGGCGCGCTCCCGCAGCGTCTCCCTGATCGGGCGGAAGGCATGCCCGGCCAGGAGCCGCTCGAGACGGGGCTCCGTGCGATCGAGCCCCCCGTAGTGCCGAATCCGGGTGAGCCAGGGGAGCCCGGCGAGGCGAGGCTGCTCCGGGTCGAGCTCCCAGGGATGGAGGTAGAAGGTGGCGGGCCAGCCACGGCGCTCGTGCTCCTGGAGCATCGCCCGTGACAGCAGGTAGGGGAGGTGCCGGAAGGCCCCGCCGCCCCCCATGGGAAGGTTCGCCCCCGCGAGGCGGAGGGTGGCGGGCGGGACGGAGACGAGGGTGCCCGCCTCGAGCCGGAGTTCGCCGATGCGGCGTGCGCCCCCGCGGTAGCCATAGCCGGGGCGCCGGACGGGGTAGAGGCTCGAGTCGTAGAGGTAGCCCTCCTCGAGGAGGATCTCGAGGGCCCACTCGCGGCCGCGGACGATCGAGAAGCTCGGCGCCCGGTAACCGAGGACCTTCTCCCCGGAAAGATCTTCGAGGAGGGCGCGGGAGTCGCGGACCTGGGTCCGGAACTCGTCCGGGGTGAGCTGACCGACCCGGCGGTGGTCCCAGCCGTGCGAGGCGACCTCGTGCCCCTCCTCGGCGAGGCGGCGCACGAGGGCGGGGTGGCGCTCGGCGACGCAGCCGAGGATGAAGAAGGTCCCGCGGGCGCCATGTGCCCGCATCCGCGAGAGGAGACGCTCCATCTGGGGCAGGAGCCGGCTGGCCATGGAGGGCCAGGCCGAGCGCGGCAGGTGCCGCTCGAAGGCCGAGACCTGGTAGTACTCCTCGACGTCGACGGTGAAGTGGTGCGCTGGGCGTGTCATCGTTCTCCGCCCCGCGGCCGCTGCGGCTCGCGGGGGGACAAGGGTCGGGGAGCTTGAAGTGGCAGACAGGGAAGGTGACATTCCGTCTTCCTTCGCTGCAACCCCCGTGCCCGGGAAGAATCGCACCCGGGCCCCGCCCCTTCGACCCGATGCCAGCCGACGCCTCGCCCTCGCCGGGTCCCCTGCGGGAGTCGCCCTCGCGGGGTCGCCTCCTCCTCGGGTCCGCGATCGCCCTCGTCTCCCTCGCGGTGATCCTGCGCCTCACCCTGACCCCCGCCTCGACGGGGAGCTGGGTCTCGGCCCCCATCCACTGCGTGATCTGCGGGCCCTCCGGGCTCGCGAACCTCCTCCGCAACATCCTCCTCTTCATGCCCCTCGGGGCCGGACTCGGGCTCGCCCTGCGCAGGCCCGTCGTGGCATGGCTCCTCACCGTCGCCCTGACCGCCTTCATCGAGCTCCACCAGTTCGACATCCCCGGACGAAACCCGCTCCTCATCGACTTCGCGACGAACGCGATGGGCGGAGGGCTCGGGGTGATCTGGGCCCGGGGCATCCTGCGCAGCCGGGCTCGAGGGCTCGTCATTGCGTGGGTCCTCGTCGTCGCGACGGGGCTCCTGGGGAGTGCGGTGGCCTTTCGGGCCGACTGGCCGGGGGAGCCCTGGTTCATGCAGTGGACGGCGAGGCTCGGCCACTTCGAGGCGTATGACGGCCGCATTCTCGGGGCGAAGGTCGGGGAGCGGGGTCTTCCTCCGGGCCGAAGTGGGGAGACGGCAGCGGTGCAGGCCGCGCTCGAGGGGGGCGACACCCTCGAGGTCCGCTTCGAGCTCGGGACTCCGCCCCGCGCCCTCGCGCCGATCCTGAGCATCTACAATGCGGACCGGGAGGAGGTGCTCGTCCTCGGACGTTCCGGAGACGACCTCGTGCTTCGCCTGCCCTACCGGGCTGCGGCCCTCACCCTCGACCAGCCCGACCACCGGGTGCGCGGGGCGCTCGAGGGACTGCAGGCGGGGGACACGGCGACCCTTCACTTCGTCTTTCGCTCGGACGGAGCCTGTTTCGGCCTGGTCGGGGAGATGCGCTGCGACATCCGGCCCCACGTGGGGATGTCCTGGGCGCTGCTCCTCTTTCCGGGCGAGGAGTCGCGCGGGGTGATCCACCTCCTCGGCATCGTCTGGCTCCTGGGGCTCTCCCTCCCGGTCGGACTCCTGGCCTCGTCCTGGCGGGAGGCGGGAGCCGCGGCAGGGGCGATCGGCGCCGCGGCACTTCTCGCGCCCCTCGTCCCGGGCACCCTTGCCGCGCTCTCCCTCTCGACGGCCCTCGTCCTCGTGGGCGGAGTTCTCGCAGGGCATGGGCTTCGCCCGCTCGTACCCGGCCGGTGAAACAGGCGGTCACGTCCGTTGCGGCCCCGCAACACGGGGAGAGGGGCGACCCGTGGGGGCGTCGGACGACGCGGCGCGGGCATGCAACCTGCTGGAGAAAGTGAGCCGCCGGCGTCGCGTACTCGCGCGCGGCAGGACCCCACCCCCCGGAGAGACCGGATGAGACTGGAAGGCCGAGACGAGACAGGGACCGAGACGCGGTCCGGAGCACGCCTGCGGGCCCTGCCCCCTCGGGCGCGGGCACGCCCCCCCGGCGCGCTCCCCCTCGCATTCCTCCTCGCACTTCTCCTCGTCCCCGGCTGGGGCCTCGTCCCGGCGGCGCCCCTGCTCGGCCAGTCGACCGGGACGGGCGCCCTCGCGGGGTGGATCAGCGGCTCGGACGGGCTCCCCCTCGACGGGGTCGAGCTCACCCTCGTGCGCGCCTCGGACGGGGCGGAGCGCTCCCTCACGGGCTCACGGGACGGGGCCTTCCGCTTCGCCTTCATCCCGCCGGGCGACTATCTCCTCGTGGCCGAGCGTTTCGGCTACGTCCCCGTCCGGGTCAGCACGATCCCGGTGCGGGCCGGGGAGAGCGAGACGCTCCGGCTCACCCTGCGGGCCTCCCCGCCCCCCGTCACGGAGACGGACCGGCGCTCCTTCGCCGAGGTCCGGGCCGGAGGACGGGCCGGGGTCGGGAGCGCCTGGTCACGCGCGGCGGTCCAGGGCCTTCCGCTCGCGGCACCGAGCCTCGGCGGGGTCTTCGAGGTGGCGCAGCCGGCGGCGGGGCACCGGGGCTCGCCCGAGCTCCCCGGACGCTTCACGACCGCCTTCATCGACGGAACGCATGTGGAGGGGATCCACCACCCGCGGCGGACGGTCCGCTCCGCCCCCTTCGAGCTCTTCCCGACCTTCTTTCTGCAGGAGGTCCTCCCAGGAACGGACGACCTCGACGCGGAGAGGGCTCCCGGCCCGGGGACCGTGCTCCGGGCCACGACGGTGCACGGGACGAACGAACCCTCCCTCGAGGTGCGGGCCTCGGGGGCGCTTCTTCCGCTCGGCGCGGAGGCCCGGCTTGGCTCCGCCCCCTCGGCGACCCTCGCGCCGGGGGCGGCGGCCCTCTTCCGGGGTCCGCTCCTCCCCGACACCCTCCACCTTGCCGCGGGGTTCGAGTTCCGGCGGATGAGCCTTCCCCTGGCGCAGGCGGCCTTCTCGGACCCTGAGCTCGGCGCTGCCGGACTCGCCATCCTCGCCCCCGGATCGGAGACGGGCGGGGAGCGCCTCGGCCACACCGAGCTCCGCGCCTGGGACCTCATGCAGGGGTTCGGGCGACTCGACTGGGCGGTCGGCGCGCGGAGCCGGATCGACCTGCGGGCGCACATCGGGGTGATTCGCTCGGCCGACGATGCCGAGGGGCTTGCCGTTCTTCCCCCCGCCTTCGACGAGGGTACGGACCTCCTCCTCGCCGCCGGTCTGCTCACCCCCTTCGGCGACCGGAGCGCCTTCGAGATGCGGGCGAGCCTCGAGCGGTCGGCCCGGGAGCTCGTTTCCGGCGCCGCCGCGAGCTGGAGCCCCGCGGCGGGCGCCTTCCTTGGAAGCGATCCCCTCGGCCCCTCGGAGCTCTCGAACCGGACGGTGCGCCTCGACCCGACCTTCCACCTCGGGACCGAACGGCACCGCCTACGGATCGGCGGCGTGCTCGCCCTCTCGAGCTGGGAAGAGACTGGCCCCGGAGGAACACCGATCCACGCGCGGGTCCTGCTCGGCCCCCAGTTCGACGACGTCCTCACCCTCCGGCGCGAGGGGCCCCCCTCGCGCGCCACGGCCTCGACGGCGCTCCTCGGGCTCTTCGTCCAGGACCGCTGGACCCCGGCCGACGGAGTGACGCTCACCCTCGGCGCACGGGTCGACGGCGAGGTCCTCCCCTGGGACGACCTCGAGGCAAGCGACCTCTGGCGCCAGCGGACCGGAATCGAGGAGCCGGCTGAGCGGGAGTCGGGGGCGCGGTTCTCGCCGCGGGTGGGGGTGCGGTGGCAACCTTCCCCCGGGAGCGGATGGGAGGTGAGTGCGGGGGGGGCGATCCGGCATGGACGGATCCATCCGGGGCTTTTTGCCGAGGCACTCGCGGACACGGGACAGGTCAGCGTGATCCGGAGGCTGTCACCCGGGAGCGGCGGTGCGACGCTCGAGTCCGCGGGGCGAAACCTCTCCATCCTCGGCCCCGAGCTCCGGGCACCCCGAACGCAGTCGGTGAGTGCGGGACTCGCCGGGATGCTCGGCCCCCGCGTCGGGCTCGAGCTCTCGGGTGCGGTGCGGGTGACGGACTTCCTCCTGCGCAGGCGCGACCTGAACGAGGTCCCGGGCGCGCTCGGGGTCGATCCCTTCGGGCGACCGATCCGGGGCGAACTCGCCGAGGGGATCGGCGGAGGTGCGATCGTGCCGGGAAGCGATCGTCGCTTCGACGGCTTCGACGTCGTCTGGGCTCTCGAATCCGACGGCTGGGCCCGCTGGTGGGGGGTGACCGCCGGACTCACCTTCGAGGGCGAGGCGGACCCCTCGACCGGCCGGGCGCACGCACGCGGCGAACTCGCCTACACCTTCTCCGAGAGCCGGGACAATGGCGCGGTCTCGCGCTGGGCCGAGGCGCCCCCCCTCCCCGGGCGCACCGGTACCGACGGGCGCGAAGCCGCATGGGTGGAAGGCACCTCGGAGCTCGACCGCCCCCATGACCTCGCGGCCTCAGGGGAACTCCTCCTCCTTCCGGGGCTCGACCTCCGGCTCGGGGCGACCCTGCGGGTGCGCTCCGGGACCGCCTTCACCCCGGTCGTGCGGGACGGTTTCGGGGGGAGCGACCCCCTCGGGTGGGACCGGGGGGTGCCGATCGAGCGGCTCCCGTCCGGGACGGACTCGCAGGCTCGGGAGCTGGCGCGGAGCTTCGGCTGCCTTGCGTCGCTCGAGCGCGCCGCGGAGGTGCGAAACGCCTGCCGTACCGAGGCGGAGCGGTGGCTGAACGCCCGGGTGAGCCTTGCCCCGGCCTCGGTCGGGGGCGCGGAGCTTCGCCTCGTGTTCGACGCGCTGAACCTCCTCGACACGGGGACCCTCCTTCCCGATCCGGCGCTCTTCGTGTCGGACGGTGAGGGGACCGCCTCGGTCGGGGACGAGGGCACCGTGCTCCTTCCGGTGCGGACGAACCCCGGGTTCGGTCGCTCCTTTCTCGATGCGTCGCCCGGGCGCGCCCTTCGAATCGGTCTGGAGGTGAGGTTCTGATGGAGATGCTTCGTTTCGGAGTCGGAGGCGGTGCACGCGCTGCCCTCCTCTCACGTCTGCTCGCCGGGGGTGCGCTCGCGGTGCTCCTCGCCGCCTGTTCGGGACCGGACGGACGGCATGCCTTCTCGATCGATGCGACGGGGACGGTCTCGGGCTTCGCCTACGTCGACCTGAACCGGGACGGAGCACCTCAGGGAACCGAGCCCCGGCTGGCCGACGCGGGGGTGCAGCTCCTCATGCGCGGCACCGGGGAGCCGGTCGGCTCCGCGACGACGGATTCGGAGGGGGCCTTCTCCTTCGAGGGGGTCCCGGTCGGGAGCTACCGCCTCGAGATCGGGGGTGCGGTGCTCGGGGACTCGCTCGTGGTGACGGGGACCACGCCCGAGCCGGTTCAGGTCACGCCGGGCGGATCGGCCTCGGCCTCGATCGGGGTGAGCTACCCGCTGGAGAGCCTCGGGGCGGTGGGCTCGCTCCCGGCCGGCACTCCCGTCTATGTCGAGGGGATCGCGCTGAACACACGCGGGAGCCTTCCCGACAACGCCCTCCACCTCCATGACGGGGAGCGGGCGATCCGGACCCTGGGGGCCGGCGGGCTCACGGCGAACCCGGGCGACAGCGTGAGAATCCTGGGGCGCACGGGAACCCAGGGGGGCCGGACGGTTCTCGTGGACGGGGTCGGGTTCCGGATCGCGCCCGAGCGGCGAAACGTCCAGCCCCAGCTCGTCTCGACCGCCACGGCGGCCTCGGCCGGAGGGGGGGCACTCGACGCCGCGCTCGTCCGGATCGACGAGTCCTTCGTCTCGCAGGTCGTGACGGTCCAGGGGGTGGCGGTCGTCACCGCCTCGGACGGCTCGGGCTCCCTCGTGCTCCGGATCCCGACGGCGCACCTCCAGCAGGCGGGGGTCCCCGTGCTCCAGCCCGGCGCGGTTCTCTCGGTCGCGGGGGTGCTGATTCCCCGGGCCGACGGGGGCGCCTGGGAGCTGCGCACCCGCGGGGGTGGCGATGTGGCCGTGGAGGCGCAGGGCGTGGTCTCCGGGGTGACCTTCTTCGACCTGAACGGGAACCTCTCGCGCGAGTCCGCCGACCCCCTCCTGGCGGGGGTCCGGGTCCGGCTCTTCCGGACGGCCGACGCCTCGGCGCCGGTAGCCGAGGCGACCTCCGACGCGGAGGGCCGGTTCCGGATCGGCCCGATCGATGTGGACGAGTACCGGCTCGAGGTCGACCCGGCGACCGTCCCCGACTCGCTCGTGGTCCGGCAGATCTCCCCGGCGACCTTCGTGGTCCCGACCGCCGATTCGGTCGCGGTCTCGATCCCGATCACCTTCCCCGAGCTCACGACGGCCGAGGCGCGGGAGCGGGCGCCGGGCACGACGGTCTTCGTCCAGGGGATCGCGCTGAACAGCCGGGGGGCCTTCGGGGACCAGTCGGTCCACCTCCAGGACGCCTCGGGAGCGCTCCGGACGATCGGGGTTCAGCCCCCGAACGTGCTCGCGGGCGACCGCGTTCGGCTGCGGGGGACGCTCGGCGTCCAGGACGGTCAGCCGGTTCTTCTGCAGGTCACTCCCTTCAACCCGCAGCCGGGCGGACTCCCGACACCCCTTCTCGTGAGCTCGGCGGTGGCGGCGCACGCGGGCGAGGGAAGCCTTGACGCGAACCAGGTCCGGGTCCGGGAGGCGGTGATCCAGAGCAGCTCCGGCGACGAGGTCCTCTGGGAGGTGGTGCTCGACGACGGCACGGGTCCGGTGCGCGTCGAGGCAAGACTCCAGAATGTGGGACTGAACGAGACCCAGGCCGCGGCCGCCTTCGAGCCGGGGCGAACGATCACGGTGACGGGGCTCCTCATGCCCGTCCCGGGAACGGGGAGCTGGCGGATTCGCCTTCGCACGGGTGCGGACCTTATCTTGAATCCATGAGACGAACCCGCCCCCTCCGGCGCCGTCTCCGCCCCCGGGGACTCGTCCCGGGTGCGGGGCTCTGGCTCATCCTCGTGGCTCCGCTCGCGGCGCAGGTCGGCGTCGGCGAGATCGAGCCGATCCGCCAGCTCCCGCCCGAGCCGGTTGTCGAGCCCTGCGCGCGGTGGGCCGATGCCCCCCTTCCTCCCGTGGCGGCAGTCGAGGAGCGCGAGGAGGCCCGGACGCTCGCGCGCGAGGCCGGCGAGGCGGTGATCCTCGGCGATCTCGCGCGGGCCAGGCAGCTCCTCGAACGGGCCGCGACGCTGGATCCACGGGACGCCGCGATCGCGATCCGACTCGCAAGGCTGAACGACGAAGGCGGCCAGGTCGAAGCCGCCCTCGAGGGCTACTGCCACTACCTCCGGGTCGCGCCCGGAGGACCCGAGCGCGAGGAGGCCTCGGCCCGGGCCGAGGCATTGGCGCCACCTCCCGCCGAGTTGATCCCGGCCGCGGCCCGCGCTGCCTTCGAGGCTGGACTCGCCCTCTACGACCGGGGCGAAGGCCCGGAGGCGGTGCGCGAGTTCTCCCGCGCGCTCGTGGAATTCCCGGACTGGGCGCCCGCCTACCTGAACCGTGGGCTGGCCCACCTCCTCTCCGGTCGAGAGACGGCGGCGCGATCGGACTTCGAACGGCACCTCGAACTCGATCCGGACTCCGAACGGCGCACGGCGCTCGAGCGCTTCGAGGCCGGGCCGGAGCCAGAGCCAGAGCCCGCCCCGGAGCCGGTCGTCCGGGGCTACAGCAGGACCGCCACCTTCGTCTCCGGGGCGCTCATTCCGGGAATGGGGCACTTCTCGACAGGCCGTCCCGGGCGAGGCGCCTTCGTGCTCGCCGCAGCCGGGGGAGCGGCCGCCGCCGGGCTACTGAGCACACGGCTCGAGGTCGACTGTCTCACGATCCCGGGCCCCGACGGATGCCCACCGGGTGACATCCTGGAAGAGCGCGAGACGCGACCCCATCGGGTCGCCGGACTCGGTGCCGCCGCAGGGATCACCCTGGCCGGGGCGCTCCACGCGGTCCTGACGCTCCCCGAGGCACGGGCCGGGATCGACTCCGCGCGTCTTCGCCTCGAGCCTGCACCCGCATGGGTGGCTGCGCCCATGGTGTGGCGGCTCGAGCTTCGGTTCTGAGATGATGGCCCGGTCCGGCTTCCCTTCTCCCCTTCGAGCGACCGGCCTCGCGGTCCTGCTGACGTGGGGCCTCGTGGGTCTGTCCGGATGCGATGAGGTCGCCGTGCGGGTGATCGAGGTCGAGGCCGTCGAGCTGGAGCCGGATCCGGTCGAGCTCCTCGAAGGGGAGTCGGTCGAGGTCTCGGCCACGATGCGGATCGAGGGGGGACGCATCCTGAGTGGCCGACCGGTGGAGTGGACCAGTGACGACCCGAGCCTCGTGACGGTCTCCGCGACGGGACGCCTCGATGCTCACCTGGCGGGCACGACCCGGGTTCGGGCGCGGGCAGGTCGGGCCGAGGGCTCCGCTCAGGTCACGGTGAGCCCGGGCCCGGCGATCGCCCTGTCGGCCGAGTCGCTGAGCCTCGAGGGTGTCTCGGGGGAGGAGGCCGAGGTGGAGGGAGAGGTCGCCGTCACGAATGGTGGGGGTGGCGTGCTCGCCGATCTCGGAGTCGAGATCGTCTCGTCCGACGCCGCGACCGCGGGGTGGCTCCTTGCGGAGCTCGACGGGACGCAGGCGCCCACGACCCTGCGGGTTCGCGGAGTGGCGCGGGACCTCGCCCCCGGCAGTTACGGTGCTCTGTTGCGGGTCGACGGCGCCACCGCGCGTTTGGGACCGGTCGACCTGCCGGTCGTCTTCGAGGTGCTCGATCCACCGCCCCTCATTCAGGTCAGCCCGGGATCCGTGGCACTCTCGGGCGTGCAGGGATCGCGCGAGCCCGCGACCGAGGTACTCGAGGTTCGAAACGCGGGTGGAGGGGAGCTCACCGGATTGACCGTCTCGGTGCGCCAGGGGCCGGGCACGGTCTGGCTCGAGGCCGAACTCCTCGGGACCTCCGCACCGACCGAGGTGCTCGTTCGCGCCTGGTCGCGCGAGCTCGCCCCGGGTGAGTACACGGGCACCGTGGTGATCGGCGCCCCGGGGGCCGGCAATTCCCCGCGCGAGGTTAACGTGCGCTTCACGGTGGGGGGGCCATGATCCGTCCGGGCCCGCGGGGTCCCTCCCGGAAGGGTCGGCTGGTCGCGGCGCTCCTCGGCCTGGTCTGGCTTCTCGGATGTGACGATGTGGCCGTGACCGCGGTCGAGGTGGCCTCGGTGGCGGTCTCGCCCGGGCAGGTGGCGCTCTTTCCCGGCGAGACGGTCGACCTGACGGCCACGCCCCGTGCCGCTTCGGGCAGTGCCCTCGAAGACCGCACGGTGAGCTGGCGAAGCGAAGACCCTGCCGTGGCGACGGTGAACGCCCAGGGACGGGTTCAGGGTGTCGCACCGGGTCAGACCCGGATCGTCGCGACCGCCGAGGGTGCCGAGGGGAGCGCCACGATCACGGTGAACGCCCGCCCCCTCATCGGACTTTCGTCGGCGGGAGTCGTGTTCGAGGGGGTGGAGCGGGAGGGGAGCCTTCCTCCCATTGGCGTGCAGGTGACGAACGAGGGAGGAGGGACGCTCGGCGGACTGTCGGCCTCGGTGGAGTACGCGGCGGGCGAGCCGACGGGCTGGCTCCAGGCACAGCTCTCCGGGACCCAGGCGCCGACGACGCTGACGCTCGTGGCGAACACGGCGCAGCTCGGGTTCGGGGTCTGGCGTGCCGAGGTGCGGGTCGCCTCGGAGCTTGCGGGGAACTCCCCGCAGACGGTGCAGGTCGAGATCCGCGTCGAGGCGCTTCCTGCGAGAATCGAACTTGAGCCGGAACGTGTCGGTTTCGCGGTGGAGGAGGGTGGGAGCGCTCCCCCCGCTCAGGAGGTGCAGATCCGGAACGGGGGTGGTGGAGAGCTTGCGGGTCTCGGCGTGTCGATCCGGTACCCTGCGGGGGAGCCCCAGGGCTGGCTGGACGTTGCACTCTCGGGCTCGAGCGCGCCCGCGACGATCACGCTGGGGGCCGATCCCACGGGACTGCCGACGGGTGTCTATGACGCCTTCGTGGAGGTGGCGTCGGCGGGCGCGGAGAACTCGCCGGTCGAGATGCGGGCGCGGCTGACGGTAGGGAGCCCGCCGCCCGAGATCGAGCTCACTCCCACCTCGATCTTCATCGATGTGGCGGAGGGGGCGGCGCTGCCCCCGTCGTCCGTGGTGCGCGTCGAGAACCGGGGCGCGGGAACGCTCGGCGGTCTGGAGGCTGTGGTGCTCCTGCCGGCGGGGGCGCCCGCGGAGTGGCTCTTCGCTTCGCTGACGGGGAGCGAGGCGCCCCAGGACCTGCTCCTGGCGGTGACGACGTCGGAGCTCCTGCCCGGGGTGTACGATGGCATGGTGCGCGTGAGTTCGCCCGATGCGGTGAACTCGCCCGTCGACCTGCCGGTGGCCTTCGAGGTGCTGCCGCGTCCCTCGGCCGAGAACACCTTGATCGCGGCAGACTCGGCCTCGCTCGTGGCCGATGGGGTGTCGACCTCGCCGCTGACCGTGGAGTTGCGCGACGTGCGGGGCGACCCGATGCCATTCGGGGGCTTCCCGGTCACCCTCTCGGCCTCGAGCGGAACGGTGGGTGCCGTGACCGACCTCGGGAACGGGCGGTACGTGGCGACCTACACGGCGCCGACAACGGCTGGGGCGGCGGTGATCAGCGGAACGGTGTCGGGGGAGGCGATCGGAGGGAGTGCGACGATCGAGCTGCGACCGGGGCGGGCGTCGGGTGGGACCTCGACGATCGTGGCGGATTCGGCAACGCTCGTGGCAGACGGGACGTCGACGACGACGGTGACGGTGCAGCTTCGCGATGCGAACGGGAATGCGCTCGCGACCGACGGGGACGTGGTGGAGCTGGCGGCCACGGGAGGGACGCTCGGCGATGTGAGCTATCTCGGAGGCGGAGCGCATGTGGCGACGCTGCGGGCGCCGACGACGGTGGGAGACGCGACGGTGACGGGGCGTGTGAACGGGATGACGATCCAGGACTCGGCCAAGGTGCGCTTCGTGCCGGGGGCCGCGGATCCGGGGACGAGCACGCTCGAGGTGGCGCCGGACACGATCACGACGGACGGGTCGAGCACGGTCACGGTGCGGCTGCGGGATGCGCAGGGGAATGCGCTCACCGGCGATGGCGACGGCGTGTTCCTGGTCACCTCGCTCGGGGCGCTTGAGCCGGCCTCCGGATCGACGACCGCCGGAGTGTTCGCCTCGACGCTCACGAGCACCGAGCCGGGGACCGCCACGGTCACCGCTCACCTGGGGACCTCCGACGACGGCCCCGTGATCGGCACCGCCACCGTCACCGTCGAGCCCGGCGCGCCCGACCCCTCGACGAGCACCGTCGAGGCCGACCCCACCACGATCTCGACCGACGAGTCCAGTACGATCACCGTCCAACTCCGTGATGCCGAGGGCAACCCGCTGACCCGCGACGGCGACCGCATCACCCTGCAGACATCGCTCGGTACCGTCACCCCCTCATCGGCTCTCACCTCGGAGGGCCGGTTGAACGTGACCCTGACCTCGAGCGAGCCGGGAGAGGCCGAGGTCTCGGCCCACCTCGGCGGGTCTACGAACTCGCCCCTGATCGGCGTTGTCCGGGTGGTGGTAACGCCCGGTGCGCCGGACCCCGGCACCAGTTCGATCGAGGCCGACCCCACCACGATCTCGACCGACGGCTCGAGCTCGATCACGGTCCAGCTCCGCGACGCCGAGGGCAACCTCCTCACCCGCGATGGCGATGCCGTCTTCCTCGTCACCTCCCTCGGCTCGCTCGCCCCGGCGACCGGCCCGACCGCCGGCGGCGTGTTCTCCTCGACTCTGACCAGCGCGACGCCCGGCACCGCCACGATCACCGCTCACCTCGGCTCCTCCGCCGCCGACCCCGTCATCGGCTCCGCAACGGTAACGATCGAGCCCGGTGCGCCCGACCCCGCCACCAGCACGGTCGACGCCGACCCCACCACGATCTC
>SLDT01000049.1 GCA_007125125.1 Gemmatimonadota bacterium | reverse complement strand
GGATCGTGAGGTAGGCGGCGCAGTAGGGGGCCTGCGTGGTCTGGTTGTATCCCTCGATCTCGTGGTGCGCGAACCGCTTCATCTGGTCCCAGTTCCTCGGGAGCCACTGGCAGAGGCCGAGCGCACGGGCCTCGGAGCGGATACGGCCATTCCAGCCGGACTCGACCGCGGCCTGGGCGAGGCCGATCTCGGCGGGGACGCCGAAGCGCTCGAAGATGAGCCCCCACTCGTCGAGGAAGGCCCCGTAGCGGCGGGCATTCGGCCGGAGAAAGTTCCCCCGCGTGGCGTTGTGGAGCACGGGGCCGGTCCGGCCCTCGAGGAGGAGTGCGACCTCGTCGCGGCGCAGGTTCTGCCGCGTGTGGAGGCGCGCCCCCGCGAGGGTCGAGGCGAGCTCGGGATCGGCCCACTGCCCGTTGCGCGTCCAGTCGCCTCCGTTCGGGAAGGTGACGAGGAGCCGTCCGTCGGTCGCGCTTCCGAAGGCGACGGAGCCGTCCGGGATCAGGAAGACATGCTGCCAGAAAGTGTACCCCGGTCGGTAACGGGCCATCTCGCGCAGGTCGGCCCCGATCCGGTCGAGGGCGACGGCGGGGAGGCTCGCGCTCGCGAGCGGGGTGGCCGCGTCCGCCGCGGGGGTGGCATCGGCGAGGGTACCGTCCGCGGATGCCCCGGACTGAGCGGAGAGTCCCGGTGCCCCTGCCGTTGCGATCAGAAGGGCGACGCCGAGCCTGACGCTGAGGACCGATCGACGGACCATGAGGACTCCTGAAGGGGGTGGGGTGCTCGCTGCAGCTTCACTCTTGTATTACAGCAAGAAGCGGTCCTTTGCAAGCCCCCCTGAGGGCGCAACGCCCCGGGTCATCCCTCCGCCTGATGAACCTCGACGCTGAAGTGCGGGGTGCCGAGCGCCTGCATCACGGTGATCCAGAAGGCGACGTAGGCCTCGGTGCCCCGGGCGGCGCGGATTCCGCCGAGGTCGAGGAATTGCTCGGCGTGCCAGCCAAACCACTCAGAGAGGAGGTGCCGGGCTCGCTCCTTCGCCTCGTCGCTGTCGCCGCAGATGAAGAGGTGGTGGCCGCCCGGGACGAGGTCGGGTTCGACCATGAGGTCGGAGTTCACGGTGTTGAGCACCTTCACGATGCGGGCCATCGGGAGGAGCGCCTGCAGTTGCTCGCCGAGGGACTCGCCTCCGGCGCCGGTCGTGATCCGGGGGGGCATCCCGCCCGAGAAGTCGAGGGGGTTCGCGACGTCGAGGACGAGCCGCTCCTCGAAGGCGTCGATCCCGGCCATCCGCACGGCCTCGAGCGAGGCGGTGCCGGCGGTGCAGTTGAGGACGACCTCGTCGGTGAAGGCGAGGGCCTCGGCGAAGGTTCCGGCGTGCCCGCGCTCGCCCGAGGTGGCGGCCCAGAGGCGGGCGCCCTCGTGGTCGGCGCTTCGGGAGCCGAGGTGGACCTCGTGCCCCGCGTCGACGAGGGCCGAGCCGAGGGTGCGACCGACGATTCCGGTTCCGAGGATGGCGATCTTCATGGGGGTGCCTCGCGGCTGGGGTCTATCGCGTTGGGGTGAGGAGCGCCTCCGTCGCGCGGACGAAGAGCCGGCCGAGTTCGTGGTGATAGCTCTCCGAGACGAGGAGCCGGCGCTCGACGGGGTTCGTGAGGAATCCGACCTCGAGCATGACGGTCGGGACCTCCGGAGACTGGAGGAAGGGGAAGGGGCGCGGGTCGACGAGCACCGCGATCTCCTCGGCGGCGAAGGCCTCGCCGAAGGCCGCGGCGGCGCGCCGGCTGGCGGGGAGCTCCTCGCTGAAGTAGACCTCGGCCCCGTGGCGGGTCGGGTCGTCGTTCCGGTTGATGTGGAGCATGATGAGGAGGGCCGCGCCGACCTCCTCGGCCTGTGCGCGCCGGTCGTTCCAGGCGACGGCGTAGTCGCCGGTCCGGGTGAAGCGCACGTCGTGGCCGGCCCGGACGAACTCGGAGGCGACGGCGAAGGCGATCCGGAGGACCAGGTCCTTCTCGAGGAGCTCCCCCTCGACGACGCCGGGGTCGTCGCCCCCGTGGCCCGCGTCGATCATGATGATCGGGCGCTCCTGCGCGGCGAGGGAGGCGGGTGCGGAGAGGAGCGCGGCCGCGGTGAGGGCGAGGAGTGCGGTGAGGGCGAGGAGTGCGGTGAGGGCGTGGGCCGCGGTGAGGGGCACACGGGCGCGGAGGAGGGGTGCCGCGGCGGTGGGCGCGGCGGTGGGCGCGGCCGGGGTCGGACCATGGCGCATCGGTGAGGACTCCCCCGTCGAAGGGTAGATGGCTGTGCACCGGGCAGCGGGTGGCCCGGAAGGGCCCACCCCGCCAGCGCCGACAAGGTACGGGCGAAGGGTGCCGCGGAGCAAGCAGCGGCCGGGGCGCAGCTCCGCACCGGGCTGCAGCCCCACCGCCGGCTGCGCGATCCGCCCCTGTCGGCGCAGGCGGCCGGTGGCGCGTCCAGCGCGCCGAAAACGTCTGCGTTCGCGCACCTCCGGGAAACGAACGCAGACGAATCCGTCGATTTCCGCCTCAAGTGTCTGCTTTCGATGTTGCGGGACTCAGCGGACGCAGACATTTCCGTCGATTTCCGCCTCAAACGTCTGCCTTCGATGGCGCGGCCGACGCGGACGCAGACGTTTCCGTCGCTGCGGCGGAACGTGAGCAAACGTTTCCTCCGATCGGTCCGGGCGCACCCGACCGCACCTCCGCACCCGGCCGCACCTCCACCGCCGGCCGCACCTCCACCGCCGGCCGCACCTCCGGGATTGGTGGAGCGGCGCTGCGCGCCGCACCTATGCATCCCGGGTTGCGGGATCGGTTGGGGACGGACAAGGGGCGCGCGCCTCCGCGCGCGCCATCCGCCATCTCTCGGCCGACCACGAGTCTTCATCGAGCCCGACTCGCTGCGAGTGGGCGCGGACGAAACGCCGCCTACCCCGTGACCCGGACCCGGAGCGCGGTGCCCCACGGGTCCCGGGTGAGGAGATGGGGGTCGGCAGCGGCGGGTTCGCCGGCGAGCCCGCCCTCGCCGGGGCCGTTGCCACCGGGACCCCCGGTCTCGACGGGGGCGCCAGCCTGCTCCAGGCTCGTCGCGAGCTGGTCGAGGTCGAGGTCGGAGGCAGGCGCGACGAGCTCCCACTCGAGGAGGCGGGCCTCGTCCTCGGCCGCGGGGGGCACCGGCCCGGCCCAGCGGTTCACCCCGAGGTGGTGGTGGTACCCCCCGGCTGACATGAAGAGGGCCCCGGGATAGCTCCAGACGACCTTGTCGAGCCCGAGCGCGCGGTGGTAGAAGGCCTCGGCCCCGTCGAGCCCCCCGACCCGCAGGTGCAGGTGCCCGACGACGGTCCCCTCGGGCGCTCCTGCCCACCGCCCCCCCTCACCCGAGCGCAGAAGCGCGTCGAGGTCGAGGGGTTGCGTGGCCATGATGATCTCCCGCCCCCGCGCGCGCCAGGCCGACCGCGGCCGGTCGGCGTAGACCTCGATCCCGAGTCCGTCAGGATCGTGAAGGTAGAAGGCCTCGCTGACGAGGTGGTCCGAGGCGCCGACCCTCTCTTCCCGCTCCACGAGGTGGGCGGCGAAACGGCCAAGGTGGTGACGGGCGGGCAGCAGGATCGCCAGGTGGAAGAGTCCGAGGTGCCCGCGCGGGGGAACGGGGCGCGCTCCGGGGCGCTCGAGGAGTTCGATGAGGGGCTCCACTCCGCCCGGCGCACCGAGCGCCGCCCGGCCCTCGCCTTCATCGAGGAGCGCGAGGCCAAGCACCTCGCGGTACCACCGGAACGACCGCTCGAGGTCGGACACCTGGAGGCGCACGCGCCCGGGCCGCGTGCCGGCCGAAAGCCGGAAGCCCGGAGCGGCAATCCCCGGGGCCGCACCGCCGCCCCCGACGGTGCCACCGGCCGCGCCCTCGGCCCCGCCGCCTGACCCGGCCCGTTCGCCGTCCACCTCACCGCGCATCGCTCGAACCTCTTCCTCAGATCCCGTAGAAGGTCGGAGCCGCCGGACCCACCGGGAGCCCGAGCCCGAAGACCCAGAGATAGAAGGTCGCCACCCAGAAGACGAGGAAGAAGAGGGAATAGGGCAGCATGATCGCCACGAGCGTCCCGATTCCGAGCTTCTTGTCATATCGGGCCGCGAAGGCAAGGATGAGGCCGAAGTAGCTCATCATCGGGGTGATGATGTTCGTCGTCGAGTCCCCGATCCGGTACGCGGCCTGAATCACCTCCGGGGAATACCCGATGAGCATGAGCATGGGCACGAAGATGGGCGCGGTGATCGCCCACTGCGCCGAGGCACTCCCGAGCGAGAGGTTCACGAGGCCGCACATGAGAATGAATGGCACGAACACGAGGGGCCCGGTGAGCCCGATCCGCTCCAGCACGTCGGCCCCCACGACGGCGGTGATCCCCCCGAGGTTCGTCCACCCGAAGAAGGCCACGAACTGCGCGGCGAAGAAGACGAGAACGATGTAGAGCCCCATCGAGCTCATCGCCGCCGCCATCCCCTCGACCACCTCGCGGTCCGAGCGCATCGTCCCGGTCACCCATCCGTACACGAACCCGGGCACGAGGAAGAAGATGAAGATCAGGGTCACCATCCCCCTCAGGAAGGGCGAGTTCAGGACATCGCCCGTCTCCGGGTTCCGCAGCACCCCCCACTCCGGCACGACTGCGAGCAGGAGCAGCCCCGTCAGCGCAAGCGTCGCAGCCCCGGCCCACCAGAGCCCCCGCACCTCGTCGCGCGTGAGAGGGTCTGTCGTCTGCTCCCCGATCGCCTCGTGGTCGGCGTTCGTGTCATCGTACTCCCCGAGCTTCGGCTCGACGATCCGCGCCGTGACCCACCACCCCACCGCCGTCACGACGAAGGTGCTCACGATCATGAAGTACCAGTTCACCGCAGGGTGCACGAGGTAGTCGGGGTCGATGAGTTGCGCCGCCTCCTCCGTGATCCCGGCCAGGAGCGGGTCGACCGTGCCGATCAGGAGGTTCGCGCTGTACCCCGCCGAGACCCCCGCGAAGGCCGCCGCGAGCCCGGCCAGAGGGTGACGCCCCAGTGCGTGGAAGATCACCGCCGCCAGGGGGATCAGCACGACGTAGCCCATCTCCGAGGCCGTGTTCGACACCACCCCCGCAAAGACCACCGCCCCCGTCACGAGCTGCGGGGGCGACTTGAGCACGACGGCACGAATCATCGCCGAGAGCAGCCCCGAGCGCTCGGCCACCCCCACCCCGAGGAGCGCTACGAGCACCGTTCCGAGGGGCACGAAACCGGTGAAGTTCGTGACGAGGTTCTCGACGATGCGCCGCAGTCCGTCGCCATTCATGAGGCTGATCGCCTCGATCTCTCCTGTCGGACTCCGGCCTCTCGCCCCCTCCGGGCGCGGATCGATCACCGAGAGCTCGAACCACCCCGCCACCCCCGAGATCACGACCACCCCGAGAGCAAAGAGGGCAAAGAGGGTGACGGGATGGGGAAGGAGGTTCCCCAGCCGCTCCACCACGTCCAGGAAGCGGGTGAACCATCCGCGCTGGGCAGTCTCCTCGTAGCTGATCGACGACATCGCTCCTCCGGCAAATTGTAGTCACCGGACACCACGCCCGGCGAATGGACCGGCCCATTCTACAGGAGGAGGACCCAAAAGGCCATTGAAGAAGCACAGCGCCCCACGCTGGGAGCACAACGGGCCCGGCGACCACCCGCCGCAGGCGGGTAGCGCGTCTGCTGCAACCGCCTCGAATGCCGGTGGTCGAGCAGGCCCGCACCCCCCGCCGGCACGATCGAACGGTCTGCCGAATCCGGCCCCCGTGAACGGCGATCGGTGAGGGGGTGCGCAGGAACGAGCCTCTGGGAAAGCAGCGGAAAGCCAAGCCCTCGCCGGCAGTGGCCCCAGCAGCGCGAGTGTCCGGCGCACCCCCTCATCGATTGCCCTACCCCGGGACGCCGATCAGTGGCGCCGAAAACCCGGCCGACCGGAGGACGAGGATCGGGCGCGCGAGACAGGGATGTCGCGCGAGAACGTGTTAGAGCCCGGGGCCGAGGGCCGACCCGAGCGCGACCCCGGCAACCGCGAGGGCAAGCCCCCCCACGAGGGTGAGAGCCAGATTCGCCGCCGCCGCACGGCCATGTCCCCCCTCGGCCAGCGCGATCGTCTCGACCATCCAGGTCGAGAAGGTCGTGAACGCGCCGAGGAACCCGACGAGGACGATCGGGGCAAGCGGCGCACCGGGCGAGAAGACCCCGGCCGGATCGACCCCGAGCCAGCCGGTGGCAAGCCCCGCCGCAAAGGCCCCCGCGAGGTTCACCGCAAGTGTTCCGGGAGGAAGGGTTCCGGGGCTACCTCTCCGCCCGAGGGTCTGGTCGAGGAGGTACCGGGCAGCCGCTCCGGCGCTTCCGGCGAGGCTGATGGCGGCGAGAAGAAGGAGGGTGCTCACCCGGATTGCCCTCCCCCCAGCCGACGCCCGGCGCGAAGCCCGGCAAGGGCGAGGCCAAGCCCCCCGAGGAGGGAGACGGCAAGGTAGAGCAGGGCCCACGCGGGGCTCAGGACGAGGACGTCGAGAGCGAGGGTCGAGAAGGTCGTGAAGGACCCGAGGAGCCCCGTTGTGAAGAGGAGACGAAGGTAGGGGGAGCCACGGCCGCGGGCGACGAAGAGGCCGGAGAGGAACCCGAGTGCGCCGGCCCCGGCGAGGTTCTCCAGGAGGGTCGCCACGGGGGCCAGGGCGGGATCGAGCGCGAGCGCGCTCCCGAGCCCGAGGGCGCGCAGGAGGGTGCCGAGTCCGCCGCCGAGGGCAACGGCGGCGATCCCGGTCGGGGTCGGTACGAGGGCGGAGTCGGAGCGCGGCACCCCTCAAGGGTCGGGGCACCGCGCACCGCTGTCCACCCCCCGGGGCTACTGCGCGGTGTACCCCCCGTCGACGAGGTAGGTGGGTCCGGTCAGGAACGAGGCCTCGTCCGAGGCCAGGAAGAGGATGAGATCCGAGACATCCTTCGGCTCCCCGAGACGCCCGATCGGATGCAGGGGGAGCACGGCGTCTTCCATGCCCTCGATCAGGGGGGTCCGGATGAAGGCGGGGGACACCCCGACACAGCGAATTCCGAACTCCGCGAGCTCGAGGGCGGTGGCCTTCGTGAAACCGAGGAGCCCGTGCTTCGCGGCCGTGTAGGCGGGGGCTCCCTTGAAGCCGACAACCCCGAGGATCGACGCGACATTGATGATGACCCCGGGGCGCTCGAGCGCCTTGAAGGCCTTCGCGGCATGCTTCGCGCCCAGGAAGGCACCGGTGAGGTTCACGTCGATGACCTTCTGCCAGTCCGAGAGGGAGCGCTCGTCGATCGGTGTGGGGTCTTCGCCGACACCGGCATTGTTCACGATGACATCGAGCCCCCCGAATGCCTCGACAGTTCCCTCGACGAGCTCGATGATCGCGTCCTCGTCGGCCACGTTCGTGCCGAAGGCGATCGCCTTGCCCCCGGCCCCGCGGATCGAGTCGACGACCCCCTGCGCACCCTCGAGGTTCACGTCAGCCACGGCGACCTTCGCACCCTCGGCGGCGAAGCGGCGCGCGGCGTCGGCGCCGATCCCGCTCCCCCCCCCCGTCATGATTACGACCTTCGAATCGAAGCGGGACATAGTATCACTTCCTCCTTTGTATTTGAGCGACATTCCGGTCTCGTGCAGGAAGAAGGGCGCAAGGGCCGTGCCGGGTGCCGGGCTCCCGCGCGCGGCCTGCCCCGGGGCCCGCCTGCTTCACGGATTGAGCTGCCAGATCCCGAGGCTCCAGGCCAGATCGTAGAGGACCCAGGCCAGGTAGGGGAGGAGGAGGTAGAAGGAGGTTCGGTCGCGGGAGGCCAGTCCCCACGCGAGGATTCCGAAGAGAAAGGCCATGAGGGCAGCCCCCGCTGCCCCGGCCACCGTGCTCTCGAGCCGGACGAAGACCGCGTTCCATACCGCACCGAAGGCGAGGATTGCGTAGAGGAGCCCGAGCATGGCACCACGTCCGTCCTTCGGGGCGATATGTACCTGCGCCCGGTACAGAAGTGTCCCGAACACGAGGTAGTAGAAGACTCCCATGAGGAGCACGAGGAGGATCGGCGCGGCGAAGTCGGGCCGCTCGAGCTGCATGACCCAGGCCTGCGCCTCGGGCGGGGGCGCGAGCGCTCGAGCGAGGAATGCGAAGCCGAGGCAGCTCGCGATCGCGATGACGAGGGGACGGGTCCGAACTTCGCTCGTGCCCGAGGGATATCGCCCGGGCTCTTCTTCGGTCATCGAGGCGCGCCCAGGGCAGGGGTGCGCGGCTCGACGGGGCGAATCGGCCGACCCGGCTCCCAGTCGACGATGCAGCCGGCGATGGCCGAGGCGGCGACCGAGTAGGGCGAGGCGAGGTAGAGCTGCCCCGGCCCCGAGCGTCCGGGGAAGTTCCGGTTCTGCGACGAGATCGAGACCTCGTCGGGCGAGGCGGTCACCCCCGGACCGGCATTGATGCAGGCGCCGCATCCGGGCTCGATGAACTCCGCGCCCACGGCCTCGAAGAGCGCGAGGTAGCCCTGCCGCTCGCAGTACTCCCGCACCTCGAGCGATCCGCACTGGATGTAGCAGCGCACCTCGGGGTGCACCCCGAGCCCCTGGCCCTCGAAGGCCTCGCGGAAGACGGCGGCGTACATGTCCATGTCTTCCTTCTTCCCGGCGGTGCAGGACCCGGCATAGGCGATGTCGATCCGGACGCGTCCCCCGTCGGCGGGGTCGCCCGCGAGCTCGTCGATGAAGAGCCCGTTCCCGGGGTCGCCGGGGAGGGCGACCATGGGCCGGATCGTCGAGGCGTCGACCTCGATCACCTTCACGACCTCGGCGCCGGGGTCGGAGTGCATGTCCCGGCAGAGCTCCTCGGCGCGCGCCCGCTCCATCCCGCGCTCGGCGACGAGGTACTCCACGGCCCGCTCGTCGGCGGCGACGATCCCGGTGAAGGCGCCGACCTCGGCGGCCATGTTCGTCATCGTGGCCCGCTCGTCGATCGAGAGCGCTTCGACGGCGGGCCCGGCGTACTCGATGATCTGCCCGATCGCATGCCCGTCGCGGATGTAGGGGTGCCGCAGGATCTCGAGCATGAAGTCCTTCGCGGTGACGTTCGGGGGGGGGTCCCCCGAGACGACGACCCGGAAGGTCGGGGGAACCCGGACCCGCACGTCCTTCGTGATCCAGGAGTTGAAGATCGCGGTCGTCCCCACCCCGAAGGCGACGCACCCGATCGCCCCCGCGTGCGGGGTGTGCGAGTCCGACCCGATGATGAGCATCCCGGGCTCGGCATAGGACTCGAGGATCTTCGAGTGGCAGATCGCGACAGAACCCATCCGGTGCCCCATCTGCTCCCCGTAGAGCTTGATCCCCTGCCGCTCGGCGAACTCGCGCTGCTTCACCTCGAGCTGGTTCGCGACCTCGAGGAGCCCCTCCTCGATCCGCTCCTGCGTCATCGCCTTGTGCAGGAAGGTGAGGTGGTCCCGGAAGAAGAGGACGCTCTCCGGGTCCACGACCCGCCCCCCGGGCCCGACCTTCTCCTCGAAGAAGATCGCCGACATCGGGGTGACATACTCGTGCGAGAACCGGATGTCGGTCCGGAAGAAGCCGGCATCGCCCGGCGCCACCCCCGGGACCCCGAGCCTCCCCTCGGCGGCGTCCACGACCCAGTGGCGGGCGAAGATCTTCTCGGCGAGGGTCATCGGGCGCGCCGGACCCGCGCCTCCGGCCGTGGGCTCCTCCGCATCACCCGCACTCGCCCCGTCGCGGGCCCCGTCGAGGTAGCGCCCCCCTCCGAGCTCGGCGGGGTTCGCGGGGGCCGAGGTCGCCGCGACCTGGGCGGCAGCGGGGTCGTCCGCGGCCCCCTCCTCCCCGCTTCCCTGGAGCTCGCGCCGCTCTCGGGCGTCGAGCTCGGGTGGCGCCCCCTCGGCAGCGGGCTCCTCGTCCGGCTCGACCCCCGCGAGGCTCGCCGGGTAGAGGGCGGCGGTCTTCCCCTGGAGCCGCGCGACATTGTACTCGAAGAGTCCCCCGTACTCGATGATCTCGCGGGTGATCGCGTCCTTGCCCCGGGTGAAGTCCTCGAGGGGGATCGCCTCCCCGGCCCGGATCCGCTCGAGGATCGAGAAGTCGGTCGAGGTGAGAATCCCGAGGTTCTGGCAGTTCTCGTTGTAGATCCGCTCGATCGACTCGGCGACGACGATGCGGATCCCGGCCATCAGCTCGGCATAGGGAGACTGCTCGCGCGAGCTTCCCTTCCCCCGGCGCTTGCCGGCCACGGAGCAGACGAAGCCCCCGCCCTTCACGCTCCCGCGCCCGACGGGAAAGGCGGGCTCGCCCGTGGCCCGGTCGAGCGCCCGCAGCCCCAGGTAGGGGAATTCCCCGAGCGTCTCGTCGTAGAAGTAGCAGATGTAGGCGGGGGTGATCTCGTCGGTCGAGATCTGGTCGCGCAGCCGCTCCCTCAGCGCCTCGTCGAAGGCGGGGTCGTGCCCCTCCTCGAGCTGGCGCCGCATGAGCTCGGCGTCATCGACGAGGTAGAGGATCCGGCCCTCGAAGGTGAGGGTCGGAGGCCGCTTGCGGATGGGGCGCTCGAGAAGGTCCTTGATCATGCCTGGGAGGGTGCGGGAAGTGGTGGCAGGGTCCGGGAGGGCTCAGGAGCCTCCGCGGCGCACATGCTTCTGGACGGTGCGGGGGCCGACCTCTGCGGTGTAGACGTTCCCTTCCGCGTCGATCGCGACCCCCTCTCCTCCACTCGTACCCGAGTTGTCCGGGTCGGGCTCCGGATCGGGGATGAAGTCGGTCACCCAGCCGTCACGCACGCTCCCGATGTAGACCCCGCGCTTCCATCCGGGGTTTCGCCGCATGTTCGACTCCGAGTCGACGGCGAAGAGGATGTCGTTCTCGTCGATGTACATGCCGCTGATCCGGGCGAACTGCGTCCAGCTCTGGATGAACTCCCCCTCCTGCGTGAAGAGCTGGATCCGGTTGTTCCCGCGGTCGGCCACGAAGAGCCGCCCCTCGGAGTCGATCGCGAGCGCGTGCGGGTCGCTGAACTGCCCGTTCGCGCTCCCCGTCTCGCCCCACTCCATCACGAAGTTCCCCTCGGCATCGAACTTCGCGATCCGGTTGCTCCCCCCCGCGTCATGCCCGTCGGCAATGAAGATGTGCCCGTCGGGGGCGACGACGACGTCCGAGGGCTTCGTGAAGAGCTCGCCGCCTCCGGCGCGCCCCCGCTCCCCGAGGGTGAGGAGCACTTCGCCTTCGGGGCTGAACTTCACGACGATGTGCCCCCACCCTTCGGGCTGCTGGCCGAAGCCGAGGGCGTCGGTGACCCAGACGTTCCCCTCGCGGTCGACGTACATCCCGTGCGGCCATGCGAACATGCCGGCACCGAAGCTCTGCAGGAGGTTCCCCTCGAGGTCGAACTGGAGCACGGGGTCGACGTCGGGCCGGTCGATGCAGGAGTTCTGCCCGCACCGCTCCGCGATCCAGATCGTGCGCCCGTCGGGTCCGGGGTAGATCGCGCTCACCGCACCCCACTCCCGCCCGTCGGGGAGGTTCCCCCAGGCGGTGTCGACCGTCTCCCAGCCGCTCTCCTCCTCGGCCGGGGCCGTGTACGGATCGGGCGCCGCCTCGCAGGCCGCCAGAAGAAGGCCCGCCGCAAGGCAGGCGAGGGCACGCATCGGGATCATGGATCGGGTCCGGGTCATCGCATCGCTCGGTTCGGGGGAAGGGAGGCCGGGCCCGTCAATGTTCAGTGGCGGGCCCCGCGGTGCAAGGCCGGGGAGCCTTCCGCCCGCTGGCTCCGCGCTGCGGAGGATGGGGTCGGCCGGGGCTGGACGAGGTCGGACGGGATCGGGCCGGCTCAGAAGGGAAAGAGGATCGGGATGATCACGATCGAGGCGAGGAGGATCAGGAACTGGAGCGCGACCCCGACCTTGAAGAAGTCCCCGAAGCGGTAGCCGCCGGGACCGAGCACAAGGGTGTTCACCGGCGAGGCGACGGGGGTGGCGAAGGCGGTCGAGGCGGCGACCGCGATCGTCATCATGAAGGGCTCGGGTGCGGCCCCGATCCCGAGGGCGAGCTGGAAGGCGATGGGGGCGAGGAGCACCGCGGTCGCCGTGTTCGAGATGACCTGGCTGAGCGCCGAGGTGAGGACGAAGAGGACGACGAGGAGGAGGAGGGGCCCGGCGTCGGCCATCTGGCTCCCGAGGGCGTCGACGATGAGCTGCATTCCCCCGGTCTTCTCGAGGGCGGTCGCGACGGGGAGGATCCCGGCGATGAGCACGACGCTCTCCCAGTTGATCGAGCGATAGGCGTCCTGGACGGTGACGCATCCGAAGAGGACCATCGCGACGGCGGCGACGAGGACGGAGGTGACGGTGGGAAGGATCCCGAAGGTGAGGAGCACCATCATCCCGACCATGACCGCGATCGCGGCGGGGGCCCGGTCGAGGGGCTGGAGCGCCTGGCCCATCTCACGGGGGGCCATCGCGACCACGAAGTCTCGGGTCTCGCCCTGGAGGAGCCGGATCTTGTCCCAGGGCCCCTGGACGAGAAGCATGTCGCCGAAGCGCAGGGGCACCTCGCGGATGTCGCCCTCGAGGGCGTCGCCGAGGCGCTTGATCCCGGCGACGTTCAGCTCGTAGCGGTCGCGGAAGCGGGCCTCCTTCAGGGTCCGGCCGAGGAGGCGCGAGCGGGGGGTGAGGAGGACCTCGGCGATCCCGGTCTCGCGCCCGGTGGGGTCGCCCTCGATCTCGTCGTCGAGGAGGGTGGCCTCGCCCCGCCCGACGAGGCGGGCGACCCCGTCGGCCGACCCCTCGACGAGGAGGAGCTGCCCCGGTGCGAGGAGGGTCCCGGCGAGGGCGGGGGCTCCGTTGCCGGTGCCGGCCTCGGGCTTCTGGCCCCTGGCGAAGGGGCGGCGTACCCGGCGGGGCTCGGCCTCGTCCGGGGGCTCCCTCACCTCGAGGACGGTCAGGCCGAGGGTGCCGGGGAGGTCCGCCTGGGCGAGGGTCTGCCCGGCAAGGCTTCCTCCCGGCTCGATCCGGAGGAGGAAGAGGCGCGGGGCGAGCTCCCAGCTCCCGACCATCTCGGCGACGGTGGGGGTGTCTTCGGTGCGGGCGGGGCGCCCGGGCGAGGGACGGTCGGGGAGGAAGCGGCGGCCGAAGAACGCCATGAAGGCGATCCCGATCACGACCATCGCGATCCCGACGGGGGTGAAGGTGAAGAGGCCGAAGGGGTCGCGCCCCATGGCCTCGAGGTGGTTGCTCACGACGATGTTCGGGGCGGTCCCGATCAGGGTGAGCATCCCGCCGAGGAGGGAGGCGACGGAGAGGGGGATGAGGAGCTTCGAGGGCGAGATGTTGCGGCCCCAGGCGAGCCCCATGACCACGGGGAGCATGACGGCGACGGTCCCGGTCGAGCTCATGAAGCCGGAGAGGACCGCGACGAGGAGCATGATGACGACGAGGAGCCGGATTTCGCTGTCGCCGGCGAGCTTCGCGGGTAGGCGCCCCATGGCCTGGGCGACCCCGGTCTGGAAGAGGCCGTCCCCGACGACGAAGAGGGCCGCGATCATGATGACGACGGGGTCGGCGAAGCCCGCGAGCGCCTCCTCGGGCGAGAGGATCCCGCTGATCGTGAGGGCGAGAAGGGCGAGGATCGCGACGACGTCGAGGCGAAGCCGCTCGCTCACGAAGAGAGCGATGGCCACGAGGAGCACGCCGTAGACGATGAGGATGTCCGTAGTCATCGCTACCCGTGTTCACCTGTGTCCGGCACAGGTTCCGCCGCGGGCGGGCCGCGGGTGCGCGATGAGGACTCGGCCGTTGCCCGATCGGTCCCCGCTCCGTAGACTGTGAGCTTCACCCCATGCCATGGACGAAACCTCTCTTTCAGGAGCGGGAAACACGATGTCGATGCGGTCACGACCCCGAAGCGCCCCCCGCCGGGGGCTCTGGACACTGCTCACCCTTGCTGCCCTCGGGGTGGCCTGGAGCGGAGCGATCGAGGCGCAGGAGCGGCCTGCCTCACCCGAGTCGCTGCGGACGGCCGCGGAGGAATCGAACTTCACCCGCTACACCTCGTACGAAGAGATGATGGAGTACCTCACCGACCTGCGGGCGACCTCCGCGGAGTTCCGGATGGGGATCTACGGGCAGACCTGGCTCGGGCGGGACCTCCCCTACCTCGTCTTCAGCCGCCCGGCGGTGACGCGGGGGTGGGAGGCGGCGGCGCTCGGGAAGCCGGTGGTCGAACTCCACGCGAATGTACACGGGGGAGAGCGGACGCTTCGAGAGTCGCTCCTGATCCTGGTGCGGAAGCTCGCGACCCCGGGGACCCCGGAGAATGCGCTCCTCGACCACATGGTGATCGTGGTCGCACCCCAGATCAACCCGGACGGTTTCGAGGCGCGGCCCGGCCCGACGCGTGGGAACGCCTGGGGGATCGACATGAACCGGGACTACATGAAGCTCGAGATGCCCGAGATCGTGGCCTGGGTCCAGAACGTGTTCCAGGAGTGGAACCCGCACGTCTTCGTGGACGGCCACAACGGGGGACAGTTCCCATACCACCTGAAGTACCAGTGCCCGGGGCACGCGGACCCGGACCAGCGCCTGACGGCAGTCTGTGACAACGGGATCTTCCCCCATGTGGACCGACTCCTCGAGGCGGAGGGCTACGATGCCTTCTACTGGAGCTCCGGGAACGAGGAGCGCTGGAGCGGCGGGCAGACCGATGCGCGGATCTCGCGCAACTACGCGGGCTTCGTGAACTCGATCGGGATCCTCTTCGAGTCGCCCGGATGGCAGCCGATGGCCGACGGGGTGCGGGCGGGCGAGCTCGGGTACCTCGCGGTGCTCGAGTACGTGCGCGACAACCCGGACGAGATCATCGAGACGGTGACGACGGCGCGGCGCGAGGCGATCCTCCTCGGGAGCCAGCCCTCGGGCGAGGTGGCGGTCGCGATGACAGTCGAGCCGCAGGAGGAGCTCGTGAACTACATGATCGGCCGAATGGTCGACGGGGAGCGTCAGATCATCGAGATCGAGGGCGCCCCGCTCTACACGCGGCCCGTCGCGACACAGACGCGAGCGCGGCCCTTTGCGTACCTGCTTCCGAGGGATGCGGTTGACGCGGTGGCCCTCCTCCGACGTCACAACATCACGGTCGAGGAGCTCCGGGAAGGGGTGACGCTCGAGGTCGAGGCCTATCCGCTGGAAGGGGTGTCCTGGGAGTCGGTGTACAACCACCAGGCGGCGACGCGCCTCGATGTGGGAGAGCCGGTCCGGGTCGAGCGGAACTTCCCCATCGGGACCTACGTGGTGCCGGTGGGCCAGATGATGGGGCGGGTCGTGACGCACCTCCTCGAGCCGGAGACGCGCGACAACCTGATCTACTGGAACACGATGGACGCCTGGATCCCGCTGGCCCAGCTCGAGCGCGGGGGCGATGATCCGCCCCTCGTGCCGATCTTCAAGCTGATGCAGCCGCAGCCCCTCCCGGCGAGGATCGTCGGCGACCGATAGAAGGCTGTTGAAGACGCACCTTCAGGGTCGTGCTCCTCACCCCCCGCGGGATGGGGGGCACGGCCCGGAAGGTCATTCCAGGGCGGGACCGCGTCGCGCAGGTGGATGACGATCCCACGCGCGGAACTCCTCGGTCCTGCTCACCGTGCGAGGAGCACGCTTCCGTCGAGCCCCTCCGGAACGGGAATGCCGAGGATGTGCGCGAGGGTGGGGGCCACGTCGACGGTGCGGGCGGGGTCGCGGGTCTCGCCCGCGGGGACGCGGGCGCCGAGGAAGACGATCGGCACCCGCCGGTCGTAGAGCCATGGCTGACCATGCGTGGTCCCGCTGTTGCGCACGAGGACTCCTTCTTGCGGGAGCACCTCGACCCCGAAGTCCGCGACCCGTGCGCCGAGCCGCTCCGGGTGGAAGGAGGCCCGGTAGAGCGCGAGAATCGAGTCGGCCTCGTCCTCCCCGGCGAGTTCCTCGAGGGTGATCCCTCGCTCGATCCACTCGACCTCCGCCAGGGCCTCCGCGATCGCTCGACGGGCCGCGGCCACCTCGGGTCCCTCGAGCTCGGCTCCGGTGGGAGGGAGGCCCTCCGCCGCGGTTCGCATGGGTCCCCCCATCCCTCCCCGGACCCGGAGTCCGAACTCCCCTGTCTCCTCGAGGTGCTCGGGCATCGGGATGACCCCGTGGTCCGAGCTGAGGGCGAGAGTCCAGTTCCCGGCGCCGACCTCTTCGTCGAGGAAGTCGAGAAAGGCCCCGAGCTCCCGGTCGAGCTGGACGAGGTTCACGAGCTGTTCCCGGCTGAAGGGGCCGAACTCGTGCCCGATCCGGTCCGTGGCCGAGAGCGCGAGTGCAAGGTAGTCCGGAACCCCTCGCCGGCCGAGCTCGAGCTCGCGAACCGCGGCGCGTGCCATTTCGAGGATTGCAGCGTCGAGCGCCGGCGTGCGTGACACGAAGTGCGCTTCGGAGCTGTAGGGGGCATCGGTGGCGCAGTGCGGGAAGGCGGTATGCGTGCCGTCGGCCTCCCAGGACACCTCGTCGCGCCGGGACAGGGCCGCGATCTCGTCGGGGAGTTCGTCACGCCAGCAGCCGTCGCCGACGACGCGCTGCACGAGCCCCTCATTCACGCGCTCGACCCAGGGGGGCATCGCGTCCCGGTGGTAGTCCGAGGTGATGAAGCCCCCGACGGCGGTGTCGAACCACCAGACATGCCCCCGGTTGCGCCCCCCCAGGAAGGCGGCAGCGCCCGACTTCCCCGAGAGGGAGACAACCCGCCCCTCCGGATGCGCGGCAAGGAGCCAGTCGCCGAACCCGTCGACCAGGAGGTGGTGGGGCGACGTGCCGCTCCCCCCTCGCCCGACGCGAGAGGTCGAGGGGTCGCTCCCCGCCGACACCCCGGCCCACTCCTCGCCGTCCCATTCGCGCCAGGAGTTCGCGACGATCCCGTGGCGGGCGGGGACCACCCCCGTCGCCAGGGTGGCATGGCCGGGCCCGGTGAAGGTGCTCGCGTGCGCATGCACTGCATCTTCGAAGGTGTGGCCCTCGGCGAGGAGACGCGCGAAGCCTCCCTCATAGGCCGGTGCGTAGGCCTCGAGGTGCTCGGGGATGAGCTGGTCGACGGCAATGAGTACGGCGAGGTGCGGGGCCTCCTCGGCCGAGGGGCTGCAGGCGGCCACGGCAAGGACGAGGAGCATGACGGCAAGGGCCGAACGGCCCGGGGCTCGAAGGGTCATCGGTCGACGGGATTGGAGGAGGGTCGCAGGGGAGCATTCTACGGCTCCGGAGCCGCTTCGCAAGCCGCCCGGTGCCCTTCGGTGTTCGCCCTCGCGCTTGACGGGGCACGAGTCGGATCCTTCTATTGCTTCGTTTCGTGACCCACCTCCACCCAGACAGGAGCATCCCTTGACCCCCAGCGCGTCATCGTCCAGCGATCCGGGCGGCACACCCGCACGCGAACTCTTCGGCTCGAAGTGGGGCTTCGTGCTCGCGGCCGTGGGCAGCGCGGTCGGGCTCGGCAACATGTGGCGGTTCTCCTATGTCGCCGCCGAGGGTGGCGGGGCTGCCTTTGTCTTCCTCTACATCATCATGATCGGGCTCCTCGGGATCCCCCTCATGCTCTGTGAGCTGACGGTCGGGCGTCGCACGCATCTGTCGCCGATCGGCGCCTTGCGTGCCCTGGGCGGCAAGGGGTGGGTCCCACTCGGGTTCCTCTTCGTCACCGCCGGGTTCCTGATTCTATCCTACTACTCCGTGATCGCCGGCTGGACCCTGCGCTACACGGTCGAGGCCGCAACCGTCGGTTTCGCAGCCGACCCGGGTGCCCACTTCGGCGAGATCGCGGCCGGCGGGACGGCGATCATGTGGCACCTGATCTTCATGGTGCTCACGATCGGGATCGTGATGATCGGGGTTCAGAAGGGAATCGAGAAGGCGGCGACGATTCTCATGCCGACCCTCGCGCTCATCGTGGTCGGTCTCGCTGTCTGGGCCTTCACCCTCCCCGGTGCCGGGGCGGGATACGCCTTCTACCTGCAGCCGGACTTCGGGGACCTCTTCGACCGCACGACGATCCGCCAGGCGGTGGCGCAGGCCTTCTTCTCGCTCTCGCTCGGGATGGGGGCGATGCTGACCTTCGCCTCGTACCTCTCACGCGACACGGACCTGAACCAGGAGGCCGCGACGATCTCCTTCGCGGACTTCTTCGTGGCCTTCGCGGCAGGACTCGTCGTGTTCCCGGTCATCTTCGCGCTCGGGCTGCAGGACTCGGTCACGGCGAGCACGGTTGGCGCCCTCTTCATCTCGCTCCCGGGAGCTTTTCTCGAGATGGGTGGCGCGGGACGGCTGGTCGGCTTCCTCTTCTTCCTGGCCCTCGCCGTGGGCGCCCTCACCTCGGCGATCTCCCTTCTCGAAGTCGTGACCGCCTCGATCATCGACGAGCTGGGAATGACGCGCGCCCGGGCGGCGATCGGGGTGGGAATCCTGATCGCGGCGGTCGGGATCCTCTCGGCGCTCTCGACGGACCTCCTCGGCCTCATCGACCAGATTGCGGGCGACCTCTTCCTCGTGATGGGGGCACTCGGGATGTCGATCTTCGTGGGCTGGGCAATGAAGGACGACCCCTCCGCAGAGCTCCGCCGGGGCGCCGGTCCGACCTTCGCTCGGTTCATCCCGGGGGTCGTGTTCCTGATCCGGTTCGTTCTCCCGCCGGTGATCGGGATTGTCCTCATCTTCTCGATCCAGGATGCCTGGGGCGCGATCACCAGCTTCCTGGCCGGAGGCTGATCAACCTTTTCCAGTCACACTGAGGGCGAGCGGAGAGAGCCTGCGCTGATCGGGACGCTTCGGCGTCTGTTCGAGCGCACGATCCCCTTCCTTGGGGTCGGGCTCTTCCTGCTCGCCCTCGTCGTTCTGCAGCGCGAGCTCGCGGGGATTCCCTGGCTGGCAGTGCGCGAAGGCTTGGCCGCGGTTCCCCTTCCTGCCCTGGGCCTGGCGTGCATCCTCACCGGGGTGAGCTTCCTGGTGCTCAGCGGGTACGACCGGCTGGGTCTCGCATATGCCCGCGCCCCCGTGGCCCGGATGCGCTCGGGACTCGCCTCCTGTCTCGGCTACGCCTTCAGCCACGCCCTGGGATTCCCTCTGTTCACGGGGGCGCCGGTGCGCTACCGCCTCTACTCGTACTGGGGGCTCGCGACCGACGAGGTACTCCGAATCGTCGTCTTTCTGACGGCGACCTTCTGGGTGGGTGTGCTGGGCGTCGGCGGGCTCCTGCTGCTCGTGGTTCCGCCACCCCTCCCGGAGGGGATTCCCCTCCCGCCGGGCGGTCTGCGCATGACGGGTGCCCTTCTCCTGGCGGCGCTCGCCCTGTATCTGGCATGGTCGGCCGACCCGGGACGGGAACTCCGCATCGCCGGACTTGCCTTCCCCGCCCCCGGGCTCCCGCTGGCACTGCGCCAGCTCCTCATCTCGGCCCTGGACTGGGTGGTCCTCGCCCTCGTCCTCTTCGTGCTCCTCCCGGCGGGGCACGGGCTCGGTCCCCTGCACTTTCTCGCGGTCTTCGTCATCGCCCAGGTCATCGGGCAGATCAGCCACGTCCCGGGGGGCCTCGGGGTGGTGGAGGCGGTCCTCCTCCTACTCCTCCCCCAGGCACTCGTCGGAGCGGAGCTCGTCGCCTCCCTCCTCCTCTGGCGGGCGATCTACTTCCTGGCGCCCCTCCTCGTCGCGATGATCCTGCTCGGCTGGTGGGAGGCTCGTGCAAGCCGCGCCGTCCTCGAGCGCACGGCGGGCCACCTCGGGCGGAGCGCCACCCTGGCCTCGCCGGTTCTCCTGGCCGGGGGCACCTTCGTGGCCGGTGCGCTCCTTCTTCTCTTCGGTGCGATCCCGACCCCTCCGCGTCACCTCCTCTGGGTGGAGGGGTTTCTCCCCCTTGCAGCCTTCGAGGCCTCGCACCTCCTCGCGAGCCTGGCCGGAGCCGGCCTGCTCGTCCTCTCCTGGGGACTCGTCCAGCGAATCGGCCTCGCCTATCGCTTCACGCTGGTGCTGCTTGCTGTCGGGATCGTCCTCTCCCTGGTGCGCGGGTTCGAGCTGCTCCCGGCCGTCACGATGGCGGTGCTCTTCCTGGCCCTCCTTCCGGCGCGCCCGGAGTTCTACCGGGAGGCCTCCCTCACGACCGAGCCCTTTGCACCGGGCTGGGCAACCCTCATCGTCCTTACCGTATGTGCAGCGGGTTGGCTCGTGGTCGTCGTCTCGACCGGCCAGCTCCTCGACTCGGAGCTCTGGTGGAGCTTCACCCTCCAGGGCGACGCCCCCCGGAGCGTGCGCGCCCTCACCGCCGCCTCGGCCATGATCGTGGTGTACGGTACGGTCCGGCTCCTCGCTCCGGCCGTCCCTGCGGGGCTGGGTCGCCCGGGCGCAGAGCTCCCGTCGGAGGTTTCCGCGATCGCGACGGGTTCGACGCGTGCAAGTGCGCTGCTCGCGCTGACGGGTGACAAGAGCGTCCTGCTCTCGGAGTCTCGCCGCGCCTTCGTGATGTACTCGGTCGAGGGCCGAAGCTGGGTATCGCTCGGCGACCCGGTGGGAGATCCCGCCGATGCCGAGGAACTCGTCTGGAGCTTCCGGCGGCTCGCCCATCGCTACCGGGGGTGGCCCGTCTTCTACCAGGTTCGCCCGGAGCGACTTCCGCTCTACCTCGATGCGGGGCTCTCCCTGATCAAGCTGGGCGAGGAGGCCCGGCTCTCGCTGCCGGAGCTCTCCTTCGAGGGACCCCGCTGGAAGGACGTGCGCCAGACGATGAACCGGGCCGAGCGCGAGGGAGTGGAGTTCACCTGGCTCGAGCCGGGGGAGTCGGCGCCTCACATGGCCGAGCTGCGGGAGGTCTCCGACGCCTGGATGGCTGCTCGGAACACGCGTGAGAAGGGATTCTCGGTCGGAAGCTTCGACGAGCGCTACCTCGTCCGGACCCCGATCGGGATCGCGCGGCAGGGTGATCGGATCCTCGGGTTCGTGAATGCGCTCGCCCCGGAGCGACGCGACGAGATGTCGGCCGACCTGATGCGTTACCGGCCCGATGCCGTGAAGGGGGTCATGGACTTCCTCTTCGCGCATCTGTTCCTCGAGGGGAAGGCACGCGGGTACCGCTGGTTCTCGCTCGGGATGGCTCCCCTCTCGGGCTTCGACAACCGGCCCCTCTCGCCCCTCTGGACGCGGCTGGGGGCGGCGGTGTTCCGGCATGGCGAGCACTTTTACAACTTCAAGGGGCTTCGGGCCTTCAAGGAGAAGTTCGGGCCGGAGTGGGAGTCGCGATACCTGGCAAGCCCGGGAGGGCTATCCCTTCCCCGCATCCTCACGAATGTCGGCACCCTGATCGCGGGAGGAGTCTCCGGGATCGTGCGCCGGTAGGGGTGCCCGGCCCCCCTCGTATCCCGCGAGGAGCCAGTCCCAGTGCTCGTCCGCGACCCGGTCGACCGCCGGGTTCTTGGCGAGGGAGCGGCGGAGTCGGGCGAGGTTGGCGGGGCGCCAGTGCCTTCCTCCCGAGCGGCGCCGGCCCCGGTCCCAGTCGATGAGCCAGACCTTGAGCTCTTCGTCCAGGAGGATGTTTCGGGCGTTCAGGTCGGCGTGCCACCAGCCGGCGTCGTGGAAGCGGCGGATCGCGGCGCCGACACGCTTCCAGGGTCGGTGGCCCTCGAGCCCGTGGCGGATCGCGCGCGAAAAGGTGCGAGCGCCGGGGATCCGGACGGTGATCAGGTCGGCCCGGTAGAGGGGGCCCGAGCGGAGGACGCGGACCGCGGCGGGACGGGGTGCGGGGAGCCCGGCCGCCTCGAAGGCCAGAAGTGCTTGCCACTCGCGCCACGGACGGCTTCGGCGAAGGCCGGTCCAGAGATAGCTGTCGTCCGAGAGGCGGGACGCCAGCCCTCCGCGCCGGTAGTGGCGCAGGGCAAGTGAAGCGCCCCCGTGCGTGAAGAACCAGGTGGTGCCGCGCCCCTCGCCACTCCCCTCGACGAGCCCGCGCTCGGTGAGGGCGGCCGGGTCGAAGATCCAGCGCGGGGCCGATGAGAGCACCGCGGGGTTGTGGGCCACCCAGGTGGCGCGGTCCTCGACGGACTCGGGAGAAGGGTTCGGCGGCATGAATCGGGGAGGGGCGGTGGAGGTTCCGTAACGTTCGCATGACCGCTCCCGGCGCACAATCGTTACCGGGTTGCGGGCGGTGTGGGGGTGGCCTCGGGCTTCCGTGGGAGCGGGCGCCGCGGGGGGCCTCGACGCGGGTGCCGCTGGCTCTCGGGGAGGAGTCCGCCGTCCGTGACGACGTCCCCCCTGGCCGAAACAGAATCCGGATTCGGTTTTTGCGCCGGGTCCGAGACCTGGCACGATTGTCTTCGCCTTCCGCGGAACGGGCGGAACCGGGGGGAAGCTCGATCCAGGGGTGGGATGCGGTGAGGTGCAAGGCTCGGCCGCCAACAGGAACTCCCCGGAGATGCACCGGACCCCGATCGTTCGGGGGGAAGTCTGTCGTTCGCGGGGGAGTTCTCCCCCGAGTCGGGCTGGAGGGCTTCGGGTGCGGGGAGAACTGCCGCGCCCGGGAGCGAGAACTCCCCGCACTCGAGGGACGAAAGAAGGCGGAGGGTAGTTCTTGTCGACCTGTGTGGGGTGATCGGTGGCGCGGGCCTTGGGGGGCGGGGAGGGCGACCGGGGGGCCGGATCACTCCCCGGCCCCCCGAGCACGCGCGCACGGCTCACCCCCGCCGGATGCCAGCCCTCCGGCCGGATGCCAGCCCTCCGGCCGTATGTCAGCCTCCCCGCCGGAGGTCAGCCCCCGTTGAACACGGGCACCTCGCACACACCGGTCCCGGCTCGGCAGCCGGGCGCCGACAGGGTGCGCCAGAAGAGTTCGTAGATCCTCCGGTACTGGTCGACCCAGGACCAGGGCTCGACCATCCCGTGGTTCTCCGTGGGGTACACGGAGAGCTCCCAGTTCTCCTTCCCGAGCTCGATGAGGCGCTGCGTGAGCCGCACGATGTCCGAGAAATGGACGTTCGTGTCATACATGGGGTGCCCCATGAGGAGATGCCCCTGGAGCCCCTCGGCATGATAGATCGGGGAGGACTGCCGGTACGCCTCGGGATCGTCCTGCGGGAGGTTCAGGATGTTCGAGGTGTACCCCTGGTTGTAGTGAGCCCAATCCGTCACCGAGCGCAGCGCGGCCCCTGCATGGAAGACCTCCGGCTCGGTGAAGAGTGCCATCAGGGTGAGAAACCCACCGTACGAACCCCCGTACAGCCCGATCCGGCTCCGGTCGACCCCCTCGTTCTCGACGAGCCAGTCCACGGAGTCCACGTAGTCACTCAGGTCCCATCCACCCATGTGGCGGTAGATCGCCGTGCGCCAGTCCCGCCCGTAGCCGGCCGACCCGCGGTAGTCCACGTCGAGCACGGTGAATCCCTGTGCGGCGAGGAAGTGGTGGAACATGTACTCGCGGTAGTACGTCGACCACCACCGATGCACATTCTGCAGGTACCCTGCCCCGTGCACGAAGAGCACCGCAGCCCCATTCGACTCGACCCCCATCTCCGAGGGCCGATAGATCCGCGCGGGCACCATCGCCCCGTCGCGCGCCGGGAACTCGATGATCTCCGCGTCGATCCACGGGAAGGCCAGCCAGTCCGCATCCGGCGACAGGGTGATCTGCCGCAGCTCGGCACCGGGCTGGTTCGGAGCCACGTAGAGCTCCTCGGGACGGGTGATCGTCGAGTGCACGACCGCGAGTCGAGTCCCGTCCGGGGAGACCGTCGCATCGAAGCGCCCCTCCCCTTCGGTGATCCGGGTCCGGTTCGAGCCGTCGAAGTCCATCCGCCAGAGGTGCTGGTCGTAGGGCGAACCCTCGTTCGTCCGCAGGTAGAAGTGCGTCCGCTGCTCCGGGATCCGCACCTGGTGCACCTCCCAGTCCCCGTCCGTCAGTCGCCGCGGGTCGGACCCGTCGGCATTCACCGCGTAGAGCTGCGCGAAGCGCGAAGCCTCGCTCACGTAGTAGACCCGCTCCGAGTCCGGAAGCCACCCCATGCACCCTCCGCAGGGTCCCCCCGTCCAGGCCGAGTCGGCCAGGTGCTCGAGCACCGTCACCTCACCCGTCGCCGCCTCGACCGTGAAGATCCAGCGGTGCTTGTTGTCGGCAGAGCCCGCAGACACGAGCCCATGGGTCCCCGCATCGTTCCAACCCCGGAAGCTCACGGTCCGGATCGCCACTTCGCCCTCGCGCACCGCCTCGTGCTGCTCCGGGACGAAGGGCCCCACGGGGGCTGCCTCCTCCGCGTGTGTCTTCACGACCTCGGCCCAGTCCGGCCAGTAGATCGAGTCCGAGCCCACCGGATGGAAGCCCAGGGTCGAGGATCCCACATTGTCGCCCACCTTCGTCCGGATGTTGTTCCCCGCCGTGTACCCGTCTTCCGTGATCCACTGCGGAACCATCACGGAGCGGGTGTTCCCCGCCGGTGTCGAGGCGTTCACCGCCACGAAGCGGCCATGCGGGTCGACGTTCAGTCCGGAGGGCCGTCCATTGCGACCGGTGAAGACCGCCGCAAGCTCTCCCTGCTGGCGCCACGCCTGCACGGCCTGCTGCCGTTCGCGCTGCTCCTCACGGGCCGCCTGACGCCGCCGGATGTGCTCGAAGAGTTCGGCCTGTTGCTCGTTCAGGAAGGCCTGGAGACCCCGCGCCTGCTGGCCTCCGCCCCCTCCCGGACCCTGGCCGTCACGCACGTCGGTGAGCTGGCGAACCCGGCCGTTCTCGAGATTCATGTGGAAGACCTGCCCCCCCTGCTGGTACAAGAGACCGGTCCCGTCGGCATCGAAGCGAACGGACGACTTGGTATCACGCGAGTTCGTGATCCGCTCGACGGAGAGGTCGCGCCGGTCGACCATGTAGATGTCGCCCCGCACGGTCGTCACACGCCACCGCCGATCGGGCGAGATGCTCCCACCCCCGAAGGTGATCGAGAGGGAGTCCACGACGATCGGGTCGTCGATCAGCTCCGGCTCGCCTCCCTCGGCAGGGATCCGCCAGAGCTCCTGGTTCGCGTCGAAGGCGTGCCCCGCCGGGAGCCACCGGAAGTAGATCCAGCGGGAGTCGTCCGTCCAGTTCACGCTCGACGGACCCTGCCCGATGAGCTCCGGACCCCGCATCATCTCGAACAGGTTCAGCGCGAAGGGGTGGGCTCGCGTGACCTCCGGTTCCCAGTTTGCCACCGGGGCGTCGCCGTTCGACATCGAGGTCATCTGTGCCTCGGTCGGAGCGGGCCCGACGAGCACGAGGGCAAGGAGCACGAGGAGTCCCGGAATCCCGAACCGGTAACGCATGGTACCTTCCTTCAGAGGGGTGAACGATCGATCTCTCGCACGCGTGCGCGACGGCTGGAGACCAAGATACCACGGAAGGCGCGACCCGGGCCAGAACGGGCCGGACCCGGCTCAGTCTCCGAAGCCGATCCCGAGCCGGCGAGCCGTCCGCACGACATCCCCCTCGACCGGCACCTTCTTCAATGTGGCGATCGCCTCCGCGAGGGGCACGGCCAGGACCTCCGGAGGATCGAGGGCCACCATGCACCCGAAGTCTCCCCGACTGACGAGGTCGACCGCGGCCGCGCCGAAACGAAGGGCAAGGAGGCGATCGTAGGCCGTGGGCTGCCCCCCGCGCTGGAGGTGTCCCAGGACGAGGGAGCGGGTCTCGATCCCGGTCGCCTCGCCCAGCTCCTCGGCCACCCGCTCGGCGATTCCGCCATATCGGGCAGCCTTTCCCGGCCCCCCCTCTTCGAGGAGGGAGGCCTCCCCGCCCGCCGGCGTTGCCCCCTCGGCGACAACGACGATTCCGTAGCGCGGCCCCCGGAGGAACTTCTCCTGGACTTGCCGGGCGACGCTGCGGATATCGAACGGGATCTCCGGAACCAGGATCACGTCGGCCGAACCGCTGATTCCGGCGAAGAGGGCGATCCATCCGGTATGACGCCCCATGAGCTCAACCGCGATCACCCGCTCATGGGACTCGGCCGTGCTGTGCAGCTTGTCGATCGCGTCGCTCGCGGTCTGCACCGCGGTGTGGAAGCCGAAGGTGACCTGGGTGGCCGCAAGGTCGTTGTCGATCGTCTTGGGCACGCCCACGACGGGAAGCCCGAGCTGTGAGAGCTCGGCCGCGATGTGGAGCGACCCGTCCCCGCCGATCGCCACGAGCGCGTCGATTTCGTGCTCCTCGAAGGCCGCCAGGATCTCTCCGGAACGGTCGACCTCCTCCGTCGTGCCATCGGGGAGAGTTCGGCGCCACCGCAGGGGGTTGCCTCGATTCGTCGTCCCGAGAATCGTCCCCCCGAGCGAGGCGATTCCCTGGACCGACCCGCGATCGAGGGTGACGAGACCATCACCGCCATTCAGGAGTCCATCGTACCCACGGCGAATCCCGACGACCTCCCACCCCTCGTTCAGCGCCGAGAGGACCACGGCCCGGATCACGGCATTCAGACCGGGCGCATCGCCCCCTCCGGTGTTCACGGCGAGACGAAAGCGCCGTCCTGCAGGCTGAGAAGGAGGGGGTGTGGCCGGTGAGGGGGCTCCGCCTGCAGGTTCGGTCATGGTCCTGTTTCGTTTTCGGCTTCAGTACGTGGTTCGAGCTCGTCGGCCAGCCGCTGTCGGAAGGCAGTCAGCTCCGGGCTCCAGGGCTCGGCCCGAGTCGAGAGTTCTGCCAGCGCATCGGCTGCGTCATAGGGCAGTCCGAGGGCACGGAAGACGATCGCCGCGGCGAGAAGCCCGTCTCCACCCGGATCGAGACCCGCCTCCCGCATGCGCCCCAGTTCGCTTGCGACCTCGTCGAGGACCTCTCGTGAGGCCACCTTGAAGGTGGCTCGCGTGCTGACCCTTCCGCCCGGGAAGGGTTCCACCGCCCACTCGAAGGCCATCCCGGGTGTCAGCGCCTGGTCGGCGGGAAGCGTCCAGCTCGTGTCGGCCGAGATCTCGACCGTCATGATCCGACCCTCCGGGTGCCAGAGGTGGATGCGGTAGCCCTCCGCACCCTCGCTGGCGCGCCAGATCAGTGTCGGAGTCAGGGAGCGCACGCGTCGATCTCCCGTCGGGCGAACCGGAAGCTCGAAGGCACCGGGGCCAGGCGGCTCTCGCACTCCGGCCGGAGCGGCCGGTCGCCGCAGCTGCGCTCGGATGACCCGAAAGAGACCCGTCGCTTCGACACCGGGATCCTCGATGCGCCGGGACTCCTCGATGCGCTCGAGGTCGCCCCCGGCGTGGAGCACCAGGAGATGCCCTCCACTCGGTGGCACGACGCGGTCTCCCGGACGCAGGAGTGCGCCGAGCCCGATCGGTTCGGGGCTCTCCCGATCGATCGTGTCGCGGGGCACCGCGATCGAATCGACGACGCGGAGCACGACCGCAACGGCGTCCGTGCCTGTGGACCGGGGAGCCGCACTCTGGGCTCGGAGCGCCCCCGCCGCAATCAGGGCGACGAGGGCTGCAAACCCGGCTGCACGCATCGCGCGGCCCGCCGTCTCACAGCTTGGGGAGGTGAACATGAAGGGGCCAATTTAGGCCGCACCCCTCTCGTGCGCCAGCACGGCCCGGCTCGGGGTGGCAGGAACGGCCGGCCCACACGAGGTTATATGGGTTCGAGTGTGCCTTGCCAACCCCTTTCGAGCAGAGTCCCGTGGCCGTAACCGAGAAGTCCGTTCTGGACGCGCTGAAGACCGTGAAGGATCCCGAGATGAACCTCAACCTGGTCGTTCTCGGGCTCATCTACGACGTTGATGTGAAGGAGGGACACGCCGACGTCCGCATGTCCCTCACCTCTCCGATGTGCCCGGTCGCCGAGGAGATCGTGAACATGGCGCAGGAAGCCGTGCTGGGGGTCGAGGGCATCGAGACCGCAAAGGTGCAGCTCACCTTCGACCCGCCCTGGACGCCGGAGCGGATCAGCCCCCTGATCCGGTCGTCACTCGGAATCTGAGAACCCTTCGCAGCCCCGGAGATCGCATGAGTGCCATGACCGAAGACGAAATGAAGGCCAGTGTTCAGGACGGCCACATCGTCGAATCCGTCGAGGAGATGACGCCGGGGTACCGCAAGGCGCTCGTCGTGCAGCTCACTGTCCAGGCCGACACCGAGCTCATCTCCGCGCCCGCTTACTGGATGGCCGCTCGCCACGCTCCCTCGACGAACACGCAGGTGAGCGCCCACGCGATCATTCAGGACGAGCTGGCACACGCGAACATCGCCTACCGGCTCCTCGAGGATCTGGGCGAGTCACGGCAGGAACTCGTCTACGAGCGGCCCCCGGAGAAGTTCAAGCACCCGTATGGCTTCGACCAGCCGCTCGACAACTGGGCCGAGCTCGTCGTCGCGAACGGCTTCTATGATCGCGCCGGGATCACCCTCCTCTCGGATGTCCATCGGAACACCTCGTATGGCCCGCTGAAGCGCGCCCTCGTGAAGATCGACATGGAAGAGACGTTTCACCTCCGTCACGGCGAGGTCTGGATGCGCCGCCTCGCGAAGGCCGGGGGTGACGCGCGGGAGATGCTTCAGCGCGCCGTCGACTGGATGTTCCCGATGACGATCGAGTGGTTCGGACTCCCCGACGAACTCAAGCGCCACTCGGGCCAGCTCGAGTATCGCCTGAAGGGGATGACGAATGACGAGCTCCGGCAGGCGTGGATGGCCGCGACGGTTCCTCTCTGCGAGTCCATTGGAATCGAGGTGCCAGCGCACCTGGACGAGGCGACGGGCCGCTTCGAACTCGAGTATCCCTTCCCCTGTCGCTACGATGCCGGGGCGAAGCACTGGCTCTTCGACGAGGGCGAGATCAGCTGGGAGGAGGTCTTCGAACGCTGGAAGGGTCGGGGGCCCATGAACGAGATCTACGTCGAGTCGCTCCGGCGTTCCAGGGCAGAGGTCGCCGCGTGGCTGAACTGACGTCGGTCGGAGCGCGTCGCCTGCCGGTCATCGCGAGCGGGGTTCCCGCGCACGTGGTCTCGCATGCCAGTGGTGGACGCGACCTCTGGAGCCCCCCGATGGATGCGCGGCCCGACAACCCGGACGCGATGCTCGTCGAGCTCCTGCACGAGGTGCTCGACCCCGAGCTGCCGATCAGCCTCGTGGACCTGGGGCTGATTTATGGCGCTCGCCTCGAGGGGGAGGTGGCCCATGTCGATCTGACCTTCACCGCAACGGCCTGTCCCTGCATGGAGTTCATCCGGGAAGACGTGCGAGACCGGCTCGAACTCGAATCCTGGATCGACGCGGTCGAGATTCGCGAGGTGTGGGATCCGCCGTGGACGCGGGACCGCATCTCGGAGCGCGGTCGCCGTCGCCTTCGAACCCTTGGCGTGGGAGTGTGAGCATGGAAGAGATCGTCTTCGACGTCTTCGCCCGTAAGAACCGGGGGGAGCCCCTCACGCACATCGGGTACCTGTCGGCGCCCGACCGCGAGATGGCAAGGGTCTATGCCTGGACCACGTACGACGAGGAGAACTGGTTCGAGATGTGCATCGTGCCCCGCTCGGAGATTCACCTCGTGAACCGCACGGACGGACCCTTCGCGGGCCGGGGGGCGGGCTGATGGCGGGGGACGTGGTGGTCCCCGGCCTCGAGGGAGCGCCGGCCGAGCTTCGCAGCGCCCTGCGGAGGCTCCTCCTGGGACTCGCCGACACGAAGCGCCTCCTCGGGATTCGCTATTCCGACTGGCTCCTCGGTGCACCCTCGATCGAGGCGGGAATCGCCGCTTCGTCCATGGCCCAGGACGAGTGGGGTCATGCCCGCCTCCTCTACGCGGCGCTCCGCGACTTCGGTGACGACCCGGTCGAGCTCGAGCATGCCCGGGAGCCGGAAGGCTACCTCTCCTGGGGCCCCCTGGACGAGGACGCGGACGACTGGGCAGGCGTGGTCGCCTCGATGCTCGTTCTGGACGGGGTCCTGACCGAGGCTCTCTCCGGAATCGCGGAGGGTCGTTACGAGCCCCTCGAGGGGCGCATCACGAAGATGCTCGCCGAGGAGGAGTTCCATGCCTCCCTCGCCACCGCGTGGTTCCGGCGCCTCGCTGGCTCGGAGGAGGGACGCGCCAGGCTCCGGGCCGCGACGGAGGTCATCCTCGAGGGTGCCCTCCTCGGAGCTGCTCCGGGCGACGACTCCCACGAGCGCCTCGCCGCCGAAGGCCTGACCCTCGGCGCGGGCGAACTGCGCGGACGCATGGCCGACCGCCTTGATCCCCTGCTGTCGCTCATCGGACTCTCGGTTCCCACGGGCGCAGGTCTCCCGGCAGACTGGGACGAGGCAAGGGGGCGGGGGCCGGGCGCGCCCCCCTTCGACTCGATCGAACGTGCACGAGGAGACAGGAACCGTGCCCTCTTCGTCGAGTAGCCTTCCGGGCGGGCTGCAGGAGTCCCCGCCCTGCCCCTTCTGCGAGGGGGAAGAGACCGAGCTGCACTCCCTCTTCGGGAGTCACGCCTCGGTCACTACGTACTGGTGCCGGCGCTGCCGGAGTCCCTTCGAACAGATGAAGTGGGGCCGGCTCCCCCGGCGCCGCGCCGGAGACCGATGACGCAGAAGCTGAAGGAGTTCAGGGAGTTCAGGGAGCGAATGAACCAGGCGATCCTCGACGAGGAGAACCTCGAGATTCGCCGCTTCTTTGCCCTTGACGACCGAACCTATCGGGATGGTGCCCTCCCCACCCGCACGAAGGAGCTCCTCGGCCTCGTTGCCTCGCTCGTTCTTCGTTGCGACGACTGCGTGAGCTACCACCTGGTCCGCTGCCGCGAAGAAGGCGTCTCGCGGGCCGAGCTCTTCGAGACCTTTTCGGTCGGTCTCGTCGTGGGGGGCTCCATCGTGATCCCGCACCTCCGTCGTGCGGTGGCCCTCCTCGAAGACCTCGAAGCCGAATCTGGAGACGAAGGATGAGCCCGATCTCTGCCCGCGGAATCCTTGTCGTCGCCGCGACCCTCCTCCTCGGCGGGTGTGCCTCGACCGCCTCGCCGATCCCGCAGACCCGGACCGTGATCGTCTTCTCCGGCGAGCGACTGCAGGCCGACGCGGAACGAATGCGCGACGTGAACGACTGGCTCCGGCCGGTCATGGACGACTGGGAGCGGAACCCGTCCTTCATTCTTCGCCTCGACCGCGGACCGGACACCCGCTATCCCTGGGACACGATCGAGTTCAGCGGTGATACCGTCGCGGTGGGACTCCGTCGCGGGGTCCAGGATGCAGAGACCCCGCACTACCTCTACGGCTGGTTCCGGCTCATCCAGGAGCGAGGAGAACTGGGCCAGTGGCTTCCCGGGGTCGACGACACGGAACTGAGCGAGTTCGAGGGCGAACTCGTCATTCTGGAGTGGGTTTCCGATGTCTGGCTGCTCGGGCGGTCGGTCTTCGACACGCAGGCCTACGGGCCGCTGGACGAACTCGTCTATGCCAAGGAGGGCGAACTCCTGAAGGAGTTCGTCCTTGAGACCCAGGCAGAACGCTTTGCCGAGGAGCGCTCGGCCTTCGCCCGGGAGAATCCGGACTGGGAAGAGCGTTTGAGGGAGTTCTTCGTCCGGACCTTCGAGCGGGAGGGCCCGGGATACCGGGCGGACGCTACTGAAAGCTCGCCGTCCAGGTGAGGTCAACGGGAGAGCCTTCTCCCTCCTCCTCGCCGATCAGGTCGATTCGTCCGGTTCTTCGAATCCTCTCGTCGCTCGGCTTTCCCCCGATGAGGGCGAACCCGTTCACGCGGACGGTCCGCTCCTCGCCTCTCGGACCTCTCGCGCTCAGCGTGGCCCCCTTCAGGCTCCGCACCGTGGGCGGCTCGCCGCTCTGGAGCCGCAGACGGTAGATTCGCCCACCATGGGGGTGGTCCATGACGTCGATCACCCTGAGCACCGTATTCCCGCTCGATTCCTGAGCCATCGCACCTTCGGCTTGGCGGCCGCAACGCCGCGTGGGGGAAGGCAGTGCGTCGCCCCTGCCTTCTTCCGAGTTCAACCCTCCGACGCGAACCTTAGAGAATGAATCCAGAACCGTCAACGGAGGCGCACCACGGATCGGCCGACGAGGCCGAGGCCGAGGCCCGGGATCGAGCCCAGGCCGAGGTCCGCCGGCGCTTCCACCTCGGGCTCTTGGCCTGGGCCGTCGGTTCCGTGCTCCTCGTCCTGTTCACCCCACTCCCACTCTATCAGGCCCTCGGAGCCGCGGGCTTCTTCCTTCTCTTCCCCGCGCTCGGCTTCGCCCAGCTTCCCCTCCTCGCGATCGAACGACTGGAGCGGATCCCCGTCTACGTGGGCTCGATCATCAGCATCCTCGGTCTGGGCGCGCTCGGGCTGGTCCTCGGCCTCGTCGTCCAAACCCCTGCGGAGTTCGGCCTTGTGGGGCTCCCGCTCGTCGACTTCGTGCTCTGGACGGTCGGTCTGACCCTTGCCACCTTCGTCGTCATCCTCCTCTTCCGTCCGGTCGAGGTGCGCCACCCGGGGCCACACAGCGAGTTCCTCCGGACACTCCTCCCCCGGACCGGACGGGAGAAGGGGGTGTTCGCAGGTCTCTCCCTCGCGGCCGGAGTCGGGGAGGAGCTCGCCTACCGTGGTTACGCCCTGCAGGTCGTCCTGCTCGCAGGCGCCGGACCCTGGAGCGCGGCGATCCTCTCTTCGCTCCCCTTCGGCGCCCTTCATTCCTACCAGGGAGCGATCGGGGTGCTTCGGACGGGGGCAATCGGGTTCCTCCTCGCCGTACCGGTCATCGTGACGGGGAGCCTGCTCCCCTCGATGGCCGCCCACGCGCTCATTGACCTCCTCGTGGGGCTCGTCTTCGGCCCAAGACTCATGCAGGGCCTCCCCGAAACCATCGATCAGGCAGCTGAATGAACCTCGATATCGCCCTTGTCGCCGACACCGCCACGGTCGACGTGGCCGGCAAGATCAACGTGCTCGGAGCCTTCCACCGGCTTCGGGGTCCCCGGTTTCCCCTCCAGCATGGACGGATCGCGCTCGTTCTGCGCTTTGCCCCCGAGGCTCACGACGCGGACGTCCTCGACGTTCAGGTACGCCTGATGAGCCCGGGCGGAGACCTGATCCTGAGCCTCGACGGCCAGGTGCGCGCCGAGAACCCGCCCGAAGACCGGGATGCCGTCCGTGTCCCGCAGGTTCTCAACCTCGACGGGATCGTCTTCCCGGAGCCCGGCGAGTACCGATTCGAGGTGCTCGTCGACGGGACGGAGGTCGGTCGTGTGCCCCTCCGCGTGGAACAGGTCGATGGCCCGAGGGGAGGAGGCCCCGGACGGGCGGGAGGCGCGCCGATCCTGGTTCCCCCCGGCTCGCAGGGGAGTGTGCAGGCGTGACCACCCTCGGTCACGTCACGGGGCTCCGGGTCTACCCCCTCAAGGGTGCCGGCGGGATCGAGCTCGAGCAAGCCGGCCTCGACCCCCGGGGCCTGCTCCATGACCGACGCTGGATGCTCGTCCATCAGGGCGTCTTTCTCTCCCAGCGCTCCCACCCGATGCTCGCGCTGCTTCGCCCCCGACTGGAAGGGGAGAGCCTGCGGGTGGGAATGGAGGGGGTTTCGGGCGAAGCATACCTTCCTCCCATGGACGAGGGTGAGCGGCTCGAGGTGGAGGTCTGGGGCGACCGAGTCGAGGCGGTGGCTCCATCGCCGGAGGCCGACGCCTGGTTCTCCGAGCTCCTCGGGCTGGACTGCCGCGCCGTCCGCATGCCGGCCGGGTCGAGACGCCCCACGGACCCGGCCTTTGCCCCGGGCTCCGAGGTGTCCTTCGCGGATGGATATCCCCTCCTGATGGTCTCGGAGGGATCGCTTCGGGAACTGAACCGGCGGCTGGACGAGCCGCTCGGGATGGAGCGGTTTCGACCCAACCTGATCGTCGCGGCCGCGGAGGGGTGGGGGCCCCACGCAGAGGACGACTGGCCTCCCTTCACGATCGGGGACACACGGTTCCGCGGCGTGAAGCCCTGTGCTCGCTGCGTCGTGACGACGATCGACCAGGAGACGGGCGAGGCCGGACGGGAACCGCTTCGAACCCTCGCATCGTACCGCGAACGCGATGGAAAGGTGTGGTTCGGCCAGAACCTCGTGCACGAGGGAGAGGGCCCGGTGCGGGTCGGAGATCCCCTCGTCCGGTCCTGACCCGGAAACCTTTGCCGCGCCCGGCCGGTACCATGAGGTGGAAGGGGGTGGATGGCCCCCGCCCGGTCCGGCGAGAGCCGCTCGCCGGGGCCAGCGGCCGTCCGGATGCCTTCCGGGGGAGGACCCCATGCTACTGGAATTCAATTACGAGGAGATCACGGCGCTCTCGTCGGGAGCCCGGGATTACCTCCAGCTCCGACGCGACCGGGAAGGCTCTGCCGTTGCCGCTCCGCCGGCCGCCGTGGGGTTCGTGGAAGAGCTCCTTCCCAGGCTGGAGGGAACGATTCCCGTGCGCACCCTTGGCGATCAGCGCCGCATCGAGGGTGCGGTGGAGGCGGTGCTCCTGCACTTGCGTGCCCAGATGGAGCGTTGGATCCTTGTGACCCATCCCGCCGGGGAAGAGGCCGTCGCGGCCTACTTCGACTTCGCCCACGTTCGGGTTGTGCTCGAGCGGATCCGGGAGATGGGCCGGGAGATGCGCGCACTCTTCGAACTCATGACGGGGGAGCCGGCGGTCGGACCCCGCGCCATGGCCTACGTGTTCCCGGAATGAGGTACTGGCCACCGTGACCACAGCGTCCAGAGTCGACGCGCTGCGCTCCATGGCCACAAAACGGCCGGACGACGCGCGGATCCGGTTCGCCCTCGCCGTGGAGCTCCTTCAGGGAGGCGAGCTCGAGGACGGCATCCGGGAAATGCGCATCTACCTCGGGATGACCGACGACGAGGGGAACGCCTGGGGACGCCTCGCGACGGCCCTCGAGGAGCTGGGCCGCACGGACGAGGCCCGGGAGGCGTGGGAGCGCGGGATCGAGGCAGCAGAGCGTCACGGCCACCCAACGATGGCCGAGGAGTTCCGGGAGGCACTCGACGACTGACCTTCCCTCCCGGCGTCCGGTGGGCCATCTTCGTGCGGTCGAACCTTCTCGCGCGAACCCCCGGGAGTCCTGGATGGCGATGGCCCAGCAGCGGGAGCGGATCCTCCCGCGCCTGATCGAAGACGAGATGAGGGAGTCGTTCATCGACTACTCGATGAGCGTGATCGTCCAGCGGGCTCTTCCGGACGTGCGTGACGGGCTGAAGCCGGTGCACCGCAGGATCCTCTTCGCGATGAACGAACTGGGACTCTCGCCCGATCGTCCCTACAAGAAGAGCGCCTCGGTCGTGGGAGAGGTCCTCGGGAAGTACCATCCGCACGGGGACACCGCGGTCTACGACACGATGGTCCGCATGGTGCAGGACTTCTCCCTGCGCTACCCCCTCCTCGACGGACAGGGGAACTTCGGATCGATCGACGGAGACTCCGCGGCCGCCTACCGTTACACCGAGGCACGGCTGGAGCGAGTCGCCGTCTCCCTTCTCCGTGACCTCGACCGCGAGACGGTCGACTGGACCGCGAACTTCGACGGCCGACTGAGGGAGCCGACGGTACTCCCCGGTCCCTTCCCGAACCTGCTCGTGAACGGCTCCTCCGGGATCGCGGTCGGGATGTCGACGAACATGCCCCCCCACAACCTCCGCGAGGTGACCGCGGCCTTCCGGCACCTGGCCGCGAACCCGGAGTGCACGATCGAGGAGCTGGCGCGCCACCTGAAGGGACCCGACTTCCCGACCGGGGGCTTCATCGTGGGCGACGACGGGATCCGGGACATGTACGCGACGGGCCGGGGCCGGATCGTGATGCGCGCGAGGATCGTGAAGGAGGCGCTGCGAGGCGGGCGGGAGCAGCTCGTCGTGACGGAGATCCCCTACGCCGTCTCGAAGGGGAAGATCATCGACCAGATCGTCGACCTCTCGCGAAAGTCGAAGCTCCCCGATGTCACGGATGTTCGCGACGAGTCGGATCGCGACGGTCTGCGCCTCGTGATCCAGCTCAAGCGGGGGGCACGGGCCGAGACGACGCTCGCTACCCTCTACCGGCGCACCTACCTGCAGAGCACCTTCGGAGCGATCATGCTCGCGCTCGACCATGGCGAGCCGAAGGAGCTGACCCTCAAGGAACTCCTCGAGCGCTACCGGGACCATCGGCTCGAGGTCATCGTGCGCCGCTCCCGCTTCGAGCTCGAGAAGGCCGAGGCGGAGCGGCATGTGACCGAAGGGCTCCTTCTTGCCCTCGAGCACATCGACGAGGTGATCCGGATCATCCGGGGATCCCGCGACCGAGCGACCGCCTCGAGCCGACTCCAGAACCGGTTCGGACTCTCCGAGGTTCAGGCCGACGCGATCCTGAACATGCGGCTCGCGCGCCTCACCGCCCTCGAACGCGAGGAGCTGGAGCGCAAGCTGGCCGAGCTCGAGGCACGGATCGCCGAGTTGCGCGCCCTCCTGGCCTCGGAAGAGGAACAGCTCCGCGTCGTGACCGAGGAACTGGACGAGGTGACCGAGACCTTCGGGGACCCACGCCGCACCGTGATTCTTCGCGACGCCGAGGAGCACGAGGCCCCCGTGGAGGACGCGGTCGCGGACGAGGCCACCGTGATCACCGTGAGCCACCAGGGGTTCGTGAAGCGCATCCCGATGCACCTCTACCGCCGGCGGGTGAACAGCGGCAAGGCGCTCGCAGGGATGGAGAACTACGACGACGACTGGCTCGAGCGGGTCTTCACCGCCCGCACCACGGGCTGGCTCCTCGCCTTCACGGAGGGGGGCCAGTGCCACTTCCTCTCCGTGCTCGACGTACCGGAGTCGTCGCGCGCCTCGCGGGGCCAGTCGATCTACGCCCTCTCGGGCGCCGAGCGCACCGACCGGATCGTGAGCCTCGTGCCGGTCGACGACCTGGCCGACCCGGATGGGGTCCTCGTCTTCCTGACCCGCGGAGGCATCGTAAAGCGGACTGCCCTCGGCGAGTTCTCCAACCCCCGCAGTGGCGGAATCATCGCGGCCGGCGTGCGCGAGGGCGACGGGATCCTCGACGTCGTCCTCTCCGACGGGCGTGCCGTGCTCATGCTCCTCACCCGCGACGGGCGGGCCATCCGCTTCGAGGAGAAGGAGGTCAGCGTGATGGGCCGGACCGCGCAGGGGGTCAAGGGAATCGATCTCAAGGGCGATGACCGGGTCGTGGGAATGATCCCTGTGCGACGCGACGCCTTCGTGCTCACGGTGAGCGAGGAGGGGTGGGGCAAGCGCACCCCGGTCGGGGAGTTCCCCCTCCAGAAGCGGGGGGGCCTCGGCACCCTCGCCGGCCCCGCCGACCAGAAGGGGAGCCTCGTCGCGGCCCTCGAGGTCGTTCAGGGCGACGAGGTGACGATCATCACCGCAGGCGGGCATGTCGAGCGGATCCAGGCGGGCGCCGTGCCGGAGCAGGGACGAAGAACGCGAGGCACCCGCCTCCTCCGGATCGCGGCCGGAGATCGCGTCGTCGAGGTCGCCCGGAGTCTGGGAACGGACGAGGAGCCCTCCACCCCGACGCCCGAGGTTGCCGCCGATGCCTCCGGCGAAGAGCAGCCCGACCTCTTCGGGGACTGAACCGGCACCCCTTGACGGCGAAGCCCGCGATCGCGAGGGTGGGGCCGTTTTCCTGATCGAATCACCCTGAGATGGGGGCAGACCGTACCATGAAGTTTCTCGTTCTGGGAGGTGGAGCGCAGGGGTCGGCAGCGGCCTTCGACCTCCTGCAGGATCCGGAGGTCACCGAGGTCGTCTTCGGCGACCTTGTCACGGACCGCGTGGCACCCTTCCTGGAGCCCTGGCTCGGCAGCAGGCTCCGAACGGTCCGCGTCGATGCCTCGAACGAGGACTCCGTTCGCGCCGCGCTTGACGGGGTCACGGGCGTGCTCTGCGCCCTCCCCTACTATTTCAACTACGAGATGGCCCGGCTCGCGATCGACGCCGGCGCGCACTTCGCGGACCTCGGCGGGAACACCGAGATCGTGGAGCGCCAGCGCACCCTCGACGATGCCGCCTCCGCGGCCGGGGTGAGCGTGATACCCGACTGCGGCCTCGCTCCGGGGATGGTGAACATCCTTGCGCAGGCAGGGATCGACGAGCTCGACCGCACGGACTCGGTCCGGATGTGGGTCGGGGGCCTCCCGCAGAACCCGGAGCCCCCCCTCAACTACCAGATCGTGTACTCCCTCGAGGGTGTTCTCGACTACTACACCACTCCCGGCCTCGTCCTGCGGGAGGGCGAGCCCGCCGAAGTCGAGCCCCTGACCGGTGTCGAGACGGTCGACTTCCCCGAGCCCCTCGGTCGCCTCGAGGCCTTCTACACCGCGGGCGGGATCTCGACCCTCCCCTTCCGCTACCGTGGCGAGCTCCGCACCATGGAGTACAAGACTCTCCGATACCCCGGCCACGCCGTCGTCATGCGGGCGATCCGAGACCTCGGGCTCCTCGACGACCAGCCCGTGAGCGTGGACGGCGCCCACATCACCCCTCGGCAGTTCTTCATCGAGAGGGTCACGCCGAAGCTCCGTCGGCCCGAGGGACGGGACCTCGTCGCCCTCCGGGTCGAGATTCGGGGTGAGCGCGGGGGAGCGCCGGCCACGATCCGCTTCGATCTTCTGGATCGCTACGACGAGGCAACGGGCATCACCGCGATGATGCGCTCGACCGGCTTCTCCCTCGCCCTGACCGGCCTCATGCAGGCTCGGGGCGAGCTCCGGGAGCCCGGCGTGCGCACCCCGGACGAGACGGTCGATCCGGCCGTCTACATGGAGGGGCTCTCTCGCAGGGAGCTTCGCATCAGCCGGAGTGACGCCTCAGGGGACTGACGCGCTCGAGGAGGTCCTCGAGGATCCGGTGGGTCAGCCCCCAGACCGTGCGTCCGCGCACTTCGATTGCGGGAAAGAGGCGCCGGGTCTCGCCGGCCAGAAAGGCATGGGTTGCCTGGTTCTCGGGCGAGCGCAGCTCCGCGAGGGGTGCCCAGAGCGCCTCCGCAACCTCCTCGACCCGGAGGCGGAACTCCACCGGTTCCAGAAGCTCGAAGACGAAGGGCACGATCGTGAGGGGGGGAAGGTGCCTCGTCTGCGGAGCCACCGAGGCCAGCCGTCCAAGGGGCCGGGCGGTCCGGTCCAGCTCGATGCCGGTCTCTTCGCGCGTTTCCCGGATCGCGGTCCGGAGGAGGGTCGCGTCGTCCGGGTCCCGCTTCCCGCCGGGAAAGGCCATGTGCCCCGACCAGGGGTCCCGCGCCGACCTCGCCCGCCGGATCAGGAGGCACTCGGGCCCCGCCTGCTCCGCCTCGCGCATCACGACTGCCACCGCGGCGACGAACCCTCCCTCTCGCCCCACGGGGTCGTCGGCCCCTCCCCGGTAGGGAAGAAGTCGCTCCGGGCTCAGACCCCCCTCTGCGCCGGATCCCATATGTGCTTGTGAAGCTGCGTCTGGAGGCGAACCGACAGCCCGTCCTCGAGGATCCATTCCGCCAGGAGGCGCCGCTCGAGGCCGTCCCAGACCGGCGAGAAGAGGATGGCACGAAGGCTCCCCTCCAGGACCCTCTCCTCGAGCCCCCGCTCCCTCACGACCCCGCGCGCCCACTCGTAGTCGGCCCGATCGAGGATCACGAACTTCACCTCGTCACGACCATCGAGGTGGTCGAGGTTCTCCCAACGGTTCCGGGCCATCTCTCCCGAGCCGGGGCACTTCAGGTCCATGATCACGTGCACTCGGGGGTCGAGGGCCGAAATGTCCTCGGAGCCCGAGGTCTCGACCAGAACGGTATAGCCTTCGTCCAGGAGTCGATCGGCCAGGACGAACGCATTGCGGTGCACGAGGGGCTCCCCCCCGGTGAGCTCGACGACGGGACACCCGATCGAGCGCACCTCCTCGAGAATGGACTCGAGCGTCATCCGCTCCCCTCCGTGAAAGGAGTATGCGGTGTCGCACCACGAACAGCGCAGAGGGCAGCCGGTCAGGCGCACGAAGGTGCAGGGCACACCCGTCCAGGTGGACTCCCCCTGGATCGAGTGAAAGATCTCCGTGACCCGGAGGAAGGCTTCCCGGGCCGCAGCCACCTCCGTCATGATCCCGATCCGTTCCCCTGCCGGCGTCCCCCACCGAAGGGCGAGGACTCCCGGACCACGCTGCCCACCATGAAGAGGAGGTTGTCGGGACGCTCGGCGAGACGCCGCATGAGGTAGGGGTACCACTTCTCGCCGAAGGGGATGTAGACCCGCACGTTCCAACCCTCGGCGAGGAGCTGCTCCTGCAGGTCGCGACGAACCCCGTAGAGCATCTGGAACTCGAAGCGGGCAGGGTCGATTCCCTCGGCCCGGGCATGCTCGAGAGTGGCCCGGATCACGGCCTCGTCGTGGGTCGCCACCCCGGGGTAGACGCCCTCGGCCAGGAGCCATCGGATCATCTCGATGAAGTTCTCCCGGACGCGATGCATCTCCTGGAAGGCCACGTTCGCGGGCTCCGCGTAGGCCCCCTTGCAGATCCGGACCCGGACCCCGAGGTCGATCATCCGACGCACGTCCCCGGCGGTCCGCTTCAGGTAGGCCTGGAGCACCACCCCGATGTCGCGCCATCCCTCGGTCCAGAGCTCTTCGAAGGCATCGAGGGTGCGTTGCGTGTAGTCGGAACCCTCCATGTCGAAGCGAATGAAGGTCCCGTGTTCGCGCGCCCGCTCGAGCACTCGTCCGAGGTTCTCCCGGAGGAAGCCCTCGTCGATGTCCTGCCCCATCTGGGTGAACTTGAGCGAGATGTTCGCGTCGAGGGCGCCCTCGGCGATCCGGTCGAGGAGATCCAGGTAGGTGTTGGCGGCGGCCCTCGCCTGCTCACGGTTCCGGACCGCCTCTCCGAGGTAGTTCGCGGTCACGGTGAGCCCCTTCCGATTCGCCTCCTCGGTCGCGCGGATCACGTCCTCGACCCGCTCCCCCGGGACGAAGCGTCTGCTCATGGATCGGGTCAGCGGGGTCCCGGTGAGGAGCTTCTTCGCTCCGGGAGAGTCGCTCAGGAAGAGCAGGCTTCGACGGATCATCGTGACTCGTGGGTTCAGGAAGTCTCGGCGGTGTTCCCCGATGACCCGGCCCGCTCGATCGCCTCGTCCAGGAGGAACTTCACCTGCACGAGAGGAAGGTTCGCCAGCGCACCCGTCACCTGCTCGCGGCTCGAGCCGGCCACCAGGGTCGTCGTCTCTACGTGCCCGACGATCCCGAGGCCGGTCGCGGCCCACCTTGGGAACACGAGGTACCCTTCGAACGGCGCGGGCAGGTCTCCGGTCTGCTCGACCTCGATCGAGACGGTATACGGCTCGCCGTCGACTCCCTCGAAGGCAGGTGGTCTCGAGTGCTCCCGAACGTACCCTCCGAGGGTCGCATCAGGGGATGCGTGAATGTCGCCATTTTCGAGTGACCCGGCTACTCCCCCATCGCTCATGAAAGCTCCAGGATCAGGCGCCGGAGGATGTCTCCGGATCGCAGGGAATGGAGAAAGGCGCGCCGCCACTGGCCGGCCCGATACGAGAAGAGGGCCCGGTCGAGCCCCTCCTCGGCGCGCTCCAGCCGCTCGGAGACCAGGGGTGACGGAGTGGAGCCGGCCAGGAGTCGCGCCATCACCGCGAGACCTTCGCTCCGGGTGATCGCCTTCGACGCCCTCAGGGCAAAAGCCTCGGGATCGGAACCCTCGTTCAGGGCGAGGAGGATCCGTGTCGAAGCCGCGGCGGAGCTCCGCGCGAGGGCGATTGCGGCCCGCCAGGCCTCCTCCTCGAGGGCATCCATCGCCACCTCGAGGTGGCTGGCTGCCAGGGTGAGCGGGGCGGCAAGGGCCTCGTCCGGCTCCTCGCCCACGAGCGCGCCTGCCCGGAGGTGCAGATCCGAGGCACGATCGACGGCCGTGCGCGCATGCTCGGCCAGCTCCTCTGCTCGCGCACCGGCCGAGAGTCGGAGGACGACGCTCCTCGCGATCCGATGACAGCGCGCTGCGTGTTCGAGCGCTTCCCGGGGCAAGCCCCCGTCCAGCGCCTCATCGGCCAGAGAGCATGTTTCCTCAGCCGCCTCGAAGACATCGACCAGCACGGGGTGGGGGTCGTCTCCCCCGAGAGAGCGAGCCCGCTCGAGGAGGGCGCGGGCTCGCGCCGTCAGGCGTGCGGCGCGCCCCTCCGGATCGAGCCCGAGGAGGTACTCTGCGGCCCGGGTCACCATGAGAAGTGCGCGTGCCTCCTGGCCATCGGCCTGCAGGTCCGCTGCCGAGGACAGCGCGAGCCGGACCTGCCTCAGAGCCTGATCGACCGCTCGGGAGCTGCCACTCCGGGCGATCTCGCGTTCCACGGCCTCGAGCACCTCCTCGACCCCGACCCGGAGCTCGTCCTGCAGCCCGGGCGAGAAGAGTAGAGCCGCCGACTCGAGCCAGGACTTCGTCATCCAGTCCTCCAGGCGTTCCGCTCGCTCGACCTGACCCGTGAGTCGTGCGTCGTCCGCCTCGGACGTGAGGATGCCGGCATCATGAAGGTGCTCGCGGGCGGCCTCGGCGGCGAGTCCCCCGCCTCCCTGATCCAGCGCGTCGAGCACACGGGCCTCGATGTCTTCCACGAGAACGAGGCGATGCCCCTCCTCGACGAGGGTCATCCGGATACCCTCGGTCGTGCTGTCATCGGGGTCGATCGCGGTAGGGGTCGACTCGCAGGCTCCGAGTACGAGCGCGAGGGCGAGGAGTGGCGCGCCTCCGCGGGCGCGAAGGAGCCCCTCGGGCCGGGTGTGGGTCTTTGCAGTGTCCATGTCCCTTGCTACCGGGGGAGCGGGGCGGGGGTCCCTCCCCGTCAGAAGTGGAACCCGAGGAGCCTCCAGTGCCACATCGCAACGAGGAGGAGTGTCAGGGACAGCGCGACGGCTCGCAGGTGCACACGGTGCAGGACAGGCACCCCCTCGGCCCGCTGGAGGCTGACGATCCGCTTCCAGAGGAGTACGGTGAAGAGGAGCCCTGCCACGGGCAGGATGAAGATCGCCCGGAAGGCGAGCGGGAGCTGGAGCGCGGCCACCGTGTCGACCGCGACGGCAAGGATCAGAAGCGGAAAGAAGAGGAGCGTCGCCCCCGCCGCGATCGCCCCGGCCCGGCGCGCTGCGCGAATCGGCTCGGGCGCGGGTGGCGGGGGCACCTTCTGGAGACGGCCGAGGAGGACCATGATCGGCCAGGCTCCCGCCGAGGCCACGACCCCCATCAGGAGGAGCATCACCCCGAGGTGGAACGCAGGCTCGTCGATGGGTCGCGCTCGGTCGAGGGTCATGAGCAGGGGCCAGCCAAGGTGCACCCGCTCCCCGGGCTCGAACACGAGGCGTCGCAGACCATCGTCCGAGAGGTAGAGATGGGGATCTTCGGCCGAGACGCGCCAGCCTGTCTCGGGGACGAGCGCGGGGCGCATGACGGTCCGCAGCCGACCTGCCCCCTCCACGGTAACCTCCAGGGTGTGCGCGGTCAGAAACGACGGTAGCCTGAAGAAGGTGTGGCGGTCCTGCCGGTTCCAGCGGTACCTGCCGTCGAGCCCCGGCACGGTCGAGGCCGCCTCGGACGCAGCGATCGGAGGCCCACCCTCGGCCGCCTCCGGAAACCAGCGGTCGAGGAGTGCATCGACGAACTCCGGCTGGGCGGTGATCGCCCCTCCGTGGTTCGCCGCCACGAAGATCCCGACCCCCTCGTCCGGGACGAGGTAGAGGAGGCTCGAGAAGCCGACCCACTGGCCTCCGTGGTAGAGCCCCCGCTGTCCGCCGCGGAGGTCCTCCATGAACCCGAGAGCGATCCCCGCCGCCCCCGGGCGCGGCGTGAAGCGGGTCGCCTGCATCCCGGGGAAGTCGCCTCGCAGGTGTGCCTCCATGAAGCGGGTCATGTCGGCTGCGGTCGAACGGAGGCCGCCGGCCGGAATCTGGTTCAGGTGCCAGGGCTCCTGGGGGGTCATCGGGGCCGGGATGTTCTCGTGACCGGTAGCCAGATCCCCCTCGACGCGGTACCCGGTTCGGGTCATGCCGAGGGGATCGAGAATCCTCACCCGCACCAGGGTCGCGAAGTCGGTCCCCGCAGCCCGCTCGGCCAGATGCCCGGCCAGGGTGGTCCCTGCGTTCGAGTACTGAAAGACCTCCCCGGGGGGGCGGATCCGGGGCGGAAGGTGCCGGCGGAGGTTCTCCTCGAGGAGCTCGGCCGAGGCACCATCCCTTGCCACCATCCCGAGAAAGAGGCGTTCGTCGAAGCCGGGCGTGTGGGTCAGGAGGTGGCGAAGGGTAATCGGTGGATCTCCCTGCACCCTGAACCCCTCGAGGTGTCGGTTCACATCGGTGTCGAGGTCGAGGAGACCTTCTTCGACGAGCTCGTGTGCCAGGGTGGCGGTGAAGAGCTTCGCGATCGATCCGAGGTCGAAGAGGGTCCGCTCCGGGTCGACCTCGCCCCCCTCGCGGGCGTGCGCCACCCCCCATCCGCGAAGGAGGAGGGGGCCCTCCCGGTCCACGATCGCCACGACCGCCCCGGGAATGAGCCAGGCCTCCATCTGGGACGTCATGATCGAGTCCACGAAGGCCTCGAGGGCAACGGGGTCGTCGATCCGGGTGGTGTCGGCGACGCCCGGTCCCAGTGCAAGGGCGAGGGCAAGCGCGGGGATCAGCATCGGTTCGACTTGCGGCGGGGCCGCTCCATGCATAGGGTCAGAGTGAGCGGGCGAGGCCCCGCACCACACCGGAACCTGAGCCGAAACGATGTCCGATCAAGCCCCTTCGCGCCGCGCCTTCCTGAGGCGCATGGGTGCGGCCGCATGCGGGGCGGCCGCGATCCCGCTCGTGAGCCCCCTCGAGGCCCTTGCCCGCTCCCGTCCGAGCTTCGAGTTCGTCTTTGCCCGCCTCCGCTACGACTCCGGCGACTGGGACTACAACCCGAAGGTGTGTGCAAACGTCCTCGACGCGGTGCTCCAGTACACGCAGATCCCCGTCCACCAGGAAGAGGTGGTGATCACCGCCGACTCCGAGGAACTCCAGGCTTTTCCCTTCGTCTTCATGACGGGGCACAAGCTCGTCCGCTTCAGCGAGGCCGAGCGGGAGGGGATCCGGCGTTACGTCGAGAGCGGCGGATTCCTCTTTTCCGACGACTGCAACCATGACATCGAGGGGCTCTACTCGCGCTCCTTCGAAGCGGAGATGCACCGGATCTTCCAGGGCCCCGGGGTCCTCGACAAGATTCCGAACGAGCATCCGCTCTACCACTGCTTCTTCGAGTACCCGGAGGGCCCGCCCCAGACGAGTCTCGAGCTGAACGGGTGGGGCGACAACATGGTGCACCCCTTTCTTCGGGCCGTCGAGCACCGCGGGCGCATCGGAGTCCTCTACTCGAACAAGGACTACGGGTGCGAGTGGGACTACGACTGGCGCAACAAGCGCTTCCGGGTCGAGGACAACACCCGGTTCGCGGTGAACCTCGTCGTCTATGCGATGACCTGAGCTGGGCGATGACCTGACCGGGCCATGCCCTGACCCGGGCACAGGCGGCCCGGGCCAGGCGACCACCCGGGCTCAGACGAAGGCGCCCCCGACCATCATGTTGCGCACGAGGAGCCAGGGCGACCCGTGCGAGAGCGAGTTCGTCTGCACCGGCTGCCCCTTCGCATCACCCTGGGTGCCATGCATCTCCCACTCGTCGGGGCCGGTGACCGCGTCGAGATTCGCCCAGAAGTCCGTCGTGATCGCGTTGTACACCACGTCCGTGACCGGACGAGAGATCCGCCCGTCCTTGATCTCCCAGAAGGCGTGCCCGCCGAACTGGCCGTTGTAGCGCTGCTGGTCGATCGAGAAGCTGCCGCGCCCGTCGATGAGGACCCCGTCGCGCACGTCCGCGATGATTTCCTCGAGGGTGGGCGATCCCGGAGGCCCGGCGTCGACATGGACGTTCGGCATCCGGAGGAAGGGGTAGTCCCGCCAGGTCGACCCGTAGGTGCAGCCCCGGCTGAAGTCTTCCCCGATGTGGTGCGCGGTCTCCCGGTTCGTCTGGAGTCCCACGAGGATGCCGTCCCGGATGATGGGCCAGTCCTGGGTGGGCACCCCATCGTCGTCGTAGCCCATCGAAGCCATGCCCTGGGAGTTCCGGTCGGCCGTCACGTTCAGGTGCTCGGAGCCGTACTTGAGGTTCCCGAGGTCCTCGAGTCGGACGAAGCTCGTGCCTGCGTAGTTCGCCTCCATCCCGACAATCCGGTCGAGCTCGGTCGCGTGGCCGATGATTTCGTGGATCGTGAGCATCGAGTGCGAGGGCGAGAGCACGAGGTCCTTGAATCCCGGAGGCCCGAGGGGCTCCGCAAGACAGAGATCGACGGTCTCGTGGGCGACCTTCTCGGCCGCCTCCAGGAGTCCGGACTCCTCGGCGACCTCCCACCCCCCCATGAGGAAGGGTGCGGGGTAGTTCCGGGTCCGGGTCCGTCCCTGGTTCTGGGCCGTCACGCTAAGGCTTGGTGAGACCTGGTAGGTCTCCTGCTCGATGTACGACCCCTCGGTCGACGCGAAGTAGCGCCACTCGTAGCTGACGCGGGCCGTCACCTGGACCCGGGTGACCCCCGGAACGTCCGAGGCCCGGTCGACGATCGCCTGCGCCCAAGCCTGTCGATCCGTGTCGGAGACGTCGAGGGGGTTCTTCACCATCGGGGTGATCCAGTGATCGACGTGGGGGTCGACCGGCGCGAGACGCACGTCTTCACGCTTGGCGATCGCACTGGCTCGAGCCACCTCCGCGGCGACACGCGCAACCCGCCGGATCTCTTCCGGGGTCACGATCGGGCTGCTCGCGAAGCCCCAGACCCCGCTGTGGATCACCCGAACCCCGAAGCCCGCCGCCTCCCGCTCGTCGTCATCCGGGATGGATGTCGATCCACCTGCGCCTCCGCCCCCTCCGGGGCCGTAGCTTGCCGCCCCGCCGGCCAGGTTTCGCCGCATCGTGAAGCGGATGTCCGCGTAGCTGCATCCCTCGCGGCGCGCCTCTCCGAGGGCCACATCCGCGAGTTCACGGAAGCGCGAGTCCTCGGGACGGCCGCTGGGGCTGTCGGCAATGAGCTGGGCGACGAGGTCATGGGAATAGAGCCCCATGTAACCGGCGCCCATCGTGGCCAGGAATTGTCTGCGTGTCGGGGTCATGTCGTTCTCCGGGCTCCTGCAGGGTTACTCGACGGCGGGCGAGAGCGAGGACATGTTGAAGTCCTCGATCCGAACCGGGGGAATCAGGGCGGTCGTCCCACCATCGTAGGACTCGCCCATGTGCATCGGGGTTGGCTGCCCGACGGCGGTCAGATTGTTGTAGCCCATCCAGGGCGACATATTCCAGCGGAAGTTCTGCACGGCCCCGGTGATCTCCCCATTCTCGATGAGGAAGAGTCCGTCCCGGGTCATCCCGGTGTTCAGGAGGGGGATGTTCGAGGCCGGGACCCCCCGGATGTACCAGAGGAAGGTCACGAGGAGGCCGCGCCGGGTATCGGCGATCATGTCGTCCAGGCTCTGGTCCGACCCTTCCATGACGAGGCTCATGTTCAGGGAGGCTGGCTGTCCGCCGGCGAAGTTCCGAATCACCCCGTTCTCGACCCAGGTCACCGGCGCGGCGGCCCGGCCATTCCCCATGATCGGCGTCTGCCGCAGGATCGGGTTGCCGATGTCGCTCCTCAGCGTCATCAGCTCGCTGAAGGCCTCGTCGCCGGGATCGAGGTTCGCGAGGGGCCCGCGGCCGTTCCCCTGGAAGCTCCCGGTTAGGAGGCTCAGGAAGCGGGCGTTCGCCCTCGGCTCGAGGATCACCGTGTAGCGCCCGGGCTCGATCGCGCGCGCATTCCGGCTCAGGAGCGCCTTGTTGGACGCCACCCTCGTGAGCTCCCGCGGATCGATCAGGCTCAGATCCTTGATCCCCGTGATCCCTGCCCATCCGGAGCCCTCTCCGTCGGGGGTGCGCACGGTCAGGACGAAGCTCGTCTCGGCGACCCGGTAGTAGGCGAAGAGCCCCTCGGAGTTCGCCTCGACGGTAGTGCGGTCGATCTTCGGGATGTACCCGTAGCCGACCGTTCCCATCTCCTCGGTGACCGAGATGCTCTCATTCACCATGGCGGCCCGCTCGCCGGGTCCGAAGTCGACCATCGATGGAAGCGCAGCGTCGACCGGGATGTACTCCTGTGGTCCGAGGAGGTCGGGGAGGTTGAAGTTCTCGCTCGCGCGCTCTGCTGCTGCCTTCGCCTCGTCCACGAGCTCCCGGAAGCCGTTGTCGCTGAAATCGCGGGTCGTGGCCCGACCCTGGCGCGCACCGTTGCGCACGGTGATCGCCACACTCCGATCCCACTGGACGAGGTTCACGGTGATCGCCGAATTCGCCCATCGGGTTCCGGATCGCTCACCTCCGGAGAGTTCGACCTGGACCGGTCCCGGCCCGGCCATGTCGATCAGGCGGTCGGTGATGGCCTTCGCTTCGTCGCGGGTAAACATGTCTTGGCGGCTCGCTGCACGGAGTCGGTGTCGAGGAGGGATCCCTCCCTGTGGCTACAGTCGGAGCAGAGTACGCCCCGGGGCGGTGCCCGTCAAGTTGACCGGTTCCCAGCTGCCCTCAGCGCAACCCCGCACGCCTTCGTCCCCACCACTCCGCCCCGAGCAGGAGAGCGAGCGCAAGGATCCACCAGGGCGAGCGGAAGGGATGCCAGGGCTCCCGCCGGCGCTCGGGGTCGAGCGCTGCTCCAACCGCCATGGCCACCCGCTCCTCCTCGACCAGGGCTCCCCCCGTCGCGGCTGCCCATGACGCGAGCACGCGGTCGTCGGCCCCGGGGGGGGCGACCGACGCGCTTCGGGCGCCCCCGACGAAGTGACGCACCGCCTGCGCCCCCCCCGCCTCGACCTCGATCCGGTGCACCCCCGGAGGAAGCGTCCCCGGAAGGCGTCCCTCGAGCTCGCCCGGCACCCCCGTCGGCCAGAGGGCGAGCCGCTCTTCCTCGCCCTCGGCCCCGACGACCCGGGCCTCCACCTCGGAGCTCCCCTCCCCCGCAAGCGCGATCTCGCCCAGGACGACTCTTGTCGGCGCCCGCGCACCCTCCCCGATCTCGATCCAGATCGGTGGCGGGGTCCGGGCGGCCATCTCCCCGAGGAGCTCGAGCCAGAAGGGCTCGAAGGCGTGCTCCCCCGGATCGCGGAAGCGCCAGCCGTCGAGCGCGCCGCTCACAACGACCCGCCCCGCCCCGAGGGGGCGTTCCCAGATGACGGGGAGCCCCTCCTCGTCGCTCGCGATCACCCGTGCATCGAGAGGAAGCGCCTCCGGCCAGACCAGCTCCGTGGCGAGGAGGGGGCGTCCGCCGGGTGCAGGCTCCCCGCGCGGGAGGAGGCTCACCTCGGGCAGCCCTTCCTCCCCGGCACGGTTGGCCCAGGCGCGGACCCCGGCGAGCGACTCCCAGGGGCCGGGAGCGAAGTGGTCGAGGAGCAGGAGGATGCTCCCACCGGTCCGGCGGGCGAAGCGCTCCAGGGCCTCGGCCTCGGCGGGGGTGAGGAGCTCGGGGGCGCCGGTGACGACGAGGCGGTACCCCTCGAGCGCGCCCGGTGCGGTGAGGGTGGGAGGGGCCGGGCCCCCGGTCGTCGCGAGGGCGGGGGCGGTGACGGTGCGGCTCGTGATCGCGAGGGTGCGGTCCTGCTCGGCGGCGCGCCGCACGAAGCTCGACATCCAGGAGGGTCGCCCGTCGTGGAAGAGAATCGGGGTACCGGCCTCCTCGACCTCGACGACGAGGGCGTGGCGAAACTCCGGGCCGCGCAGCTCGAGGACCAGGGGACCCGCTTCGGTGGGGGTGTGGGCGAGGCGCACCTCCCGCGTGCCGTCGAGGGTGACGCGGTCGACGGGGACACCCCCGGCGAGGAGCTCGAGCTCGCCGGTGAGCCCGTCGTCGGGGGTGACGCGGAGTTCGATCGCCCCCTCGAGGGGAGCGCGGGCCGGGGCTTCGATGCGTGCGATGCGGGGGGTCGCCTCCGGGGCTACGACAAAGACGGGACCCGGGCCGAGCTCCGGGT
>SLDT01000158.1 GCA_007125125.1 Gemmatimonadota bacterium | reverse complement strand
CGAGATCGGCCTCCTCGGCGCGCTCGCGGAGCCCCTGGAGGACCCCCGCCCCCGAACCGGGACCGATCCGTCCCCGCTCGACGACCCCCGGGAGGAGCGCCTCGAGGACCGCGTCGAACTCCCGCCCCGCGATGAGGTCGTCGGCCGCGGCCCAGGTGAGGGAGAGGATCCGCCCGGGACCGTCTCCGGTCGGGACGAGGCCGTCCCGGTCGCGCACGAGGGTGATCGAGCGCTCGGCCGCCTCGTCGGCGAGCTCCCGGTGCTCGCGGCGCCCGACGACCTCCGGGACGCTCTCCCAGGGCACGGCCGCCCCCCGCTCGAGCCCGAGCCCCGCCTTGGCCTGCAGGACCCGGCGCACGGAGGCCTCGAGGCGCTCGCGGGTGATGCGCCCCTCCTCGACCGCCTCGACCATCGCCTCGATCGCCCCGGGCACGCTCGCCGGGATCACGATCACGTCGGCCCCGGCCTCGAAGGCGAGGACCGCGGCCTCTCCGGCCCCGTACCCCTCGGTGATTGCCCCCATCCGGAGGGCGTCGGTGAAGAGGAGCCCCCGGAAGCCCATCTCCTCGCGGAGGATCCCCGTCATGAACTCGGGGGCGAGGGTCGCGGGGGGAGCACCGGGCCCGAGGACCCCCGGGACCGAGACATGCGCCGTCATCACCCCGTCGACCCCGGCCGCGACCGCATCGCGGAAGGGGGGGAGCTCGACCTCGTCGAGGCGCGCCCGGTCGGCGCCGATCTCGGGGAGGGCGAGGTGCGAGTCGATCCGGGTGTCACCGTGCCCGGGAAAGTGCTTCGCCGTCGTGAGGGCACCCCCGCGGCGCGCCCCCCGGATGAAGGCCGAGCCGAGCCGGCCCACCTCGGCCGGGTCCTCCCCGAAGGCGCGCGTGTTGATGATCGGGTTCTCGGGGTTCGAGTTCACGTCCATGACGGGCGCGAAGACGACATGGACCCCGACCGCCCGCGCCTCGCGCGCCGTCGCCTCCGCGAAGCGCTCCACGAGCACCTCGTCCCCGACCGCCCCGAAGGCCATCGTGGGCGGGAAGCTCGTGCCCCCGCCCTGCGGGAGGAGGGTCGGGAGGGCGTAGCTGTGCGCGATGCGCATCCCCGGCCCCCCGTTCTCGAAGTCCGAGGTCACGAGAAGGGGGATCCGCGAGCGCGCCTGGAGGGCGTTCAGGCGTGCCACATAGGCGTGGGGGGTGCCGATCGAGATGACGACGCCCCCGATCCCCTCTTCCTCGACCCAGTGGAGGGCCTCGAGGAACTCCGGGTCGTCGGCCGCCGCGTACGACCCCGCCATCCAGGGGAAGACGAGCTGCGCCACCTGCTCCCGCACGCTGAGCTCCGCCAGCGTCGCCTCGACCCAGGCCTCGCCCGAGAGGGCGGGCGCCGGAGTCGGAGGAGGGGTGGCCGGAGCGCATCCACCCACCCCGAGGAGGAGCAGCCCCGCGAGGAGGCCCGCGCCGAGTCCACGCCGAGTCTCAGAGGCCACAGTCGCCTCCCGTCTCGGGGGTCGAGCCGGCGCGGGCGGTCGTCGCCTCGATCCGGAGCCCCGCACCGATCTCGAAGTTCGGGGGGATCCGGGTCGGGGTGCGCCCCCGGATCGGGATCTCCCCGAAGAGGCTCCGGGCTGCGGCCCGCTGGCTCTCCTGCGACCCGCTCCAGGCGAGGAGGTAGCCCTGCGCGTCGGGGAACTCGCGCAGGAGGTAGGGATTCCCGAAGGAGACCACGACGTGCGGGATCCGCGCGGCGGCGAGCTCCTGGACGAAGCTGCTCAGCTCGGAGGGGATGGCCACGCTCCCCGCGTACGCCACCGCGGTGACGTGGAGGGAGATCACGACGAGGTCGGTGCTCCGCGCCTGCCGGAGGAGGGAGGCGTACTCCGAGGCCGGGGTGTCGCGCGTGAGGGTCCGGGTCGCGAGCCGGGGATAGGTCTGGCGCAGCCGGGCATCGAAGGCCCGCCCCCCCATGAGGTCGTTCTGGCGGCGATAGGTCAGGGAGAGCACGTTCGCGGTTCGGGTCCCGCGCAGGGGGAGGATCCCCCGCTCGTTGCGCAGGAGGGTGAGGGAGCGCTCCGCCACCTCCCGCGCCCGGTCCGTGTGCGCCGGGATCCCGACGGTCCGGTGCACGGCCTCGAGGTCGACGGTGCGCTCCCGGTGGAGCTCGAGCTGCTCCTTCAGGAGGAGGAGGCGTCGGACCGAGGCGTCGATCCGTTCTTCCGGGATGCGTCCGGAGAGCACCGCGTCCATCACCCCCCGGATCGCCGCTTCGGGCGAGGGGGGCATGAGGAGGACGTCGGCACCGGCCAGGACCGCGCGCACCGCTGCCTCCTCCCGCGAGTAGAGCTGGTCGATCGCGTTCATGTCCATCGCGTCGGTGAAGACGATCCCCTCGAAGCCCCACTCCTCGCGCAGGAGCCCGGTCAGGACGTTGCGAGAGAGGGTCGCGGGGAGGCGCGACTCCTCCGTGATCCCGGGAAGCGCGATGTGCGCGGTCATGATCGCGCCCATCCCCGCCTCGACCGCCGCACGGAAGGGGCTGAGCTCGAGCCGGTCGAGCCGCTCCCGGTCGGCCCGGATGACGGGGAGGGCGAGGTGCGAGTCGGTCTCGGTGTCCCCGTGGCCGGGGAAGTGCTTCCCCGTCGCGACAGCCCCGTGCTCCTGCATCCCGCGCACGAAGCAGGTCCCGAGATCGGCCACCCTCAGGGGGTTCTCCCCGAAGGAACGGGTGTTGATGATCGGGTTGTCCGGGTTCGAGTTCACGTCGAGGACCGGCGCGAAGGGCACGTGGATCCCGACGGCGCGCGCCTCGAGTGCGGTGATCCGTCCCATCTCGTAGGCGAGGAAGCGATCGTCCGTGGCACCCACCGCCATGAGAGAGGGAAAGTTCGTCGCGCCCCCGAGGTCATGGACCCCGGGGAGGTGTGTCGCCCCCCGGAGCCGGAACCCCGCGCCCGTCTCGAGGTCGGCCGCGACGAGGAGGGGGATTCTCGACCGTTGCTGGTAGACGTTCAGCTTCGCCGCCACGTCGAGGGGGGTCCCGACCGAGACGATCATCCCCCCGATCTCCTGCTCCTCGATCATCCGCGCGACCCGCTCGAAGTTCGCCGACCCCTCCGGCGCGAAGTCTCCCAGGACCCAGGGCATGATCATCTGCCCCACCTTCTGGCGGAGCGTCATCTCGGCGAGCATGGCCTCGGTCCACGCCCCCCGCTCCGCATCGTCCCATGCCCCCGGCGCCTCGACCGGGGAAGGCTGGAGCGCCTGGCCCCGCCACTCGACCGGGATCCGGTCGCCAGGCAGCACCGCGGCGTCGGCCGGAGGTTCGACGAGGGTGTCCGGGGCGGGCGGGGGCCCCGGGACGATCGGTTCGGGCGCGGGGGCCGGTTCGGGCGGGAGCTCCCCCCGGTGCGGGGAGCAGCCGGCGAGGAGAAGAACCGCCGCCACGGCAGGGACGAGGAAGTGCAGCGGGCGCTGGAGGGGACCGTTCATGCGATCGAGTGCGGTCGGCGGTTCGGGGTCATGTTTGGTTCCGCGTTGACCCGAGGGACGCGGAGCCCGAGTTTCCTGCTGAACTTCAGCCCAAGGTAGAGTGATGCCCATCGCGCGACAATCCTCGCCGGCCCGGCCGCGGAGCGACGGTCTCCGACGCCCCGGCCGATCGACCGGACTCCTCCTCCTCGGGACCCTTGTCTTCGCAGCCGGCTGCGGGGGAGAAGGGAGTGGCGCCCCCGCACCGGACCACACCGCGACACCCTCTTCCCGGGAAGGGCCGGCCGTGAGACCCGGGGTCGAGGTCCTCCTGACCGACTCCCTGCACCTCGTCGAGGGGCGGCGGGTGGGGCTCATCACGAACCACACCGGGATCGACGCGGAAGGGGTCTCGACGATCGACCGCCTCCACGGTCACCCCTCCATCGAGCTCGTCGCCCTCTACTCCCCCGAGCACGGGATCCGCGGAACCGCCGAGGCGGGGGAGCTTGTCGACCACTCCGTCGACGAGGCGACCGGCCTCCCGGTGCACTCCCTCTACGGGGAGACCCGCCGCCCCACCCCGGCGATGCTCGAGGGGGTCGAGGTCCTCCTCTTCGACATCCAGGACATCGGTACCCGTTACTACACCTATGTCTACACGATGGCCCTCGGGATGGAGGCCGCTGGGGAGGCGGGGATCCCCTTCGTCGTTCTCGACCGCCCGAATCCGATCGGGGGCGGCCCTCCGCAGGGGAACGTCCTCGACCCGGCCTTCTCGTCCTTCGTGGGGATGTACCCGATCCCGATGCGCCACGGGATGACCCCGGGCGAGCTCGCCCGCCTCTACCGGGATGGCTTCGGGGTCCGGGTCGAGCTCCACGTCGCGCCCCTCGATGGGTGGGAGCGCTCGATGCTCTTCCCCGAGACCGGGCTTCCCTGGCGGGCGCCCTCCCCGAACATGCCCGACCTCGAGAGCGCCCTGCACTACCCCGGCACCTGCCTCTTCGAGGGCACGAACCTCTCCGTCGGACGCGGGACCCCGCGCGCCTTCCAGCAGATCGGCGCCCCCTGGCTCGACGGGGAGGCTCTCGCAGCCGCAGTGCGCGCCCACGGGCTCCCCGGGGTCGAGGTCGAGGCGGTGCGCTTCACCCCCGAGAACCCGGGCGATGGGATGTACGGGGGGGAGGAGGTCTCGGGAGTCCGGCTCCGTGTGACCGACGCCGCCCGCTACGACCCGGCCCGGACGGGGGTCGTGCTCCTCTTCGAGGCGCGGGCCCTCGCAGGGGAACGCTGGTCATGGCGTGCCTCCCACTTCGACCGCCTCGCCGGAACGGACCGCCTCCGGCTCGGGATCGAGGCCGGGGACTCCCCCGAGGCGCTCACCTCCGAGTGGGCCGCCGAGCTCGAGCGCTTCGAGGCGCTCCGCCGCGAGGCGCTTCTCTACCCCTGAACCCGGACCACGCGATGATGCGCCCGCTGCTCCTGACACTCCTCGCCCCCGCGCTCGCCCTGGTGGCGAGCATGCCGCCCGGGCTCCTCGGCCAGGAGCGCGACATCGCACTCGAGCGCTTCGAGCAGGAGATCCGCGTCGAGGAGGATGGTGCACTCGAGGTCACGGAGCGCCTCGCGGTCCGCTTCACCGGCTCCTGGAACGGCTTCGAGCGCGACCTCCTCGATCGGCACCGTACGGCCGAGGGTCGGAGCACCCGCCTTCGCTACACCTTCGGGGAGATCACGGACGCGGAGGGCGCCCCCCTCGAGGTCGAGCGGGCCCGGATCTCGGACGGCCACCGGCTCCGGATCTGGGTGCCGGGCGCCGAGAACGCGGTGCGGGAGGTCGTCCTGCGCTACCGGGTCGAGGGAGCGATCCGCTTCTGGACCGAGGCCCTTCTCGAGCGGGGCGAGGCGGGTCCGGACGCCCCCGACCACCCCTTCGACGAGCTCTACTGGAATGCGACGGGGCATGGGTGGGAGATGCCGATCGCAGAGGTGCGCGTCCGGGTCGAGCTCCCCCCCGGGGCCACGGGGATCGAGGGATGGGGCTACACGGGAGGGTTTGGTTCGATCGAGCAGGCGGTCCAGGTCACGCGGAACGAGCGCGTGATCTCGATTGCGACCACCCGCTCCTTCGCACCCCTCGAGGGGCTCACCATCTCGGTGGCCTGGGACCCGGGGGTCATCGAGCGGCCGGGTGCGGTATCCCGGGGGATCGCCCGGCTCCTGGCCTGGTGGCCGGTCGCCCTTCCTCCGGTGGCCTTCATCGCGATGCTCCGGCTCTGGCGGCGCCATGGCCGTGACCCGGGGACGGGGCGCTCGATCGCGGTGCAGTACGAGCCCCCGCCCGAGCTCTCGCCCGCCGAGGCGGGCACCCTGATCGACCACAAGGCCGAACTGCACGACATCACCTCGACCCTCGTCGACCTCGCGGTGCGCGGGTACCTGCGGATCGAAGAGCTCGAGCGGGATGGGTTCCTCGCCCGCTTCAGTCGGTCAAAGGAGTTTTCCTTCCACCGGGTGAAGCCACGCGAGAACTGGGACGAGCTCCGGCCGCACGAGCAGCGCTACCTCGAGGGGCTCTTCTCGACCGCCACCCCGACCTCGGTGAAGCTCTCCGAGCTCGAGAACCGCTTCTACAAGGAGATCGGCTCGATCACGGATGCGATCTACGAGCGGCTCGTGGAGCTGGGTTTCTACGACCGGCGTCCGGACCATGCCGCGGGGCGGTGGGTCGGGGCGGGGGCGGGGATTGGCGTCGTGGGGATCGGGCTCGCGATCGTGGCCGGGATCGCGCGGATGCCCTGGCTCCTGCCGCACCCGGCTACGCTCGGTGTGAGCTTCGGGCT
>SLDT01000036.1 GCA_007125125.1 Gemmatimonadota bacterium | reverse complement strand
GGGCTCGAAAAGGGGGAGGGGCGAGCTTCGAGAGTAGATGCCCCATGGGGGTATGTCAAGGCGCGGTGACGGGCTGCGCGACGGGGCTGGGCGGAGCACAGGACTACTCGCTGCGCCGATGGCACTCCCTCCAGAGCTTCTCCACGGCATCGCCCTCTTCGTTCGAGAGCATCGAGAATTCGTTCTCGCGAGCGCGCTTCGACAGACGGCCTCCCTCCTGGGTGACGAAGCGGTGGAGGAGATCCACGGTCCCGTGCGGCATGTCGCCCAGGAGCCGCTGGACCCGCTCGGAGAACTCGTCGAACGCTTCGAGATAGGCGACTTCCTCGGGAAGGTCCTTCTCCACCGTCTCCTTCACACAGTCGTAGAGGAACTCGGCATGGGCGGTTGCGTCGAAGTATCGGTAGAGGTGAGCTGTCTCGTTGAGCACCCGGACATTTCCGCTCTCGGTCGGCTCCCATCGGATCAGGTCGAGGAGGGGCCGGGAATGCGACTGAAGGACCCTGTCGTACCTGGCCACGTGCCGCAGGATCGCCGCGCTCACGGGAAAGACGAGCCCGCCCGGACTGTAGCCCGCCCGCGAGAGCACGTGATGGATCAGCCACCGGTGGATGCGCCCGTTGCCATCCTCGAAGGGGTGGATGTAGACGAACCCGAAGGCCACCGCCGCGCCTGCGATCACGGGTTCCACCTCTCCCTCGAGTGCTCGCTGCCCGTACTCGATGACTCCCTGCACCAGATCGGGGAGGTCTTCCGGACACGCGCTGATGTGAACGGGGATCGGCTCCCGGGTGAGCCGGTCCCGGTCCCCCACGAACCCCCCTTCACCACGCAGTCCGATCGTCACGAATCGTGACTCGCCGATGACCACCCGCTGGAGGCGCTCGAGTCCGGTGAGCGAGAGCTCCACGTCACCGGCCTCGCCGATCGCGCGCCCCCACCGTTCAACCCGGTCGGAGGGTGGCCGCTCCCCTTCGATCTGGAAGGACGACCGGCTGTCGCTCATGAGGAGGAACGCGGCGGCGCGGGAGATCACGTCCGGGTGCGTGCGGCCGAGAACCTCGCGCGCCCGCTCGTTCCAAGCCAAAGCCGCATGTCTGCGTAGGGCGGGGGTCCAGCGGACCAGCGGACAGAAATCCGGAGTGCCCGGAAGATTGTCCACGACCCGATGCCTCAACGAGAGCTCTCCTTCAACGAGCGTCACCTGCAGCTCGGGATCCACCGCCGGCACGGCCCGCACCTTTCCCGCGTCCTGGAGGTCGAGCCGCTCTCCGGTCAGCCACTCGTACAGGAACCAGATTCGCCGGGTGTACTTCCCGGTCGGTGTGGCCCGCACGAGCTCCTCGAGACGACCGGGTTCGACGACCCGGAACAGGGCGTGAAGAACCGAGAGATCGACTCCCTCGCGCTTGAGAGCGAACTCGAGGTGATCGCCCAGCGTGTCCTTCGGCCGGCGCCGCATGGGGAGGACGAGCCAGTCCTCGCTGGATCTCGGGTGATGACTCTTCGCCACGGCCGCCAGGCGAGGAGGAAGCGGCACTTCGAGGCGGTACCGCTCGATCAGAGCGCCATACCCGGCGGGCCACCCTGGTTCAGGGAGCGCGCGTCCGCGCAGTTCGTTCACAGGTTGCGCGAACCATTCACCAGTGTGGCACACGTGTCAGAATCCTCACGAGAGTGTGAAACAGCTCATGATCGTCGTAGAGACTCTTGTTTGCGTCAAAACCATCACCAGAATCACTTGGCCTGTCAAGGTCTTCACCGCATGGGGGTGCGCTTTCCTGACCCGCCTTCGAGATCGCTGCCGAGCCGGTGCTGAAGGGCGCGGGTGGGCTCTGCTTCCTCGCGCGCTTCGCCCGGAGGGGACCCTGGAACTAAAAGATCCTGGTCCACAGGAGTTCCTGTCGACCCGATCCGTCGCACGGTCGCCGGACGGGGGTGTCGCGGTCCGGGACCCCGTCGATGGATCGTCGCCACCCTCAATCCAGACCGGTTCGACCATGCACACCTGCGCCTTGATCTGCAGGGATCGCAGCGGCCGTGGGCCCAGGTCCTCGGCGTGGCTGCGCATGGGCGATGCGCTTGCGAATCGAAGGCCACGTCAGGATCGGAGAGGGGCCATGACGTTGCGCGTGGCCACCCTCCTGGCCCTGTTTGGGGGTATCGCCTCCCCCGGAGCGGCGCAGCTCGTGGCCGACGAAACCGCGATCGAGAACCTGCCGGTGCCGGGCCGCACCATCATGGGGCGGGTCGTGGTCGAGGGGTTCAACGAGCCGCTGACCTCGGTGCTCGTGCGCGCGCTTCAACTGATCGATCGTCATGGCCGGTTACTTTCAGGGTGGTGATTCCACGTTCGAGGAATGATGCCTCCCGGGCGGCATGAGGTGCCAGCACCTGGCACATCCGCACGCTCCCGGTGTCTGTGAAAATGAGCACCTCACTCTCGCGTACGATCTGTGCGGGCATGACCCATGGCAAACAAGATCGTCTTTCCGGATACCGCCCCCCGACGAGCGACGGAGCGCAGCGTGGCGGAGCGGCACAGGTCTCCGTCGCGAGGGGCCGGCACTGGGCCCCCATGACCTCGATCCTCGTTCTGCTGACGGCTGCAGCGGTCAGCTCCCCGAACCCCGACCTGGCCCGGGCCGACTCCCTCTTCCGGGCGGGCGAGGTGCGCGAAGCCCTCGAGCTCGCGGTTGAGGTCGCCGGCCGCGGAGAGGACCGCTACGAGGCACTCACCGCCGCAGGGGCCTACGCCGTCGCCCTCGGCACGGTCACGGAGCCCGACGACCCCCGGGCGGCGGGGGCCCACTTCGCCCGCGCCGAGGAGCTCGCCGCCGAAGCGGTGTCCCTCCGCCCCCGCGCCGAAGCGATCGAGGCCCGCTACTGGGAGCTCGCCGCCATCGGGCGCCGGGCCCAGGCCGCGGGGATCCTCGAGGCGGGCCGGCTCGCCAACCGGATCCACGAGGGCGCACGCGCCCTGCTCCGCGACGCCCCCGACCACCCCGGCGCACACCACCTCCTCGGGGCGCTCTACCTCGAGGTCCTCACCCTTCCACGACTATCCCGGCTCGCGGCCCGCACGGTCCTGCGCGGCGATCTCCTGGCCGACGCGAGCTGGGAGAACGCCGAGCGCCATCTCCGGGACGCCGCCGCGGGCGACCCCGAGGCCCTCCTCCACCAGGTCGACCTGGCCCGCCTTCTCCTCGAGCGGGGGGAAGACACCGAGGCGCGCCGCCACCTCCAGGCGGTGCTCGACGCCCCCGTAAGGGTCCCGCCGGACTGCGTGTTCCAGGATCAGGCGAGGGCGCTGCTCGCCGCGATCGGCTGAGGGTCAGGGCTGGACCCGGCGGAGGTCGAACATGCGGGCGACGGCGTCGTGGACCTCCCGGTGCCGGCCTTCCATGGCCAGATCGAGGAGGGAGCGGCCGCGGAGGACGTCCGCGGGGCGTCGCACGACGGCCGGGATGCGATCCCTCTTCACATACCGGCCAGGCCCACGTACTGCCCCCGGGACTGGCCCTTCATCCAGGAATCCCGCATCTTTTCCGGCATGAGCGAGCGAGCGGAGCGACCGGGATCCCGGCCACTGTCTGCGCAGGACGCCGAGGAGGGGCTCCGGCACTTCTTCGAGGCGACCCCTCCGGACGGAGTCGCGTCCGTCTACCTCTTCGGGAGCACCGTGCGCGACTCGCCGAACCGGGAGCGGGACCTGGATGTCGGGGTGGTCGTGCGCCGGGAGGCACACCCGACGACGCTCGATCGGAGCAGGCTCCGCGTGGGACTGATCGGCGACCTCATGGTCGCCCTCGGGACGAACCGCATCGATCTCGTGATCCTGAACGACGTCTCCCCCGAGCTCGGGCGGGCCGTCATCCGGTCCGGGCGAAGGGTCGCCCTCCTCGATCCCGAGACGGATCACGCCTTCGTGCGCGACGTGCAGCTTCGCGCCGCGGACCTCGACATCTTTCTCCGGCGCATGCGCAAGATCAAGCTGGATGCCCTGGGCCGATGACCTTCCTCGTCGAGCGCCTGGCCGAGCTCCGTCGGCACCTCGATCATCTCCATGAGATCCGGCCGCGGGTGGAGTCCCCCGAGAGCCTGGAGGAGGATCTGAGCCTGCACAACGACGTGCTCTTCTCTCTCCTGACCGTCTCCCAGCTCGTGATCGACATCTCCGGCGAGATCTGTGCGGAGGAGGGGCTCCCCTTCGACGACTACACGTCGACGGTTCGCAACCTGACACGCATTCCGGGCTTCGATCCGGAGACGGTCCGGCAGCTGGCCCGGCTGCCCGGTTTCCGGAACGTCCTCGTGCATGAGTACGTGGGCCTCGACTTCGATCTCGTGCTCGCTGCCCTGAACGACCTGGAGCCGGTCGAGGCGTTCCTCGGGATCGTCCGCCGCCGCCTGGGAGATGCGGGTCCCGACACCTCCGAGCAGGATTCGGACGACTCGGACGCCTGACGCGGCGGCCTGGCGCCCCCGGCTTGTCCGCGGGTTGGCAGGGCCCTAGACTGCTGTCGGATGCCCGGACACCTCGTCCGGTGCATGGGCAGTGCGTTCATACGGGGGCGCCCCCCGCGCTTTCGGCCATCCCGGCTCCTGCCCCCGGCCTCACCCCTTTTCCGGAGGGCGCATGCGCATTCTCGTGATCGGCGGCACCCAGTTCATGGGGCGTCAGACCGTGCTGCGACTTCTCGAGCGCGGCCACGACGTCTCGCTTCTCCACCGGCGCGACCACCACGACTTCGGGGAGGGCGCGGTTCGCAACCTCCAGGCCGACCGAAACGATGTCGAGGCCGTGACTCGGATCCTCCGCCGGGAGCCCTTCGAGGCGGTCTTCGACTTCGCGTATGACTGGGAGCGGGGCACGACGGCCGCCCACGTCGAGGCCGCGGCCAGGAGCTGCGGCGACCGGCTCGAACGCTACGTCTTCATCTCGAGCATCGCGGCCTACGCCGGAGGGCTCGAACTGACCGAGGACGACCCGCTCGTACCCGACGGCCACCCCATGCCGTACGCCCATCACAAGGCGTCGACGGAGCGCGCGCTCTTCGCGATGCACCGCGAGACGGGCTTTCCGGTCACCACCTTCCGCCCACCCTTCGTGCACGGACCCGGGCAGCCCTTCTACCGGGAGCAGTTCTTCTGGGACCGCATCCTCGACGGGCGTCCAATCATCCTGCCCGACGGGGGCGACACCCCGATGCAGTGGGTCTTCGCACCCGACGTGGCCGAGGCCTGCCTTCGTGCCCTCGAGGTGCCGGGGGCCGCGGGCGAGGCCTTCAACGTGGCACACGAGGAGCCGACGACGCACCGCAGCTTCGTCGAGGCGCTTGCCCGCGTCGCGGGGGTGGAGCCGACCCTCGTGCCCGTCCCGCGGGAGACCATCCACGCCGCGGGTGGAGCCCTGATGGGGGAGAACCTCTACTTCGGCGAGGTCCTCGACATGCCTCCCCTCACCTCGGTCGTCGACAAGGCGCGCCGGATCCTGGGCCTCGAGCCCACCCCTCTCGACGATGCGCTCGCAGCCAGCTTCGCCTGGTACCGGGAGCAGCCCCGGCGCGCGGTGGACTACACCTTCGAGGACGGGCTCCTCTCGTCGGCCTGAGCCCCCCGTCCGGCTTGCCCCCGCGCCACGCGGTCGACAGCTTTCGCACCATGACGAACGACCGCCCCCCCGACGGAGCCGAGCGCGACGAGGGCGGGCCGCGCCCATCCGCGGAACCCTCCGGGGTCCCCGCGAGGGCCCCGGCTCCGGGCTCCCCTCCCGAGGCCGGCTACGACCGCGCGCAGCTCGACCGCCTCATCCGCCGTGCCACCGAACTCCAGCTCGCCCGCCTCGACGAGAAGGGGCGCGATCGGCTGAGCGAGGGCGAGGTGCTCCGGATCGGCCGCGAGGTCGGCCTCGAGCCCGAGCTCATGCGCCGCGCGATGGGGGAGCTGCGCGCCGAGGCCCTCCTCCCGCCGGAAGACCGGGACCGCGGCGTCTCGGGCCGCCTCTTCGGGTCGGCACGCGTCACCGTCTCGCGCGCGGTGCCGGGCCGGGACTCCGAGGTCGCCCGCAACCTCGAGGGCTACCTGCGCGTGGGCGAGAGCCTGCGCGAGGTCCGCAAGCGGGGCGGCCGTTCCCGCTGGGAGCCGGAGGAAGGCTTCATGGCCCAGCTCCAGCGCGGGCTCCGCATCGGCGGTCGCGCCTACACCCTGGCGAGCGTGAGCGCGCTCCAGCTCACGGTCGAGCCCCTCGAGGAGGGCACCTCCCTCGTCGCCCTCCAGGCCGACCTGACCTCGATGCGCCGCGAGAAGGGGTGGGGGTGGGCCGGCGGGCTCGGCCTCGGATCGGCCG
>SLDT01000101.1 GCA_007125125.1 Gemmatimonadota bacterium | reverse complement strand
GCCCCTGGTGCTGCGCTAGGCATCGCGGCGGCTGGAGGGGGCTGCGGGGAGCGAGCGGGAGCGGCTCTCCCGGCTCATCGTCCGCTCGGCGGGGCTGGGCGGGCGCGAGCGGTAGCGTCGGCGGGGCCGGGCGAGAGTGGCTTCAGCTCTCGCCGATCGAGATGACGTCGCCCAGGACTCGACCGAATTCGATCGCTTCCCGCATGCGCGCGACGGGTCCGACGCCGGACGCGCCTCCGGAGTGCGCGAAGAGCCCGGTGAGCGCCCACTCCAGGTCGGGTGCCCGACGCTCGAGGGCTCGGGCGAGGGCCGGGGTCTCGCTGCAGGGAATGAGCTGGTCGGAGCGCCCGTGGAGGAGTCGGACGGGGGCGCGGATGCCCTCGATCGTTCCGAGCGGATCGAGGAGCGGGAGTTGTCGGCGGGCCGCACCGGCGAGGGTCCGGGTCAGTTCCTCGACGCTCTCTGCGGGAGGAAGTGCGGCGTCCGGGGGCGCGAAGAGGTCGAAGAGTCCGCGAAGCGTTCGCGGCAAACCGGTGCGAAGCTGGGACCGGACCCTTTCGAGAGATGGGTCCCATGCCATGACCTGCCGCTCGCCCGCTTCGACTGCGAGCGCTCGAAGGGCGCTGGCGACGGGGCGCGAACCCTTCAGTCCCGGGACGAGGGGAAGGCAGTTCGCACCGATGACCCAGCGACCGTAGGGGTCCGGCCGCTGGTGGTGGACCTCCCCGTTCAGGGTGTGGCGCCCAGTGCAGAGGAAGCGGAAGGTCCGCTCGAGATCGGCGTATCCGCCCCACCCGACGACGCCCCGGACGCGGCCCCGAAAGGCGGGGTCGGAGGCGACGACGAGGGCCTGGGGCGCACCGAAGGAGAAGCCCAGGAGCACGACCCCGCCCTCGGTCGAGTCGGGGTCGGAGGCGAGTTGGTCGACAGCCCCGCGGATGATCGACTGAGCGCGCGCGGGGGCGAAGTCCATGTCTCGCCACTCCGGGATCTCGGGGACGAGGACACGGCGTCCGGTGGTGGCGAGGGCACGGACGAAGCGGAGGAGCCCGGCGTGCGCGCGGCCGGGGCGCGTGATTCCGTGAAGGACGACCCAGCCGGGGAGGGGGCCGGACTCGGAGGGTTCGACCAGGGTGGCGGGGACGGGGGTGGATGACTCCTCGGGAAGGACCGGGACCTCGCGTTCGCGGAGCGTGGTCCTGGGCCGAAGCCAGCCTCGGGCGAAGCGGAGGGTGTCGACGAGCAGAAGAGACATGCGGAGATCGTAGCGGAAGGGGCGGGTCCCGGCCAGAGGGCGGCCGGGGCTTCCGCTCACCGCCCGATCACCCTATCTATTCGAATCGTGCGAGGCTCCATCGAGGAAGGCTCGGCTCCGGCCGACGCCGCCCGGTGGGAAACCGGTGACCCCCTCTTCGAAGCGATGACCGACTTCAGACCCCCGTACGCCCATGCCGCCGGAGCTTCGGCGGGCGCACTTCTCCTCTACGCGCTGACGCTCGGGCCCACGACCTGGTTCTGGGACACGAGCGAGTACATCGCGACCGCATACATCCTCGGGATTCCGCACCCCCCGGGGAACCCGCTCTTCGTGGTGATCGGGCGTGTCTGGACGATGCTCCTCGCGCCGACGGGGCTCGATGTGGCCGTGCGGGTCAACCTTTTCGCGGCGGTGACCTCGGCGCTCGCGACGGGGTTCTTCTTCCTCGTCTCGTACCGGATCCTGCGAGGGTGGCTGGGCGAGGGCGAGGGCCCGGCGCGCTGGTTCCCCCTGGCGGGGGCCTGGGCTGGCGCCCTGATGGGGGCCACGGCATTCACGGTGTGGAATCAGTCGAATGTGAACGAGAAGGTCTACACGCTGAGTGTGCTGGGAATCGCGATCGTCTCCTGGCTCGCGCTGCGCTGGTACGACCGGCGCGACGAGCCGGGGAGCGGGTGGCTCCTGGTGCTGGCAGTGTACCTGATGATCCTCGGGTCGACGAACCACCTGATGGCGCTCCTGCCTGCGCCCGCGCTCGCCCTGATGGTGCTGTCGGAACGCCCGCGCGTGCTCCTGGACCGGAACCTTGTCATGCGGGGGGTCCTGGCCCTCGTGCTCGGGCTCTCCTTCAACTTCTTCCTTCCGATTCGCTCGGCCCAACAGCCGATCATCAACGAGGGTGAGCCGATCTGCGAGTCGATGGTCGGGGCGGCAGTCGCGATCTACACGCAGGGTCGATGGGGGTGTCCGGCGCTCGCCGCGAACCTGACGCGCGAGCAGTATGCGAAGCCCTCGATCTTCTCGGATCCACGGGTCCCGCCCTGGGAGCCTGCCCAGCCCCGCCCGATCGACCTCATCGCGCACCAGTACCTGAACTACTTCCAGTACTTCGACTGGCAGTGGGCCAGGAGCCTGCATCCCTCGGAGGTGCCGGGCAATGCGCGCCTTCCGATCTCGCTTCTCGTGCTCGGGCTCGGGATCTGGGGTCTCGCGTCGAGCTTCGGTGCGGGGCGAGGTCCCGGCGTCTACATGCTGACCCTTGCAGCCACGCTGACGGTCGGGCTCGTGTTCTACCTCAACTTCAGACACGGGTTCTCGCTCGGGCCACCCGATCTGCCCCGGGAGGTGCGGGAGCGGGACTACTTCTTCATCGCCTCGTTCCACCTCTGGGGTTTCCTTGGCGGGATGGGGCTGGTGGCGGCCTGGCGCTGGGCGAGCGGGGGAGGGACGAACGTGCGGTTCGCCGCAATGGCTTCCCCCGTCATGCTGGTGGCGCTCGTGCCCCTGGTGCTGAACTGGTCCTGGGCCTCGCGGAGCGACGACTGGTCGGCGAGGGACTGGGCCTACAACCTGCTTCAGAGCGTCGAGCCCTATGGGATCCTCTTCACGAACGGGGACAACGACACCTTCCCGCTCTGGTACCTGCAGGAGGTGGAGGGAATCCGGCAGGACGTGACGGTGATCGTGGTCCAGTACCTGTACACGGACTGGTACCCGAGGCAGCTCCGGTACCACACGGCCCCCGAGCGCCAGCGTCGTTTCGATCCGGCGGGGGCGCCCGGGTTCTACGAGGCACCGGCCCGGCCTCCGACACGCGCGATCACCGTGCTGACCGACGAAGAGCTGGATCAGATCGCAGGGGGGGTGCTCGGGCAGGACTTCACCGTTCCGCTCGGGAGCATCGCGGTCCAGTACCAGCGGGGCACGAGTCTCTCGCGCGGGCGGCGGATCGCCCTGGCGATCATCCGGGACAGCATCGAGGAGCGGCCGATCCACTTCGCGAGCACGGGTGGGCTGCCGAGTGACTTGAGGCTGACGCCCTGGGTCGTGCGCGAGGGGCTTGCGGCGCAGCTCTTCATGGAAGACCTGGACGAGAAGGAAGGGGTCGTGCGGACGGCGTTCGAACTGGGAGGGGACTACCTGAACTTCGAGAAGACTCGGCGGCTGGCCGAGGAGGTGTTCAGTTACCGGGGAATCGAGGAACGTGAGATCTGGGCGGATCGGGCGACCCTGAATATCCCGATTCACTTCTACATCATGTTCCTGCAGCTTGCGGATGCTTCGGACCAGTTGGGGCGCCCCGACGAGGAGGTGAATGCGCTGATGCGCCGCGCCGAGGGCTTCTACCTGACCTATCAGGGGGGGACACGAGCGATTCGATGAGGGGCGAGGGCGCGGGTGTCGAGGCCTTCTCGAGGACCGAGCTCCTGAGGTATGCGCGACACTTCGCCCTCGACGAGATCGGGGTCGAGGGCCAGCGCAGGCTGTCGGAGGCCTCCGTGCTCCTCGTCGGGGCGGGTGGGCTGGGCTCTCCCGCGGCCCTCTACCTGGCCGCGGCCGGGGTCGGTCGACTGGGGGTGATCGACGACGATCGCGTGGACCTCTCGAACCTGCAGCGCCAGGTGCTTCACGGGACCTCCGGCGTCGGACGGGCGAAGGTCGAGTCGGCGAGGGATCGCATCCTCGAGATGAACCCGCATGTCGAGGTCACGGTGCATGGGGAGCGGCTGACGGTTGGGAACGCGCTCGAGAGGGTGGGTGCCTACGACATCGTGCTCGACGGGTCGGACAACTTTGCCACCCGCTATCTCGTGAATGACGCCTGCGTGCTCGGCGGACGCCCGTGGGTGTACGGTGCCATCCTGCGCTGGGAGGGTCAGCTTGCGGTGTTCGGGGTGCCTGGGGGCCCCTGCTATCGGTGCCTCTTCCGGGAGCCTCCGCCGCCCGGTCTCATTCCGGGTTGCGCCGAGGCGGGTGTGGTCGGCGCGCTGCCCGGGATCATCGGGAGCCTGCAGGCCCTGGAGGTGATCAAGTGGATCCTCGGGGCAGGGCGAAGCATGGCTGGACGCCTCCTGGTCTTCGATGCCCTGGAACTGTCGTTCCGGGAGATCGCGCTCGACCGACGTGCCGACTGTCCCGTCTGCGGGGATGCGCCCACGATCCGCGAGGTCATCGACGTCGAGCACTTCTGCGCGACGGGGAGGGTTCGGCCAGCGAGTCCGCCGGGGGCACGGGCGGGCATGGCGTCGCCTGGCGGGGCGGCAACCGGAGGGATGGACCGGGACTCGACAGACGCAGTGCCGGAGGTGAGCGCGCGTGAGTTCCTCGGGATGTTGCAGGGCAAGGAGCACGCGCCCCTCCTCGTGGATGTCCGGGAAGAGTGGGAGTGGGCGGCGCGGAATCTGGCCCACCTTGGCGCCGTGCACATTCCCCTCGAGCGTCTCGGCTCGGAGCGGGCGAAGCTGGATCCCGCCCGGCCCACGGTCATCTACTGCGCGACGGGTGCGAGGAGTGCAGGTGCCGTGCGGTTCCTTGTCTCGAAGGGCTTCAAGCACGTCTGGAACCTGCGGGGTGGGATCGAGGGCTGGCCCGACGCGTTTCCCGAGGGACGCGAGGTGGACCAGGGAGAGCCGGAGTGACGACCTCGAGGGTCGACGAAGGGCCGACTTTCGGCCGAGCGGCTCGAAAAGCTTTGCGGCAGGGGCGGTTGACGCCGAACGATGGAGTTGGCAGTATTGTGCGTCCTCGACGTGCGGACTATATTCTGCGCGGAATATGACGGCGAGGTTACGGGGTGTCCCCAGAATGGCTCCCTTCACCTCGCGGCGCGGATCATGAACGAGGGTCGCCGCCGTTATGGCGGCTGGCCCAGGGTCCGTTCCGGGGCGGGGCGGCAGGATCGAGGGAGAAGAGGAGGTCCGGAGGGCGGCGGAGAGCCCGGCGCACTTCGAAGAGTTCTTCACTACGGACACGCAAGCGTGGATCTCGGACAAGAGTTCCAACCATTTCAGGGAGGCTCCATGAAGGGACGATTCATCGTGACGATCGTGGCGGCCGCGGCGCTCCTGCTGCCGGAACTGGCACAGGCCCAGCGCGCGGGATCGATCGAGCTGGGCGCCGTCGGGCGATTCGCGATCTATGACAGCGAGGTCGGGCTCGAGAATGCCCCGGCGATCGGGGCACGGGCCGGAATCTTTTTCCTCCCGAACCTCTCGCTCGAGCTGGACTGGACGTACAGCGAGCCGGAATTGACGGATGCGCCCGGCTGGCAGGGACGCGACTTCATCTCGCACGAGCTCTACCAGGCCCGCATTCTCTACACGCACTGGCTGGGCGAGAGCCTCGGGCTCCTGCTCGGTGCAGGGTACTCCTACGACCACTACTATCGCCCTCGCAATGTCGGCGTGCGAGGTGGCGGGCCCGGCGGCCTCCTCGGTCTCCGATTCAAGTTCTCGGATCTGATCTCGGCTCGCATCGAGGGCACGGGATACTTCGTTTCCGAGGATGATGACGCCTTCATCGCTCCGCGCCCGCAGACCTTCAACAGCGGCGTGCAGGCTGGACTGAGCCTCATGCTGCGGGATCGCGAGCGCGAGCGGATCGTCGAGTTGCCGGCACCCCCGCCGGACACGGTCGTCGTGACGGAGACAGTCGAGCCGCCGCTCCCCGAGGGCACTCCGACCCAGCTCTGTCTCGCAACGGGTGAGGCCGTGACGGTCTACATCACCCCGCAGGGCGACACCCTCGTCGGTCCGCGGCGGGTCGACATCCGCAACCTCGGTCCGGGCGTCGCCTTCGCGGGCGAGTATGCGGCGGGCAGGGCCTGGTTCGTGAACGACGATCCGGTCGAGTTCGAAGAGAGGGTCTTCGTCCGGTCGGGTGGAGAGGTGAGCCTGAACTGCCCGAGCATCATGCGGGTCGGTGAGTTCGGGGGCGTGCCGCTCTTCGCGAACACCGGTGCCGAGCGTCCCTTCTCGACGCTCTACGTTCCGGTTCGGCCCGGGGTGTGGCAGGCTTATGAGGTCGACCTCGCCCAGGTCCGCGGCCTCTGATCGAGCGAACCTCGTGCAGGTCCTGACCGGGCCCGCCCCGCCAT
>SLDT01000064.1 GCA_007125125.1 Gemmatimonadota bacterium | reverse complement strand
TCTGCCGGCCGATCCCGTCGAGCTGGGAGACCTTCGTCTTTCCGGTGTGGACGTAGATGGCGCCGGCACAGAAGAAGAGGGTGATCTTCATCGCGGCGTGCGTCACCATGTGGAAGGCTGCTCCAAGCATGGCCTGGGGCACCAGAAGGGCCACCCCCAGGACAATGTAGGAGAGGTGCCCCACGGTCGAGTAGGCGAGACGTGCCTTCAGGTCGTTCTTCGTGAGGGCGATGAAGGAGGCTGCCAGGATCGTGAAGCCGGCGAAGGAGGCGAGGACGATGGCCGCACCGATCTCTCCGAAGGTCTCCGGTCCGAAGACGTAACCAACCAGTCGCACGAAGCCGAAGACGCCCGCCTTCACGACGGCCACTGCGTGCAGGAGTGCCGAGACCGGGGTTGGCGCAATCATCGCATTCGGGAGCCAGGACTGGAGCGGCATCACGCCCGCCTTCACCCCGAAGCCAATGAAGAAGAAGAAGAAGACGGTCCAGAGGAATCCGCCTCCCATCGCACTGTCGAGGAATCCGCCCGGCACGAAGTCGAGGGAGCCGGCTGCTCCGTAGATGAGGGCGGTCCCCGCGACCAGGGATAGCCCCGCGGTGATCGCGTACACGAGGTACTGTCGACCGATCCGGTAGGACTTCTCCGATCCGACGTGCGTGACCAGGGGGTAGGTCGCGACCGAGAGGATCTCGTAGAAGACGACGAAGGTCAGGAGGTTCCCCGAGAAGCAGAGACCGATCGTCGCCGAGAGACAGGTCGCGAGCATCGCGAAGAAGCGGGTCTGCCGGTGCTCCCCCCCTCCTCGCATGTACCCGATCGCGTAGAAGGAGGTGAGGATCCAGAGAAAGGAGGCCGAGAGCGCGAAGAGGAGCCCCGCTGGATCGACGCGGAGCGCGAGCTCGATCCCCGGTGCGATCTCGACGAGGCGCATCTCGGGTCGGTCCCCGGCGAGCACCGCCGGAACGAGAGAAGCAACGAACCCGAACTTGAGTACTGCCGCGAGGATCGTCCAGGCCTCCCGCAGGTTGCGCCGCTTCTCCCCGGTCAGTGCGATCGCGACGGCGGCCAGCGCCGAGACGAGGATCGCGAGCAACGGGGCCCAGGCGGTGATCGCTTCCACCGGTCAGCCTCCGAGGGGCGCGACGGCGTGCGTCAGGAGCGCCCCCACGATGAGCACGTTGAAGATCCCGACGGCGAGGATCGCGACGCCGAGGATCAGGATCGGGCCGAGGAGCGAAGCGGGCGGCTCGCCCCCGGGCTGCAGGGGGGGGCGCTCGCGGCCGGCGGCGTCGGCCTCCTCCCGCTCGGCCGGGTCGACCGCCGGGTCGCGGTAGATCATCTCGACGACGCGGAAGAAGTAGACCCCCGAGAGGAGCGACGAGATGAGGATGACGCCGAACCACCAGGCGTTACCCGCCTCGATCGTCCCGAGGAGGAGGTACCACTTCGAGAAGAAGCCCGCGGTCGGAGGGATCCCGACCATGGCAAGTGCCGCAATCGCGAAGGTGGCCATGGTCCAGGGCATGCTTCGCCCGAGGCCCTTCATGTCCGGAATGCGCGTCACGCCGGTGCGAAGGCGAATCGCTCCCCCGATCAGGAAGAGCACGCTCTTCATGAGAGCATGGTTCACCATGTGCAGGAGTCCCCCGATGAGCCCGATCGGGTTCGCGAGTCCGATCCCGAGACCCACGTAGGCGATCTGCCCGACCGAGGAGTAGGCGAGCATGCGCCTGTAGTCGTGCTGGGCCACGGCTAGGACCGATCCGTACACGATGCCCGCCGCCGAGAGCCAGCCGATCGTGGATGCGATCGGCAGAGCCTCGGTGAAGTACCCCGGGGGGAAGACGTCGAGGAAGAGCCGGATGATCGCGTAGGCCGAGACCTTCGTCATGATCGGGGCGATCATCCCGGAGACTGCCGAGGGGGCGTGCGTGTAGACGTCGGGGAGCCAGAAGTGCATCGGGAAGAGCGCCATCTTGAGCGCCAGGCCGAGCACGAGGAGAAGCGCCGCGGACACCACGGCTCGATTCTCGACGAGTTCCGGAAGCCGACTGGCCAGATCGGCCATGTTCACCGTGCCGGCCGTGAAGTACAGGAAGCCGACCCCGAGCAGGTAGAAGCCTCCGCCGGCCGCCCCCACGATGAGGTAGCGGAGGGTCGCCACCGGGGCGGCCTTTCCTCCGATCGCAAGGAGGGCGTACGCCGCGAGTGCCGAGATCTCCAGGAAGACGTAGAGGTTGAAGAGGTCGCCCGTGAGGCTGACCCCCGAGAGTCCGGCCAGGAGGAGCACGATCGCGGGCCAGGCGAAGGCGGCCTTGCCCGGTGCCTCGAAGTGGAGGGAGCGCGGGGCGTAGACGATGACCACGAGCCCGATGAAGGTGATCAGGAGGGTCATGAAGACCGAGAGGTGGTCGAGGACCAGCTCGATCCCGATCGGGGGAATCCAACCGCCCATCGCGTAGCGGATCGCCTCTCCGCCCGTGATGACCCCGAAGGCTCCGGCCACTGCAGTCAGGAAGGAGCCGAGCACTCCCAGAACTGCGACGAGGTGCCCGAGCCGAGCGCTCCTCAGCCCGAAGAGAAGGCTGAAGAGGGCTGAGAGGAGGAGGAGGGCGGGAATGAGAACCGGGGTCTGGCTCACTCCGCTTGCCTCATCTGTTCGAGGATCTCGTCTTCTTCGATCGTGCCGTAGCGTTGCTGTGTCACGAGGAGCAGGGAGAGCGCCACCCCGGTGATCGCCACCCCGACCACGATCGCGGTGAGGACGATGACCTGCGGGAGGGGGTTCATGTAGTTCTCGGCCCCCGGGCCCAGCTCGGGTGAGAAGACCGGGATCGTCGCATTCGTCTTCACCGCACCCTGGATGAAGAAGAGATAGATCGAGGTCTGGAAGATCGTCATCCCGATCAGCTTCTTCAGGAGGTTGCCCTTGAGCGTCATCCCGTAGAGTCCGATCAGGAGGAGGACAATGACGAGGACGTAAGGGTAGTGCCCCTGCAGGAACTCGACGGTCATGCCTCGACCCCCCCCGTCACAAGGGCATCATAGATGGCCACGAGGGCACCCCAGACCAGGAATCCGATGAAGACCTCGGCAAAGAAGATCCCCCAGTAGCGGAGTTCGACGGCGTCCATCCCGGGCACGACATAGGCGTACTCGAGAAAGTTGCCTCCGAAGAGGATCGAGACGAAGCCGAGGAGGGTGAACAGCAGCGTCGCGACGCCGGCGATCCAGATCCCTGCCTCGCGTGGAAAGCGCCGGTACGACTCCTCGCCGAGGGCGATCCGCAGGAGGATGATCGAGGCAGCGAGCATGACTCCGCCCTGGAAGCCCCCTCCCGGCGAGTAGTGGCCGTGCGTGATGATGTAGAAGGCGAAGACCTGGATGAGGGGAACCATCGCCCGCGTGACCACATCGAGAAAGACTGACTCGAAACGCCCGGTCATCGGGACTCCTCCTCGACCTCGACCTCGTCCTCGCGCCGGCGAAGGAGAATCAGGAGGCAGGCCAGGGCGGCCGTCACGACGACGACCGCCTCGCCGAAGGTGTCGTAGGCCCGGTAGTCGGCAAGCACGGCCGTGACGAAATTCGGTGTGTTCGAGTCGTCGAGCGCGTTCTCGATGTAGTAGCTCGCCACGTGCGTGGGCGCGGGGGCCTGCGGGTCGCCCCGTTCCGGAAGGTCCCCGATTCCCCAGACCAGGACGACGCCGAGAACGACGATCAGGACGAAGCCGAGAATGCGCATCAGTCCTTCGAGTTCCGGTTCATGAAGGTGAGCGACGCAAGGAGGAGAACCCCCGTCAGGGCGGCTCCGAGTGCGGCCTCCGTCAGCGCCACGTCGGGGGCCCCGAGTGCCGAGAAGAGGAGCGCGATCAGGAAGCTGTACCCGGTCAGCACCCCCACTGCGGCGAGGAGGTCCTTCACCTCGAGTGCAAGGATCGCAAACATGATCAGGACGATCATGAGCCAGAAGTCGAGTTCGAGGATCACCGTCCCATCCCCCTCTCCGGTTCGGGGGCTGCGCCCGTCCGTGGCGCCGGAGCCGTTCCACTGGCTTCGGCACGGTCCTCGTCGCTGACCCAGAACTCGGCTCCCGCCCGCAGGGCTGCGCGCGCGAGCGTGTGGATCCCGGTGGGGTTGGTCACCGCGATGAAGACCACGATCAGGAGCAGCTTCCCGGTGTCCAGGCTCACCCCGGCATGCAGGATCAGCCCGATCAGGACCAGCAGCGATCCCAGCGTGTCGGACTTCCCCACCGCGTGAGCGCGCGAGAGGAAGTCCGGGAGTCGGAGCAGCCCCACCGAGCTCACCAGGAGGAAGAAGGCACCCACGACGAGCGCCACGATCGCGAGCGAATCCAGGATCACTGGCTATCTCCTCCGGCCCGGGTCCACCGCGAGCGTGACCGGTCGCCGCGGACCTCCAGGAACTTCGCGACCGCAACGACCCCGATGAAGTTCAGGATCGCGTACGTGATCGCGAGGTCGAGAAAGCCATCCGGGCGCCCGTAGATGTAGCCGAGGAGCGCCAGGAGGAGCACCGCGTTCGTCCCGATCGCCCCGACCCCGAGGAGCCGGTCGTAGATGAGCGGCCCCCGGAACACCCGGATGAAGTTCAGGCCGATCAGGAAACAGATGAAGATCGAGAGGCCGAGGAGGAAGCCCGTCATTGCTCGAACTCCTCGAGCGACCACGCCCACTCGATCTCGGGCACCGGATCGGCTGCTTCACCGAAGATCGGGGCCACCACGTTCTGGACGTGACCCTCCGCGATCGCGCTCACCGAGTCGGGGTGGATGGCATGGACGAGGTATTCCTGCCCCTTCACATCGATCGTGACCGTGCCGGGCGTCAGGGTGATCGAGTTCGCCACGAGCACCTGAGCCACCTCGTTCTCGAGAGTCGTCGAGAACCGCAGCAGGCGCGGCCGGATCGGGAGGCGCGGATGCAGGATCATGGCCGCGACCTCGATGTTCGCCTTGAAGACGTTCCAGACGAGCCAGACGAGGTACCGCACGAGCGCCACCCCCGAGCGAATCCGCCCGGTGAGCCCGGCGCCCCGCGAGAGATCCGTGCCCCGAAAGGGACGCTCCGGGTTCATCCAGAGAACGAGACCGACGGAACAGGCCATGAACACGAAGTACTGCAGGCCGAAGCGCCCCGAGAACACGAACCAGAACGCCGCAAAGAGGAGGGCGAGAGCGATCGTGCGCGCCCAACGGCCCTCTTCTCCCCGGGGACTCGGGTCCTTTTCGGTCTGAACGCGCGCGGTCGCGGACATGACTACCGGGTTCGGGTCGATCTTCCCCTGAGGGCGTCGGAATCGTGCGGCAAAGCCCTGAATCTGTACAGGTTCATCGGGCAGGGCAACGGGGTGCGCCCCCGATTACCCCGCCTGCGAGCCGAGGAGGCTCCGGGCCCGCTCGGCGACCTGCGCCGCGGTGACCCCGAATTTGCGGTACAGGACGGGCGCGGGGGCCGAGGCGCCGAAGCGGTCGATTCCGACGGCGATCCCCTCGGAGCCGATCCAGCGCTCCCAGCCGAGCGTCGTCCCCGCCTCGACGGAGACCCGCGCCCGCACGGCCGGGGGGAGCACCGAGCGCCGCCACGCCTCGTCCTGCCGCGCGAAGAGGTGCCAGGAGGGAAGGCTCACGACCCGCACCCGCCGCCCCTCGCCCTCGAGCGCCTCGGCCGCCTCGACCGCGAGGTGGAGCTCCGAGCCCGACCCGATCAGGATGAGTTCGGGCTCGCCCCCGTCGGCCTCGCGGAAGACGTACCCCCCGCGTCGCACCCCGTCCGGATCCGGGCAGCGGCTCCGGTCGAGGGCGGGCACGCCCTGCCGCGTGAGCGAGAGAAAGGCCGGCCCGTCGCCCCGCTCGAGGGCGAGCCGCCAGGCCCACGCCGTCTCGACCATGTCGGCCGGACGCAGGTCCATGAGCCCCGGGATCGCCCGCAGCGCGAGGAGGTGCTCGATGGGCTGGTGGGTGGGTCCGTCCTCCCCGAGCCCGATCGAGTCGTGCGTGAACACGTACTTCACCGGCACCCCCATGAGGGCCGCGAGCCGGATCGAGGGGCGCATGTAGTCCGAGAAGATCAGGAAGGTCCCCCCGTACACGCGCACGCCCCCGTGGAGCGCCATCCCGTTCAGGATTCCCCCCATCGCGTGCTCGCGCACCCCGAAGTGGAGGTTGCGCCCCGAGGGGTTGTCGGCCTGGAGCGAGCCCTCGCCCTTCAGCTCGGTCTTGTTCGAGGGACCCAGGTCGGCCGAGCCCCCGATCAGGTTCGGGATCGCGGCGGCCAGCGCCTGGAGCACCTTGCCCGAGCTCCCGCGGGTCGCCTCCTTCGTCCCCGCTTCGACACGGAGGAAGGGTTCGAGGGCCCCTTCCCACCCCTCGGGGAGTCTTCCGGCCATCATCGCCTCGAACTCGGCGGCGGCCTCGGGGTGGGCCTCGGCCCAGGCGCGGTGGCGGGCGTGCCACCCTTCTTCCAGTTCGGCACCACGCGGGGTGCAGGCGGCCCAGTCGGCGCGGGCCTGGTCGGTCACATGGAAGGGCTCGAGGCTCGGGTAGCCGAGGTTCTCCTTCGTGCGACGGATCTCGTCCTCGCCGAGGGGGGCGCCGTGGGCGTCGGCGGTGCCGGCCTTGCCGGGGCTTCCCCAGGCGATCGTCGTGCGGAGCGCGATGAGGGAGGGGCGGTCTGTGACCTCCCGTGCCCGCCGGAGCGCGTCGTCGAGGGCGACGAGGTCGTTTCCGTCGGCGACCCGCTCGATGTGCCAGCCGTAGCCCTCGAAGCGGCGGAGCTGGTTCGTCGAGGAGGCGAGGTCGGTCGAGCCCTCGATCGTGATCTCGTTGTCGTCGAAGACCCAGATCAGCTTGCCGAGCCCGAGGTGCCCCGCGAGTTCGGCGGCCTCGTGGGAGATCCCCTCCATGAGGTCGCCGTCGGAGCAGAAGGCGTAGGTGAAGTGGTCGACGATCGTGTGGTCGGGGCGGTTGAAGCGCGCGGCGAGCCAGCGTTCGGCGAGCGCCATCCCGACGGAGTTCGCGACCCCCTGGCCGAGGGGCCCGGTCGTGGTCTCGATCGCGGGGTGCTCGTGCGCCTCGGGGTGGCCCGCCGTGGGGCTCCCCCACTGCCGGAAGTTCCGGATCTCGTCGAGGGTGAGCTCGTAGCCCGAGAGGTGGAGGAGGGAGTACAGGAGCATCGAGGCATGCCCGACCGAGAGCACGAAGCGGTCGCGGTCGACCCAGGCGGGGTTCGCCGGGTTGTGCCTCAGGTGGTGGCGCCAGAGGAGCCAGCCCGCCGGGGCCAGTGCCATCGGGGTGCCGGGGTGGCCGGAGTTCGCCTGCTGGACCGCGTCCATGGAGAGGACGCGGATGGCATCGATCGCGAGGCGGGTCTCGCGCGAATGGAAGTCGGGCATCGGGCTCGGGCTCGGGCTCAGGCGACGACGAGGTTGAGGAGGCGGTCGGGCACGTAGATGACGCGGCGCAGCTCGCCCTCGGCGAGGAAGCGGGCCACGTTCGGCTCTGCGCGCGCGCTCGCGAGGGCGGTCTCCTCGTCGGTGCCGACGGGGAGGTCAACGGTGCCGCGCACCTTCCCATTGACCTGGACGGCGAGGGTCACGGTCTCCTCGACGAGGCGCGCGGGGTCGAAGGCGGGCCAGTTCGCGCCCTCGAAGATGCTCCCCTCGTGGCCGAGGCGCTCCCAGAGCTCCTCGGCGATGTGGGGGCAGAAGGGGGCCAGGAGGGGGACGAGGGGCTCGACCTCGGAGCGGCGGGCCTGCCTTCCTCCTGTGCGGACTGCGTTCAGGTACTCCATCATCGCGGCGATCGAGGTGTTGTAGCCGAGCTCGGGGATCTGGCGGGTGAGCTGCTCGATCGTCTGGTGGAGCTTGCGCTCCAGGTCGGGGTCGGGGTCGCCCTCGGCGAGCCCCTCGACGGGAACGATCGTCTCCCAGAGGCGCTTGAGGAAGCCGAAGGGGCCCTGGATGCCCTGGTCCCGGTAGTCTCCGCCCTCCTCGAAGGGGCCGAGGAACATGAGGTAGAGGCGGAAGGTGTCGGCGCCGAACTCCTCGATGATGGGGTCGGGGACGACGACGTTGCCGCGCGACTTCGACATCTTCGCGCCCTCACGGATGATCATCCCGTGTGCGCGGAAGCGGGCGAAGGGCTCCTCGAAGTCGAGGTGGCCGAGGTCGTGGAGCGCCATCGTGATGAAGCGCGCGTAGAGGAGGTGGAGCACGGCGTGCTCGTTGCCCCCGATGTAGGCGTCGACAGGGAGCCAGGTGCGCGTGATCTCGGGGTCGAAGGCGACGTCGCCGCGGTCGGTCGAGGGGTAGCGCAGGAAGTACCAGGCGGAGTCGAGGAAGGTGTCGGAGACGTCGGTCTCGCGGCGGGCGGGGGTGCCGCACTCGGGGCACTCGGTCTCGTACCAGGAGCGCACGCGCGCGAGGGGGCTGACCCCGGAGTCGTCGGGCTTGAAGTCCTCGACGCGGGGGAGCACGACGGGGAGCTCGCTCTCGGGGACGGGGACGGGGCCGCACGCCTCGCAGTGCACGATCGGGATCGGGGGCCCCCAGTAGCGCTGGCGCGAGATGCACCAGTCGTGGAGGCGGTAGTTCACGCGCGCCTCGGCGAGACCCTGCTCGGCGAGCCAGGCGGTGATGCGGGACTTCGCCTCCTCGACCTCGAGGCGGTCGAAGTCGCCCGAGTTCACGAGGTGGCCGGGGCCGGTGTACGCCTCGGCGAGGGGGGTGTCGGCCGTCTCGTCGGGGGCCGCGACGACGCGGGGGATCGGGAGGCCGAACTCGGTGGCGAACTCGAAGTCGCGCTCGTCGTGGCCGGGGACCGCCATGATCGCGCCGGTCCCGTACTCCATGAGGACGTAGTCGGCGATCCAGACGGGGATGCGCTCGCCCGTGGCCGGATTGCGGCAGTAGCCCCCGGTGAAGGCGCCGGTCTTCGACTTGTCGGTCTTCTTGCGGGCCACGAGGTCCATGCGGGCGACGCGCTCGCGGTAGGCCGCGACCTCGGGCGCCTGCTCGGGCGTGGTGAGGGCGTCGACCAGGGGGTGCTCCGGCGCGAGCACCATGTACGACGCGCCGAAGATCGTGTCGGGCCGGGTCGTGAACACCTCGAGGAGGAGCTCGCGGGTGCCTTCCTCCTGGCTGGCGTCGGCGGTCGCGGTGCCGGGGTCGGTGGCGCTCCCGCCGGTCCCTTCCGTCTGCGGGGACTCCGTGGCGCTCCGGACGAGCTCGGGGGTGGCCTCGACGCCGAGGACCGGGAAGCGGAGGAGCGCGCCCTCGCTCCGGCCGATCCAGTTCTCCTGTGCCTTTTTCGTGGTCTCGGACCAGTCGATGTGGGCGAGGTTCTCGAGGAGGCGGGGGGCGAAGTCGCTGATCTTGAAGAACCACTGGGCGATGCGGCGCTGCTCGACGGGGGTGTCGCACCGCTCGCAGAGGCCGCCGACGACCTGCTCGTTCGCGAGCACCGTCATGCAGGAGGGGCACCAGTTGACGGGGGCCTCCTTGCGCTCGGCGAGGCCGCCCTTGAAGAGCTGCAGGAAGAGCCACTGGGTCCAGCGGTAGTAGTCGGGCGAGGTGGTGTCGACGGTGTGGTTCCAGTCGAACATTCCCCCGATCCGGCGGAGCTGGCGGGTGAAGTTCGCCACGTTCCGCGGAATGAGGTCCATCGGGTGGGTGCCGACCTTGAGGGCGAAGTTCTCCGAGTGGATGCCGAAGGCGTCGAAGCCGATGGGCTCGAAGACGTCGCGCCCCTGGAGGCGGTGCCAGCGGCCGTGGACGTCGGCCCCGGTGAAGGCATAGATGTTCCCGACGTGGAGCCCCTCGGCCGAGGGGTAGGGGAACATCATGAGGTTGTAGAAGGGGTCGGAGGGAGCGCGGAGGCGGTCGAGGGTGAAGCTGTTCGTGCCCTCGTTCTCCCAGCGCGCCTGCCACTTCGCTTCGACGGTGCCGGGGGTGTACCGGTCGTGCTGTTCGTTCGCCATGGAGTTCTGTCGGAGCCCTCGTTCGCGGTCCGGTGTCTGTGTCGGTGCCTGCCTCGGCGCGCAGGTCGGTGCGGCCCTCTCGGCGCGGGATTGCCGAACCCCGCGCAGGAAGACCCGGAACTTACAGTGCGCTCGGGTCCGGACCAAGGGCCGGTCCCCCGGCCGACCGGCTACGAACGCTGTCGCGTTCCGCGGAACGCGAACCCCGTCGCTTCTCAGCCGTGTCCGGAACGCGAGCCCCGTCGTTGTCCGGCCCCGTCCGGAACCCCGCTCCGTCGTTGTTCTGCCGCGTCCGTCACCCGACCCTCGTCGTTGACCGGCCTCGTCCGAGCGAAGGATGGCGCGCCGGGGGCGCGCCCCCGTTGCGCGTTTCCGCGATCCCGCGATGAGGGACGCACAGGTGCGGCGCGCAGCGCCGCTTCATTTCCCAAGCGGCGCCAAGGGGATCCGTACGCCGAGGTCCCCCGCCGAGACGGCTCACCAGACCCTCTCACCAGACCCTCTCACCAGACCCTCTCACCAGACCCGCTCACCGGGCCCGCGCACCCGGCCCTCTCACCAGGCTCGCGCACCGGGACCCCCGGTCGTGACTGCCCGAGGGGGTAGCTCGCAGGGTGCGGGTCCCAGAGCGCAGCCGCGAAAATCGCTAACGAACTCGACGTACGAAGGGCTCGTTAGTCGCTTTCACTATATATCTGACAAAACCGCTAACGGGCTCGTCGTACGCCTTCCTCGTTAGTCGTTTTGATACTTATGCAGTGAGAATCACTAACGAGCTCGGTGTACGAAGGACGCGTTAGTCGATTGGCGCGCGATGCCTGCCCGGATCGAGTGAGCCGGCCTCTTCACGCCTTGCCCCGGCCCCTCTACGCATCGATCCGGCCCGGACAGGGTGGTTTCGACCCGGCACGTGCGATTCCGGCCGGATGCCCGTCGTTACGGCCCGACGCAGGTGGCTGAGGCGCGGAGGCGCTTCGCCAGCTGTCTCGGTGCGGAGGGCATGTCCGGCAGGTGCGGGAGTTGGGGGCACGCTCGGCGGATGGAGGGCAGGTCCGGCGGGTTCGCAATTGGGGGGCACGTGCGAACGGTTCGGGGTAGGAGGGAACGTCGATCGAATTCCAGCTCACCCGCACGATGGAGCAACGCATGATTGGTTCCCTGTTCGGAGGCCTCTCGAAGACCTCGTCATCGCTCGCCCACGAGTCGGCCGGGCGAGTCCACTCCCTGGCACTTCCGCTGGCGATCGTGGTGGGTGCCGCGATGCTTCTCGGTCCTGAGGGCGAGGTGGCTCAGACTGCCCCCGTGGGTGATGTCCTCACGGGCGCGGCTTCCATGACGCAGCCCCCCACGAGCCAGACCTCCGCATCCGACACCCTCGTCTTCGTCGTTGCGGAAGAGGGCAACGAGGCACGCTACCGTGTTCGCGAGCAGCTCGCCCGCCTCGACTTTCCCAATGATGCGGTCGGGCGCACGAGCGGAGTGCAGGGCAGAATCATGGTCACGAGCGACGGCGAGGTGATCGCCGCGGCGTCCCGGTTCGTGATTGACCTCGCCTCGCTCGAGAGCGACTCTGACCGACGTGACAACTTCCTGCGGCGCAACACCCTCGGGACAGCCGAATACCCCGAGGCCATCTTCGTTCCGCGCGAAGTCCGGGGTCTTGCCTTCCCGCTCACCCCCGGCCAGGAGACCGAGTTCGTCCTCGTCGGCGACATGACGATTCGCGCGGTCACTCGCCCGGTGGAGTGGCGTGTTGGAGCCGAGGTCCTTGATGGAGGGATGCTCGGCCGGGCCGAGACCCGCTTCACTTTCGGGGACTTCGAACTCGAGGTCCCCCGTGTCGGCTCCGTCCTGAGCATCCGCGACGAGATCCGCCTCGAATTCGACTTCCGCCTGGTTTCGGGGGGATAGGCGACGCAGCTCCGAAGTCCAAGGCAGGGGGGAGACGGACACCCCGACGCGGCGCGGCGGCACCCGGACGCGTCGGGGCGCTCACGACCGGGGCGGAAGGTGACCCCAGGCCCGCGGTGGCACGGAGCTGGCGCGGCGCGTCGGCCATGGGACATGGGGGCCCGGGCGGGGTCCGGACCGAGCACCTGGCAGTGAATCGGGGCTCAGCGCTGCGGCGGAGGAGCGAGGCTGTCCGGGAGGGGCGGAGGATGGGATGCCTTCTTCCCGTCGGTCGTGTTTTCCCCATGTCCGGCCAGGTCCTGAAAGCGAACGGGTCGGAAGGTGAGGTCGACGGCGAGCCAGAGCGTCTTCGCAAAAGGGTAGAAGAGCGCGGGCACCGGAATGATGAGAGCGATGAGCGCCCACTTCAGCCCCATCCAGGGCACGTCAGGCCAGGTGGCCAGGATTCCGACGAGTGCCGCAATGCACACGATGAGCTCCGCGACGACCAGGTTGATCGTGAAGCTTCCGATGAAGTAGTCGTCCTCGCCGCGGTCGAAGCGAAGGTGGCAGCGGGGGCACTCCTCGCGCATCACAAGCCAGAGCTCGAAGATTCCACGCGCTCCGCAGTTCGGGCACCGGCGGAGAAGGGCACGGCCGAGATGCCGTGCGAGCCGCGAGAGCTGGAGCTCCTTCGGGGCGGCCGGGGTCGCGTGCCTCCGCGTGGGCGGGGGCGCGGGCCGGGGCGCCGCGGGCGGCGGGTCGGGATCGAAGGGGGCGGGGGCGTGCGGGCACATCAGGACCGAAAGTTAGCCGGTGCGCCTCGCGAACGACATACCCCGCGACCCGTCGAGCTCCGAGAGGCGCCCGGGAAGCGGCCGGCCCGCAAGGAGCGCCTCGTAGAGCGCGGCGGTCCGCTCCACGAAGGCGGCGACGGTGAACTCCTCGAGGGCGGTGCGGCGCCCCGCCTCCACGAACCGCGCCCGCAGCCCCGCGTCATCGAGGAGCGTGCCCACCAGCCGTGCGATCGCCGCGTCGTCCCCGTTCTCGAAGAGGAACCCGTTCTCGCCGTGCCGGATCATCTCGGGAGTGCCCCCGACGATCGAGCTCACGACCGGGATCCCGAGCGTCATGGCCTCGAAGAGCGCCTGCGGGAGGCCCTCGTTGTACGAGGGGAGCACCTTCACCTCGATCAGGTGCCAGTAGGGCCGGGGGTGCGCGACGAAGCCGGTGAAGGCGGTGCGCGATCCGGCCGGCAGCCCCGCCTCGAGCCGCGCCAGCTCGGCATCGCGCTCGACCCCGACGAGGAGCACGTTCACCGGGCGTCCGAGGATCGCGAGCGCGCGCAGGAGCGCCCCCTGGTCCTTGCGGCGCGCCACGACCCCCACCGTCGGAAGCGAGGGGTCGAACCCCAGACGCCTTCGGAGCGCCTCGACCTCCTCCCCGGCCGGGGCGGCGCCCAGCCGGCGGGTGTTGTATCCGCTGGAGACCACGCACACCTTCTCGAGCGGCACCCCCCGGATGCTCTGCGCCACCCCAAGGCTGTTCCCCACCACGGCATCGGCCGCCCGCCCATAGAGCCAGCTCTGCACGAGCGACGTGTTGCTGAGCTGGCGGCGCGAGATCACGAGCGGGCAGCGCACCCCGAAGAACCGCCGGGCGAGGATCGCCGCCTTCCGGTCGCGCGACTCCTGCGCATCGATCAGGTCGATCTTCTCGCGGTGGACGAGCGCCGCCAGCTCCCGGCCATTCCTCGGGCTCCACCCGCGCCGGAAGGGGAAGTCCACGACCGGCACCCCGCTCCGCCGCAGGCGCTCCCCCAGAACCCCACCCGCGGGGGTTGCCACGCGCACGTCATGGCCTCGCTCGTGGAGCCCTTCCGCCAGATTGTGCACCGACTGGACCGAGCCCGCGCCGAAGTCCTGCCAGCTCGTCAGGAGGAAGCGTGGCCGGCTCACGGGCCACCTCCCCGGCCCGGCAGATCGAGCACCGTGAAGGGGTCGTCCGACCGCGGTGCCTCCTCGCGGATCCAGGCCAGAAGCCCGCGGAGGTCGCCTTCAAAGCGTTCGTACAGGAGCCGGTCGAAGTCGTCGAGCCGGTGAAAGTAGAGGGTCCGCGCAAGGAGGGTCGCGTTGTTCAGCGGCTCGCGCGCGAAGACCTCGTAGCGCGTGGCCTCGAGCTCCGGCTGCACCTCCTCGACGAAGCGATCCCGCGCGGCCTCGTACGCCGAGCGGCGTGACGTCTCGAGGGCCGGCCCCGGCTCCATCGTCGCGTAGAGCGCGCGCACCTCCTCCTCGAGCGCCATGAGGAAGCGCGACACCCGCCGCGCATCGCGCCACCGGGCCTCCGCACGCCGGCAGAGCACCGAGTCCGGAGCACCACCCTCCCGTTCGCAGAAGAAGCGGGCCGCCGCTGCGTGCCCCGCGAAGGTGGCCCACGACTCGTTGAAGCGCCCCCGGCCGGGGATGAAGAGGTGGTTGTGCGCCAGCTCGTGGAGCACCGTCTCGACCACCCCCACCACGTCCTGTCGCAGCATCGTCGAGTAGACCGGGTCCGCGAACCACCCGAGCGTCGAGAAGGCGGGCGTCGCCCGGAGGAAGGTATCGAAGCCCTCGGCCTCCATCTGGTCCCGCGCACGCTCCGCGCCCTCGACCGTGAACCATGCACGGTAGGGGACGCGTCCGGTGATCGGGAACCACCAGGTGTGGGCTTCGAGCCGGTCGCGCCTCGCCGCCGAGAGGACGAGGGCGAGGGTGTCGGAGGGGAGCTCGGCGTAGGAGGTGTAGGCGTCGCCCGCGTTGCGGAAGCCGAGCTCCTCGATCGCGAAGCGCCGGGCGTCGTGGACGAAGCGGAGCCGGTCACGGGTGTCGCGGTCGGTGGCCGGGTCCGTGATCACGCGGGTGAGGGGCTCCCTTGCCGAGAGGATCTGCGCCTGGCCCCACCCGGCACGGACCACGTAGACCGGATTGCATGCCGAGAGGACGAGGAGTGTCGTCGCGGCCATCCCGAGAAGGGCCGCGCACGAAGGTCGCCGGGAGTGCTTCAAGGACGAATTAACGCTCAATTAACGCTTGGTTAACGCCGTTTAACGCTAAATTAACGCTCTTGGGCCGGCTCGGGGCCCTCGTCGCCGAGCCAGGGGCGTTCTTCGGGATCGATGTCGGGGCGGATCTCCACGAGGGACCCGGTCGCCGCGACCTCGTCGGGGAGTTCGTCCGCGACCCGGCGAAGGACCTCGCGGAGATCCCGTCCGGTTACGGTGGCAATATGGTACTTCATCTTCGGTGCGCCATAGCGCACGGTGAGTCGATACTCCATCCGGGCTCCGGGTGCGGGGTCATGCGAGGGGAGGCCAACCCCGTGGACCCCAGGAGGCGGAGCGCGGTTCCCGCACGCTCGTCCACGAGAGGGAAGGAGGGCCGCACAGGGAGGGGTGCACGGGGGCGCGAAGGGCACGCGAAGCTCGGCGGCCGGGCTCGCCCCTTGAGATGCTGCGCGCCAGAGGTTTCATTCCCGCATGCGCTTTCCGCACCGCAGCTATGCACTCGCCCTCGGAGCCCTCCGCGGGGTCTCGCCCCTCCTGGCGCGCGGCTCCTCGAAGCTCGCGCGCGGGATCCGGGCGCGGCGGGGTGCGTCGGAGCGTTTCGCGGCCTGGAGCCGGGGAGGGCGCCGGGCCGACCTTCCCCTGGCCTGGTTCCATGCTCCGTCTGTGGGGGAGGGGCTCCAGGCGCGGGCCGTCCTCGAGGCGCTCGCGGCCGAGTTCGCGGTCGAGGAGGGGAGCGTCCGCGGGGGGGAGCGCTCCCGGCGCGAAGGTGCGATCCAGACGGCCTACACCCACTTCAGCCCCTCGGCCGAGGGGCTCGCCCGGCGCATGCCCGTCGATGTGGCCGACTACCTCCCCTGGGACACCGCGGGCGAGGTGCGGCGCACCTTGGACGCGCTCCGGCCCCGGCTCCTGGCCTTCACGAAGACCGAGGTGTGGCCGCGCCTCGCGCGGGATGCGGCGGCACGGGGCACGGCGGTGGTCCTCGTGGCGGGGACCCTTCCGCCGAATGCGGGGCGGCTGCGGCCGGGCGCGCGCACCCTCCTCTCGCCGGTCTTCGGGGGGCTCGACCGCGTGCTCGCGATCTCGGTCGATGACGCGGAGCGCTTCGGGAGGCTGGGGGTCGCGCCCGAGTGCATCCTCGTCACGGGCGATCCCGCGATCGACTCGGCCCGGCAGCGCGCGCTCCAGGCCGATCCGCTGAGCGCACCCCTCGCTCCCTTCCGCGGGATCGGGCGGCCGGTTCTCGTGGCCGGATCGACCTGGGGTCCGGACGAGGCGGTGCTCCTTCCCGCCTTCGCGCGGGCGCGGCGCGAGGTCGAGGGGCTCCTCCTCGTGATCGCGCCGCACGAGCCGAGCGCCGAGCACCTTGCCCGGCTCGAGGGGGAGATCGACGGGGCCGGGCTCCGATCGGCGCGCCTCGCCACCGTCGAGGACGAGGGGGACCCCGGCGCGGCCGATGTCGTGCTCGTGGACCGGGTCGGGGTCCTCGCGCACCTCTACACCATCGGGCATGCCTCGTACGTGGGAGGAGGGTTCCATCGCCATGGCCTCCACTCCGTGCTCGAGCCGGCCGCGGCGGGGCTCCCCGTCGCGTTCGGTCCGCGCCATGCGAACGCCCGTGCGGCCGGGGATCTCCTCGGGGGGGGCGGGGCCCGCGAGGTCGCGGATGCCGAGGGACTCGCCCGGGTCCTCGTCGAGTGGCTGGCCCCCGGCGGGACCGCGGAGGGTGTCGGGGCGGCGGCGCTCGACTACATTCTCGAACACGAGGGTGCCGCCCGCCGGAGCGCGCGGGCCCTCGCAGACCACCTTCATGAACCCGACGCACCACCCGGAGCCGCACCGTGAGCGAAGCCGATCGACCCGTTCCCGAGATCTCTCCCACCGAGCTGAAGGAGCGCCTCGACGCCGACCAGCCCCTCGTCCTCGTCGACGTGCGGGAGGGGTGGGAGCGCGAGGTCGCCGACCTGCCCGATGTCGGGCAGCACCACATCCCCGTCGGGGAGTTCGCCGATCGCACCGGGGAACTCGGCCCGGACGACACCCTCGTGATCTACTGCCGCTCCGGGGCGCGGAGCGCGTGGGCGACGCGGCAGCTCATGGAGCGCGGCTTCGAGAACGTCTACAACCTGTCCGGTGGCGTGCTCGGCTGGCGCGCCGAGGTCGACCCCTCGCTCAAGGCGTACTGAGCGAGGTCGCCGCGCGCGTACCCGATTCTCTCGCGCCGAGACTGGCCGGCGCCTGGTTCTTGCGCCGAGACCGGCCCGCTCCTGGTCTTCGCGCCAAGACCGGCCCGCGCCTGATCCTCGCGCCGAGACTGGCGCGCTCCTGATCCTCGCGGCCTGAACTGCCCGACCGCCCTGCTGCGCCGGCGGGCAAGAAGTCCCCTCGGAGTGAATTCGTTGGACGGGCGCGGGGAGAAGTCGTGCGAAAGCGAGCGAGTTTCACCCGCGCCCGCCGTGGGAGCCAAGGGCAGGGGAAGAACTCGACCGTTTTTGCCAGAGAACTCCCCATGCACCGCGCTGCGGGTCCGTGTTCGGGGAGTTTTCCTCGCGCGGGGTGCGGCACTTTCCGCGGGAAGTCTTCTTCGCGCCGCGGTGCGGTTCCTTCCGCGGGGAGTTTTCTGCGCCATGCCGGACGGCCGGAGACCGAGACCGCCGCTGGCGTCGCAACCCTCCTTCAGAGGAGGGGCGCCAGTGCGCCCCAGTGTTTCGCATCAGGCGCTGCAGGGGGCCCTTGATCGGATGAGCCGCATGTGCGGTATGCTCGCCCTTGCGGGATCCCGGGGGCATCCGCGTCGGCGGGGTGCCCTGCAGCGATCCTCTTCCTTTATCTGACACGGGGGCCGGCTGGGCGAGACGGGGTGAACGAATCCTGTCGGGGACCCCGCCCGGCCCGTTCTGGCGTGGAGGTGCGGGCGTGCGGGCCCGCACTCCAGGATTGGACCGAGATCCCGGCTCGAGGCCCGCGCTCGGCCCCCGAACCTTGACTGGCCCGCACCCGGTCCTCTGCGCCCGTACTGGCGCGCACCCGGTCTTCGCGCCGAGACTGGCCCGCTCCTGGTCCTTGCGCCGAGACTGGCGCGCTCCTGATCCTCGCGGCCTGAACCGCCCGACCGCCCTGCTGTGCCGGCAGGCAAGAAGTCCCCTCGCAGTGAACTCGATGGACGGGCGCGGGGAGAAGTCGTGCGAAAGCGAGCGAGTTTCACCCGCGCCCGCCGTGGGAGCCAAGGGCAGGGGAAGAACTCGACCGTTCTTGCCAGAGAACTCCCCATGCACCGCGCTGCGGCTCCGTGTTCGGGGAGTTTTCCTCGCGCGGGGTGCGGCACTTTCCGCGGGAAGTCTTCTTCGCGCGGGGTGCGGCTCTTTTTGCGGGGAGTCTTCCTGGCGCCGGGGTGGAGCCCCGTCTCGGGACAGGATCTGAGGGCCGGGACCAGCTTTGGTCCGGGGAGAGTCCGGTGCGCGCACCGGGGGGCTCACCTGAAGGCCGACGCATGCGATCCCGAGTCCGAGGGAATGCCGCCCCGTGTCAGTTGCCGGGGATCAGCTCATCGGCCTCGGGAAGGCGCTGGGCCAGGAGGGTGCCGAGGGCGGCCATCGCGCCCAGGACGAGAAGGACGGTGGCGACCCCGATCCGATCCGCCACGAAACCGAGGGTGGCGGAGAGGGCGTACATCACCCCGACGAGGGTGTTCGCCACCGCGACCATGAGGGGGCGTTCCCGCTCGGGAGCCGCGTCGACCAGGTAGGTCTTGCGCCCGAGCCGGACCCCGGCCACGGCGAACCCCGACGAGAAGAAGACGAGGCCGTAGAGCGCCACGCCCCACACCGCGCTGCCGGTTGCCTCCCACTCCGCGACCTCGAGGAGCGCCCCCCCGAGGGCGAGCGCCACGGTCACCGCGGTCCACACCCCGCCGACCACCATGACCCGCCGCGCCGAGGCGTCCGCGAACCGGCCCCAGAAGGGCGAGGCGAGCACCGCCGCGACGCTCGAGGCCATCACGAAGAGGGCGAGGTTCGCCGAGCCGACCCCGGTGACGCTCTGCGCCTGCAGGGCGTAGAAGGGCGCGGCGAGCTGCGCCGAGAGCAGGAGCGCCCGAGCCCCGACGAAGCGCCCGAAGGCCGGGTGCTTCCGGACGAAGGCCAGGCCGGCGCGCGCTTCTTCCAGGGCACTTCGGCCCCCGGCGGTGGCTCCCCGGGCCTCGCGGATTCCGGCGAAGAAGAGGCTGCCGAGGAGCCAGAGCGCGGCGGCGCCCGTCAGGAGCCAGACGTAGGGGGTGAGGTCGTCCTCCTCGGCGAGGAAGGTGCGCAGGAGCAGGGCGGCGACGACGGCGAGGAGGCCTCCCGCGGTGGCGCGCACCCCGAGGAGGGTGCCGCGGCGGCCCTTCGGGATCGTCTTCGCGAGGACGTCCTTGAAGGCGACCGAGCCGACCCCGCTCGCGACCGAGAAGAGGGCGAGGAGGGCGACGAGGGCTCCTCCGGCCGCGGCCGGGGGGAGGAGGAGGAGCGCGGGGATCATCGCGAGGAGCGCCCCCGCCTGGGTCACGCCGGCCCCGACCCAGAACCACTTGCGGCGGGCGAAGGCGCGGATGCGGCCCGCGATCGCGAGCTGCGGCAATAGGGAGCCGGCGCGGCGTACCGGCACGAGGAGCCCGACGAGGGCGGCGGGGGCCCCGATCGCGCCGAGGATCCAGGGGAGCACGAGCCCCGGCGAGGCGAGCTGCTCGGCGAGCTTCGTGGCGGTCCCGTTCAGCGCGTTCAGCGCGAAGTTGCCAGGGACCTCCGAGCAGGCCTCCTCGGGGATGCGCTCGCAGGCGCGGTCCTCCTCGTCCTCTCCGGTGAGGGCCTCCCACGCATGGTCTGCGGTCCCGTGGATCATGCGCGCGGGCGGGTCGGGGGGGCGAGGGTCATGGTGGCGGGGCCGTCATGCGGGGGCGCGGACCCGGGGCGCAGCTCGGGGCGACGGTCACGCCGGAGCGGGCGGACTCGAGCCGGCCGGGGCGCCCGGGGCCGTCGGGGGGGCGAACTGGAGCTCGTGGAGACGGGCGTAGAGCCCGCCGATCTCGAGGAGCTCGGCGTGGGTGCCCGACTCCTCGAGCCGGCCGTGGTGCATGACGAGGATCCGGTCCGCGCCCTGGACGGTCGAGAGGCGGTGGGCGATCACGATCGAGGTGCGCCCCTTCATGAGGCGCTCCGTGGCCTCGTCGATCCGTGCCTCGAGCTCCGAGTCGACCGAGCTCGTCGCCTCGTCGAGCACGAGAATCCGGGGGTCGAAGGCGAGGGCGCGCGCAAAGGAGAGGAGCTGGCGCTCCCCGACCGAAAGCGAGGATCCGCGCTCCCCGAGGGGCTGGTCGAGTCCCCGCTCGAGCCGCTCGATCACGGGGGTCGCCCCGATCTCCTCGGCGGCGGCCCGCACTTCGTCATCGGTGATCGCCCGGTTCCCGAGGCGGATGTTGTAGCGCACGTCCTCGCTGAAGAGAAAGACGTCCTGGAGCACGAGCCCGATGCGCGCGCGCAGCTCGTCCTGTGCCACCTCGCGGATCGGGACCCCGTCGACGAGGATCTCGCCACGCTGCACGTCGTAGAAGCGCATCAGGAGGTTGATGATCGTGGACTTGCCCGCGCCGGTGTGCCCCACGATCGCGATCTTCTCTCCGGCCGCCGCCCGGAAGCTCACGTCGCGCAGCACCCAGTCGGGCTCGCCCTCCTCCGTGTTCCCGTAGGCGAACCAGACCCCGCGGAACTCGATCTCGCCCCGGACCGGGAGGGGGAGGGAGCGCGGCTCGGCGGGGTCGCGCACCGCGGGCTCCCGGTCGACGAGGCGGAAGATCCGCTCGGAGGAGGCCATCGCGCTCTGCAGCACGTTGTACTTCTCCGAGAGGTCCTGGATCGGCCGGAAGAAGCGGCGCGCATAGAGGAGGAACGCCGTCACCACCCCGATCGAGGTCGTGTCCTGGAGAATCGAGAGCCCCCCGTACCAGATGATCAGCGCGAGGGCGACCGCGGTGAAGATCTCGATGACGGGGAAGAAGAGGGCGTAGTAGGTGATCGACCGCAGGTGCGCCTCGAGGTAGTCCTCGTTCACCTCGTCGAGGCGGCGCGCATCGGCCTCCTCCCGGTTGAAGAGCTGCACGATGCGCACCCCGGTGATGCGCTCGTGCAGGTAGGCGTTGATCCGCGCGAGCCGCACCCGGATGTCGCGGTACGCGTCCCGGATCCGGCTCCGGAAGACGAAGGCCGCCCAGACCACGAGGGGCAGGACCGAGAAGCTCACTAGAGCGAGCTGCCAGTCCATGAGGAGCATCGCCGAGACGATGAAGATGAGGGTGAAGAGGTCGCCGAAGATCGCGACCACCCCCGAGCTGAAGAGGTCGTTCAGCGTTTCCACGTCCGAGGTGAGGCGGGTCATGAGCCGGCCCACCGGATTCCGGTCGTAGAAGGCGAGGTCGAGCTCCTGCAGCCGCCCGAAGATCTCCGTGCGCAGGTCGACCATGACCTGCTGTCCGAGCCAGGTGGTCAGGATCTCCTGGGCGTACTGGAGCCCGAAGGTCGCGAAGGTCGCGACGAGGTAGGCGATCGCGAGGGTCGCCAGGAGCCGCCCGTCGCCCGCCGGGATCGCATCGTCGAGCGCGATCTGGATGAGCCAGGGCCCCACGATCTGCAGTCCTGCCGCGGAAACCAGGAGGAAGACCGCCCCCACGACCTTCCACCGATAGGGGCCCAGATAGCGGAGGAGACGGCGCATGAGGCGCGCGTCGTAGGCCTTGCCGAGGGCCTCTTCTTCCTGGATCGGTCCGGTGGGGGCGGTCTGCATGGCGGTGTGCTACCCCGGGGGGAGGTGCGGTTCCTCGCTCCACTGCGTAGATTGGCGGCTCACCCCCGACGATCCCGAGGCGGGCCGAGGCTCCGGACCCGCACGCCACCCCCTGCCGCCCATGCCACGTCCGCGCCCTGTCGCTGCCCTCCTCGCCGCCGCCCTTGTCCTGTCGGCCGGATGCGAGCAGGACATCCCCGAGGGGGACTGGGAGGCGGGCGGGGCCGTCGCGATCACCGGAGGACTCGTCTTCACCTCGCCCCTCGTGGACCCGATCGAGAACGGGGTCGTCGTGATCCTGGACGGGATCATCGAAGCGGTCGGGCCGGCCGGAGAGGTGCCGGTCCCGCCCGGCGCGGAGCGGATCCAGGCCGGGGGGCTCTCCGTGCTCGCGGGCTTCTGGAACTCGGATGTCTGGATCGATGACGAGCTCCTCGACATCGCGGAGGAGGGCACGGACGAGGAGCTCCGCCTGGCGCTCGAGGAGCGCTTCACCCGCTTCGGCTTCACCACCGTCGTCGATCATGGCTCGGACTTCGGCGAGCTCGCGCCCCTCCTCGATCGGCTGGGGCCGGGCGGGGTGCGCGGGCCCCGCATCGTTCAGACGGGAGGAAGGCTTCCTCCCGGGGTCCATCGCGCCGGGTGGTGGCAAGGGATGGAGGGCGAGGTCGGCCTCGAGGGGATGGCGCTCGGCGATGTGGCGCTCATGCCGGCGCTGACCCTGGCCTCCTTTCCGGGCGAGGGGGAGTCGGATGCCTCGACGGCGGCCCGCACCGATGCGGCAATCGCGGCGGTGGGGCGGTTCACGGGGGACGGGGGCGCGCTCGTCTTCGGGACGGGGGCGGGGTACGTGCCGGAGTTCGACCCGGGGCTCGAGGTCATGCTCCTGGACGAGGCGGGGGTGGGGTTCGAGGTGATGCTCGCGGCGCTGACCTCCGAGGCTGCGGGGCGCTTCGACCACGGGTACACGGGGCTGGTCGAGCCGGGGATGGTGGCCGATCTCGTGCTCCTGGAAGGGGATCCGGCAACGGATCTCACCGCCTTCGAGCGGGTTCGATGGGTACTGCGCGAGGGGGTGGCGATCTACGCCCCGCGCCGATGAGAGGCATCTCGAGGAGACGACGATGAAGACGCTGAAGCTGCTCCCGCTCCTGGCGCTGGCCGGGGCTCTGATGGTTCCCGCGCCGGCGGAGGGGACCTGGTCGGTGATTGCGATGGACCTCCGCACGGGCCAGGTCGTGGTGGCCTCGGCGACCTGCGTGTCCCAGGGGGCCCTGCGGCGATTCCCCTCGCAGGGGCTCAAGGACATCCAGGCGATCGTGGTGCCGGGACGGGGGGTGGCCGTGGCGCAGGCGGGGGTCGATGCGACGCGGGCGAACCAGGGGCTGATTCACCAGGAGCTCCTGGAGGGGACGGATCCGGAGGCGATCCTCGAGCTGCTCCGGGAAGACCCGCAGATCGAGCGGCGCCAGTTCGCGATCCTGGACCGGGAGGGGCGGTCGGCCGGGTTCACGGGCGAGCGGAACTCGGGGGCGGCGCTCGGGCTGAAGGGGAGTGTGCCCGGAGAGGGGATCGTCTTCTCGATCCAGGGGAACATCCTTGCCTCGGATGCGGTCGTGCAGCGGGCGGCGGCGGCCTTCCTCGAGGCCGAGGGATCGCTCGCGGACCGGGCCATGGCCGCGATGGAGGCGGCCGATGCGGCCGGAGGCGACCGGCGCTGCACCTGCGAGACCGAGCCGGTGCCGGAGGGGGTGCCCTGCACGGGGCGCACCTCGCATGTGGCGTACCTCCTCGTGGCGGAGCCGGACGACCCGCCGGGCGAGTCCTTCAACGACGGGGAGTGGTCGCTCTTCATCGACGTGACCGACGAGAACATCGTCGAGGGCGAGGATGCGAATCCGGTCGTCACCCTCCGGCAGCGCTACGACCGGTGGCGCGCGGAGCATGGCCCCCCAGAGCCGGGGTTGCGCCGGGCGGAGTGAGCGGGGGCGGGGCGACCCGTTACGAACGCTCGAGGCGGTAGAGTTCCGCGAACTCCACGTCCAGCTCGTCGCGCCGGATGCCGAGGACGCTCATCGCCGCCGCGCCAGCTCCCGCTCGACCTCGGCCCACGAGTGCCCCGCCCCGAGGAGCGCGACCATGAGGTGGTAGACCAGATCCGCGGCCTCCTCCGGCGCGCGATCGTCGCCGCGCACGAGGGCCGTCACCAGCTCGACCGTCTCCTCGCCGAGCTTCTTCAGCCGCAGGTTCTCGTCGGCAAGGAGCCGTGTCGTCCAGCTCCCCTCCGGCCGCTCGCGCGCGCGCGCCTCGAGCACCTCCCAGAGCTCGTCCAGAAGGGAGGAAGGCACCCCGGCCTCCGCGCCGGCGCCGCGTCCGGCCCCCCCCGCCCCCTCCGCCTCCGCCGTGCCGTCGCCCAGCTCCCCGAAGCAGGTCGCCTCGCCCGTGTGACAGGCGGGCCCCTCCATGCGCACCCGCGCGAGCACGGCATCGGCATCGCAGTCCCCGTGCAGGCTGACGAGCCGCTGAAGGTTGCCCGACGATTCGCCCTTCTTCCAGAGCCGGGCGCGCGAGCGGGACCAGTAGTGCATGAGCCCGGTTTCGAGGGCGCGCTCGAGCGCCTCCCGGTTTGCCCAGGCGAGCATGAGGACCCGCCCGTCGGCCGCGTCCTGGGCCACGACGGGGACGAGCCCGGCCTCGTTCCAGCGGAGCGCCGCGAGATCGTCCGGGGAGCGAAGGGTGCGCTCCGTCATGGCGCGCCCCCTTCGGCCGTGGCTGGTGCTGCCGGGGCCGGCCGCACCGGGATCCCCCAGCCGGCGAGGGCCTCCTTGAGCGCGGTCACCGTCGTGAGCCCGTCGTGCAGGATTCCCGCGAGGAGGACCGCGTCGGCCCCCCCCTCGACGAACCCGTCGCGCAGGTGCTCGGCCGCCCCTGCCCCTCCGGAGGCGATCACCGGGACGCTCACCGCCTCGCCGACCGCGCGCGTCAGCTCCAGGTCGTAGCCCGTGCGCACCCCGTCGCGGTCCATCGAGGTGAGGAGGATCTCTCCCGCCCCGCGCTCCGCGCACTCCCGCGCCCAGCGCACCGCCTCGAGCTCGGTGCGCTTGCGTCCCCCGTGCGTGTGGTGGTACCACCCCGGGCCATGCGCCCCCTCGGCGCTCCGCGCCGCATCGATCGAGGCCACGACGCACTGGCTACCGAAGAGGCGCGCGCCCCGGGTGAGCACCTCCGGGTCGCGCACCGCGCCCGAGTTCACGCTCACCTTGTCGGCCCCCGCCCGCAGGAGCGCGTTCATGTCGTGCTCGGTGCGCACGCCTCCCCCCACGGTGAGCGGGATGAAGAGGACCTCCGCGGTCCGACGCACCGTCTCCAGAAGGGTGCCGCGCCCCTCGTGCGAGGCCGAGATGTCGAGAAAGACGATCTCGTCGGCGCCCTCCTCCTCGTAGCGGTGCGCGAGCTCGACCGGATCGCCCACATCGCGCAGATCCACGAACTTCGTGCCCTTGACCACCCGGCCGTCCTTCACGTCCAGGCAGGCGATGACTCGGGGTCGAAGCATCGCTCAGCCCCCTCCCGTCCGGCCGGGGGCGCTCCCGCCCACCTCGAGCTCGATCTCGACAGCGCCCTTCGTCGAGAACACCTGGTCCCCCTCGCGCAGCGCCTGCCTCAGGGCGAGCCCCGTCGCCTTCACCGCGGCCTCGACGATGTGGTGCCGGTCGCGACCCCGGATCACCTTCACATGGAGCGTGGCCCCGAGGTTCACGGCGAACGACTGCAGAAAGTGCTCGTAGAGGTTCGAGGGGAGCCGCCCCGCGTAGAAGGCCCGCCCCCCCACGTCGATCGCCGCGAGCACGAGCGCCTCGTCCATCGGCACCGTCGCCGAGCCGTAGCGCGCGGCCTTCGCCGGCACCTCGGTCTGGAGCGCGAGCCCGAGGGCGATCGCGACATCCTCGACGGTGTGGTGGCGCAGGTCGCCCTCGGCCCGGACCGAGAGCCCGAGCCCGGCGTAGCGCGCGAGCGTCACGAGCATGTGGTCGAGAAAGGGCTCGCCCGTGCGCGCCTCGATCGCGCCCTCCTGCCTCGTGACCTCGAGATCGATCACGGTCTCTCCTGTCCTGCGGCTGATCCGGCTCATCGTCGTGTCCTCGCTGGGTCCGTGGTCTGGTTCGTCCCGTCCGTGTCCTGCCCCTCGTCGAGGTGCTGCCCCGCGTCCGTGCGCGCACCGCCCTCCGCGCCCGCACCCCCGAAGGCGTGCGCCACCGCCTCCGCGTCGAGCGAGCCGGTGTAGAGCGCCATCCCGAGCACCGCCCCCGCTGCCCCCTCGGAACGGAGGAAGCGAAGCTCGTCCATCGTCGTCACTCCGCCCGAGATCCACACCGGGTGCGCCGTGCCCCGGAGCACCTCGAGCACCCCGCTCCGGTCGATTCCCTCGACCCGGCCCTCGCGCCCGACATCGGTGCAGAGGATCCCGGCCAGGGGGAGCTCGGCGAGGGCGTCGAGGACCTCCAGGATGCGCAGTCCCGAGCCCTCCGTCCACCCGCGGCGGAGCACCTCGCCGTCGCGGATGTCGGCGGCCACGACGATCCGGCCCGGATGCCGCCCGGCGAGGGCGGCGAGCCAGTCGGGGTCGTCGATCGCGCGGGTGCCGACGACGACGCGGTCGACCCCTGCGTCGAGGAGCTCGGCGGCGAGGGCCTCGTCGCGCACCCCTCCGCCCACCTGGAGCTCGCCGGGGGCCTCGCGGGCGATCGCCCGGACGAGGTCGAGGTTCGACCCGCTCCCGAGGGCCGCGTCGAGATCGACGACATGGAGCACGCCGAACCCCCGTTCGCGCCAGCCCCGGGCGACGGCGACGGGGTCGGGGAGCGAGACCCGTTCGTCGTCGGGGCGTCCGCCCACGAGCTGGACGCAGCGACCCCCCTTCAGGTCGACGGCGGGCACGGCCGCGAAGGGCCGGGAGGAGCCGGCGGGGCGGGGGGGCGTCACCTGCCTTCCTCCCGTGCGGGTTCGGGGGTGGGGGTGCGCACCTGCCGCAGGAAGCTGCGCAGGAGGGCGAGCCCGGGGGCCGAGCTCTTCTCGGGGTGGAACTGCACGCCCCAGCTCCGGCCGCGGCGGACCGCGGCGGCGAAGCGGTCCTCGTCGACCTCCGAGGTCGCGATGACGGTGGCGGGGTCTTCGGGCTCGCAGACGAAGGAGTTCGCGTAGTAGGCGGTGAGCCCGGCGAACTCCGCGAGGAGGGGGTCGGCGGGGGCCAGGGGCTCCACGTCGTTCCACCCCATCTGGGGCACGGTGGCGGCCCGGATGCGGCGCACGCGGCCTCCGATGAGCCCGATGCCCGACCCCTCGCCCTCTTCGGAGTCGGGGAAGAAGAGCTGCATCCCGAGGCAGATCCCGAGGCAGGGGAGGCCGCGCTCGAGGGCGGCGCGTACCTCGGCGATGCGCCCCTCGAGGGAGCGGACCGCGGCCCCGAAGGAGCCGACGCCGGGGAGCACGAGGGCCTCGCGCGAGAGGGCGACGTCCCAGTCGGTCGTGATCTCGACCTCGGCACCCCCCGCCTCGAGTCCCTTCGCGAGGGAGTGCAGATTGCCGGCGCCGTAGTCGAAGAGGGCCACGCGGACCCGTGTATCGTTCGTCATGTCAGGTCGTCGGGGTGAGCAGGGTGTCGAGGGCGGCGAGAAAGCGGTCGGTCTCGTGCCGCGGGCCGAGGGTGACGCGGACCGCATCGCCGAACCCGGGGAGGGACGGGAAGGGGCGGACCGCGACCCCGGCCTCGCGGAGCTTCGCGGTGACGGAGGCGGCATCGCCCGCGCCGATGCCCTCGGTCGGGACGAGGAGAAAGTTGGCGCCCGAGGGGAGGGGCGCCAGTCCGCGCTCGACGAGGGCGCGCGCGAGGTGCGTGCGTTCGGCGCGTGCGGCGGCGAGGGTCTCGGGGATCCAGCCCTCGCGGTCGTCCAGGGCGAGGACGGCGGCGGCCTCGGCGAGGCGGTTCACCTTGTAGGGGCCGCGCGACTTCTCGATCTCGCGGATGACCTCGGGGGCACCGACGGCGAAGCCGACGCGGAGGCCGGCGAGTCCGAAGGCCTTGGAGAGGGTCCGCAGGACGACGAGCCGGTCGCTCGTGGCGGCGAGTCGGAGGAGGTCGTCGGGCCCCTCGTCGGGTTCCATGAAGTCGGCGTAGGCCTCGTCGAGGAGCACGACCGGGCCCGTGGGGCCGGCCTGGTCGAGGAGCGTCTCGATCCAGGGGCGGGGGAGGACCTCGCCGGTGGGGTTGTTCGGGCGGCAGAGGTAGACGATGGCGGGGGTGCCTTCTTCCGTGTCGAGGAGGAGGCCGGGGTCGGGGAGGGGGCCGAAGGGAGCCGAGGGTGAGCGGGGGGCGGCGCGGTCGAGGGGGCGCGGGACGAGGCCGTTCATCGTCGCGAAGATCTCGATCATCGAGAAGGTGGGCGGGATGAAGCGGATCGACTCGCCGGGGTCGGCGGCGGCGCGGAAGGCCGAGTCGAGGAGGTCGTCGGAGCCGCACCCGGTCGCGACGGCCTCGAGGGGCACACCGAAGCGGGCGGCGACGGCGGCGCGGAGGCGGTCCGCGTAGACGGGAGGGTAGCGGAGGAGCTCCTCGGGGTCGGCGGTGCGGACGGCGGCGAGGGCGCCGGGGTGCGTGCCCCAGCGGTTCGTGTTGTCCGAGAGGTCGACCTCGACCGGGCGCCGGTCGGGCGCGTAGGGGACGAGGGGTGCGTAGAGGTCGCGGGGAAAGGGGGTCATGGGGCGGTCATGCGGGGCATGTCGTGTCGGGTCCTGTGCGTTGGGTGCTGCGGCGACGGCGCCGGGGGGCAACGCAAAGCGGCCCGTCCGGCATGGTTCCGGACGGGCCGCTGGATGTCGGTCGGTGATGTCGCGCCTGGCTCAGGCACCCACTCCGACCACCACCCGCCCCGTCCGGGGGGTGTGATGGACATGATGGTGGGGATGAGCCGTGACGCTGATCATGTTCCGAAGGTAGGGCCGAGGGGGGGTGGGGTCAACGGGGGACGGACTACGGGTGCCACTCGGTGGCCGCGGGGGCGTCGCGCCCCATTGGGCTCCAGGACCCGCTGCACACGGCCCGAGAGCCGAGTCCGGATGGACAGGCTCAGAGCTTGCTTCGGCTGTTGCAAGTCTTTGTGCTTGCTTTGTTGGCATGCAAGGGTAAGCCCTTGCATTTGAGAGGCGGAGCAGGCGAACGAACGAACCGAGATGCGCCCCATCCAAGCCGTCCTTACCGGAGACCTCATCGCGTCTGCAGAGAGCACGTCCGACTCGGTGGACGAGGCGATGCGCAGCCTCGAGCTGGTGGCCGAGGAGTTCGGGCTATGGAGCGGGCACGATACCCAATTCACCCGGTTTCGTGGGGACGGTTGGCAGCTCCATCTGGAGGATCCCGGCCCGACGCTCGCAGCGGCTCTCGCACTGGTGGCGAGACTCCGCGCTTGGCGAGTCGGGATGGAGACCCGGATCGCGATCGGGTTCGGGACCATCGACCACCCGGGAACAGGAAAGCTTGGCCTCGCGGATGCGTCCGGGGAGGCGTTCTCCGTATCGGGTCGTACTCTCGACAGAATGCCACGGCACAGGAGGGTCGCGGTGGCAGGACCGGGCATGGCGCGTGACTGGCACCAGGCGTTGTTCGAGATGGCGCTGTGGATCGCCGGACGATGGACGCCGGAGCAGGCAGAGGTGGTGAGTCTCGCGCTCGATCCCCGCGCCCGACGCACTCAGGCCGAGATCGCCGAGGTCCTGGGTGTGACCCGGCAGGCAGTGCAGGCGCGGCTCAGTGGCGCCGGCTGGGATGCGGTGGCCGGTGCTGTCACCGTTGTCCGGGAGCACGACTGGAGTGGTGGGGATGGCTGAAACGCTGACGGCGCTCCTGCGGGTGCACTCGCGGCTCTGGGTGTCATCGCTGGCATCTGTCTGGTCGTCGATCTCGCACGATCGATCGTTCCGCAGGGGCTGACGGTCTTCCTGCTCGTTCTGTCAGGCCAGGCGGGAGGAATTGGCTTCCTGATCGCTGCGAAGTCGGTGCTGAGGTTCGGTGCGGTTCGAGACGAAGCGCGGCTTTCCGAGTACGTGATCGTTGGGACCCTCGCCTCGTTTGGTTGGGCGCTCCTCGTTTCGACCGCCACGCTTGCCCTGGTCTCTGCGCTCCCGACCGACGGCATCCCCCTTCCGGGGTTGTGAGGTTGCGCGTGCGCACCCGAGGGCTACCTTGACCAGAGCCCGTACCAGGAGTCGAGCGATGCGTCGGAGTCGATGGAGCGTGGTGGCCAGGCGGGATCGAGCCTGGCATCGTCGGAGGTCCCCGCGAAGAGGGGGAGTGTGCGCGCTCCTTGCCTCCGGTGCTCTCCTCCCGGGGTGTGACTCCGTGGAGGCCCCGGTTCTTCCGGATCTCCCATGCACCCTCGCCGTCGAGTTCCTGACGGAGCTCGGGCACCTCGATGACCCGGTCTCGATCATCGCTCCGCACGACCACCGGAACATCGCCCGCACCCGGGATGGGCGCTGGATCGTCGTGTCCGTCGGGATGCCGCCGCCGCTCGTCTACGCTGCGGACGGCAGCTTGGGGGGTACGGTCGGTCGAGTGGGCGAGGGCCCGGGAGAGTTCGTGGACCCGGACAGGATCGCCGTGGATCGCACCGACTCGATCTGGATCTCGGATCCGGGCGGCCGCGTCGTGATCCTCGACCCGGACGGGGTTCCCGCACGACTCCTTCGCTCGTCCGGATATGTCATCGACGGCTTCACCCCGTCGAACGAGCCCTACACCGTCCGCGTGCGTCTCCTCGAGATCCACCGGGAAGGCGAGCGTCCGGAGGTGCGAGGTGTGTTTCCGTACGTCACTGTCTGGTCCCGCGAGCTCGACCAGGAGTGGGGCTTCGGTCCGGGGCTGGATGATCCAGCCGCCGAGGGAAGGACGATCAGAATGTCTCCCTGGGGCACGGTCTTCGCGGCCGACTCGGTCGTGCTGACGCAGGGACTGGACCAGGACCGGAGCTGGATCGATCGATGGATCCCGGGCGCGCGCGAAGTCTGGGTGCCCCGACGCGACGTGTGGGCGGTGCTCGCACATGACGGAGCACTGGAGCCCTCGTCCATCCGGAACCTCGCACTCATCGGCGATCGGGAGGAAGGGTTCTGGAGCCTGGCCGGCGTTCCGCGCCCACCCGAGCCCGAGGACGCAGCCTCCAGCGGCGGGACACATGACACGGACCGTCAGCCTCCCGCGTACGCCACCCACCTCCTGCACCTCTCGGCCGAGGGGGCGGTCACCGGCGTCCTGGCGATCCCCGAGCTCGACCCGCACTTCGAGACCCCCCACTTCATCGACCACGAGCATCTGGTCAGCCCATGGGTCGATCGCGACACCGGGCTCATCACCCTCCGGATCTGGCGCGTGAGCCGGGAGTGTGAGAGTGGCTGACGCTGAACGGAGCCACGAGCAGAGGATCAGCGCCCGGTTGCCCCGACCTCCGTCGGTTCGGCCTGGTAGAGGTGGAGGCGCACGGACAGGCTCTCCTCGTCGAGCACGGTGCGGAACAGATGGACCCCGCCCTCGTGGGCGACCATCCCGACGCCGAGCTCGTTCCAGCGCGGACCCTCGAAATGCTGGCCCGTTCCCGGATCAAAGACATCGACACGGACATCCCAGAGGTTGGCCGGATCCGGATCCAGCATCCGGAAGGCGTGCTCTCCCCCCGGGGTCAGCTCGACGAAGTCCCTCCATCGCGGGTTCGGAACCTGGGTCAGCATCCAGAGCCGATCCTCGTCGTCAAAGAGAAATTCCAGGAGCTGTGCCGGCGGGTCCGAACGCCCGTCGAAGTCATGCTCCGGCTTCGGGAACCAGGCGAACATGCCTGACATCGTCCGCTCGTGCTCCCCCGTTTCCAGATTCCAGAGTTCGAATCGGGGTTCGCTTGCCCGGGCCAGCCAGACTCGGTCGGGATCGCCCGGAAGAGGTGCGTTCCGGTAATGCGTTTCGAACCGGGAGCCAGGAACGAAGCGACCATCGACCGATCCCGTGGATTTCACGATCGAGCGGGTTTCGAGATCGACGACGTGCAGGGGATACCCGATCCGGTCGGGGTCCCCATCCATTCTGGCGAACACGGCGGTCCCGTCGCTGCGCACGATGAAGGGGAAAGGCTCTCCCCCGAACGGACCGGCATGCGTTCGGAGATGGCGCCCTTCGAGATCGAGTCGGACGAGCCGGGACTGTCCCGGGTCCGCGATCCAGAGGCTCGAGTCGGCTACCTGGCTCCCGTGGATGTGCTGGAACTCTCCCGGGCCTCCGCCCCTCCGACCCGAACTTCGCCGGAAGCCGCCGTCTCGATCGTAGAACTGGATCGTGGCCCCGCCGACACGGATGACGATGATCTCCCCATCGGTTCCGAAGTGGACCCGATGGTTCATCCCCTCGAGCGCTCCGGCGCCCTCCGCGTCGCCGAGAACCGCTACCTCGGACAGGGCGACGCCGCACCCCGTGCACCGCTCGAACTGCCCGAGGTCGACCGCCGCCTGGGCGGCGATCGCCCCGGGGACGGCCGCCGCAGCCGCGAGGGCCACGGCGACGAACCCGGCGCGGTGGTACGCCCTGAGTCCGGGACCGGTGATCCTCTTCAACTTTCCTCCATGCCAGGGGGAACGTCCGGGGTGACAGCGCCGTGACAACCGGGGACCTGGAGAGCACCCCGGTGCCGGTGGTGCATAGTCCGGCGGGAAAGACCCGATGCATCCCCCCCGGGTCAAGTTGGGGTCGCCCGGCCGACGCGAAGTCGGACGACCGAGGGGAGCCAATTGTAACCCTCCGAGGAGGAAGGGTGCCCGGCCCGAAGCCTTTCTCCACACCCCACCGACGCCAACAGCGCTTGTGGCTGGCGATGACCGGGCACCGAATCGGCGATCGTTCGGAGGGGGGTATCGCATGCTTTAAGCGATTGCTGCATAGGGAGCTACGCCTCACGGAAGGCAGGTTGAGAAGCGGGTTCAGCGGGCGACCCTCCACACCTGAACCTGGCCCGAGACTTGCCAAGAGAGAGAGAGAGAGAGAGTACTTTGGAGGGCACAGCCGTCCGGAACGCGCCGCCGGAGCTTGGGCAGGAGGCGCAAACGGAGCGGGCGAAGAACCCCCGCGGAGGTGCTCTCAAGGCTCGGGTAGGGGAGCTCCGCGGGCCGCAGACGGACCTCCGTCTGCGCGGTGAACCGTATCGAAGGAGGTGGCACCATGGACCATCCGAAGCGAGTCCTCATTCTCATGACCCTGTGCTGGGCGTTCTCGATTGCGGCGCCCGCCTACGAGCCTTCGGTTCTCGAGCACTCGGTCGGCGCGACGATCGGGCTGGCAGCCGGAGCTTTCTTCCAGACCGCGCCCCTGGCGGCGCAGAACGGGAATGGGAACGGGAACGGTCCTGGAGAGAACGTCTGCTATTACTGCCATCCGCTGCAGGGCCCGGATGGGTTTTGCATGCGCACTCCGGACAGCGATGGGTGGGTGGATTGCAAGAACGTGGCCTCCGGTGGGTGTGACTTCACCGGCTTTGACATGTGCGACGAGGTCTCGGAGCCCACGGGATTCATCACTGACGAACTGGACCTCGGGCAGGGGTACGTACTGCTCGGGCGCCTTCTTGATGAAGGGGTCTTCGCACACCGGACATGCGATGGTCGCCAGGCCGGGATCGTATACTCCCTCCCGGAGAAGCAGGTGCGGCTGGCATCCGCCTCCGCCATGACGATAACCCTCTCGGGGAGCGGGGCGTTCAGCCGGGTCGCCCTTCAGCCGGGTCGCTGACGCGGCTCCGAGGGCGCATGGACTCCACGTCAGGTCGCCGATTGATCGGCATGTGGTGGCGGGCGGCGGGGGGCCGACGAGATGACGCCCGGGCCGTATCCCGGTCCTGGAGGGCGCTCACCACCGTGGTCCTCACCTGCCTCCTTGGCTGTGAGGTGGACCCGACGAAAAGGGGTCCCCTCCCGTCTGAGGTGGTCGCGCTCGGACTTGAGGAACTCTGGAGCATCCCGTTGGACGGGACTGCGTCGGGGCTGAACGATGTGGAAGCGGCTGCTTTTTCGCACGACGGTCTCGTCGTCGTGTTGGACCCTGGGACAGCGGGGTTGTACCTGGTCGACAGGAACGGAGGCCGAGTGCGTCGTCACCCGCTGGGCCCTCTGTCCGATGGGTCATGGCCGGCACTGTTCGCGATGAGAGGGGACACCGCTGTCCTGGCGTCGGCCACATCCCCCGCTTGCCGTGAGTTGCTGCTCTCTGAAGCTCACGCCCCTTCCGACTGCGAGATCGGCGTCGGGCTCGCGGGCCGGCGAACCGACCTCCTTCTCGATGTGGCATTCCCAGGGAGCGTGACCGTCGCCGGAGCATTCGGCTCGCTGGGGGCAATTGTCGAGTGGAACCGGCGGAGCGACGGGCTGGTCGGGTTCGGAAGCCCAAGCCCTATCGAGGCGCCCGGCGATTCGATGCGATTGCGGTGGGGTGCGAGCTTCGTGGAGGGAGCTGAGGTCGGGTACTTCCTCTCTCGCGTCTATCCTCCGGAGGTCTGGTTGGTAGAGCGCGCTGGCGGAGAGTCGCTGCTGTGGGACGGGAACGCGCCAGCTGTTCGGGAGTTGCCCCGAGCAGCTGGGGGCGGGCAGGGTCCGCTCATCGACACGTTTCCGCGTACGATTGGCACGGCTTCGTTTGGAGGGTTGCTGTTCCACGCCGTCTATGCGCCGGAACTGGATCAGTCGTTCATCCGCGTCTTCGATCAACAGGGGGTGAGGGCGGAGATGGACGTGCCCTTCTACTTTCGACCGATCGCATCCGATGGCGTTGGTCTGCTTCTCGTTGAGCGCTGGATCGACGGTCGGGAACTGGTGCTTTATGAGGTATCTGTTGATCAGGGACTCCCTCGAGGTGAGGCTGAGGGGTCTTCGTTGGGAGAAAGTAGAGATCAGACCCCGATCCTCGACACGGCTTGGACCGTCGGGCTTCACTCGTCGTCGGACGAGGTGGACGCCGGGTCCTTCGGGTATATCAGCCAGATTGTGGCGACCCCAGACGATGGCTTGTGGGTCCTCGACATCATGCTCCGAAGGGTCATGGCCTATGACGCCGAGGGCAGGCTTCGGTTGGAGTTTGGCCGGAGGGGGTGGGGGCCGGGCGAACTTCAGGACCCGATCTCGATGGCGTTGACGGGAGAACACCTCGTTATTCGGGATCTGGGGCGGCAAGGGTACGCCCTGTACGACACTGAGGGGGCGTTTGTCGAGAGCGTGCCGGACCCGGAGGCGGGTCCCTTCATCCGCGAGCCGATGATGGCCGACGGAACCGGCCGGGTGTGGGACTCCCGCAGCTTCTCAACCGACACTTCGAGCGTGAATCGGCTCTTTGCCTTTCGGCCGGGAGAAGATGACAGCCTTGCCCTGAGGGAGGCCGTGCCCCGCTCGCCCCATCCGGCAGTGGAGGTTCTGGATGAATCGGGACAACGGTCCGGCGGGTATGTCCAGCTGCCCCATGCGCCGAGGTTCCACTGGGCGGTCCTCAGCGACGGCCGGGTCATCGCGGCCGAAGGGGATATGTACGAAATCGGCGTCTGGGAGGAGGGGCGCCTGTCGGAGACCTGGGGTCGTGCGCCTCGAAGCTTGCCGGTTCCGCAGGCGATCGCCGACTCGATGGTTGCCGGAGTCAGGGAACAGATCGCCGAACGTGCTGAGCTTCTGTCGATCGATCCCACTCCCACCCTGCGGCAAGTCGAGCCTCCTGAGGTGTGGCCTGAGATCCTGGGCCTAGCAACGGATCCCCTGGGACGTGTCTGGGTGCGGGTGCCCTCGGGCGACGCGGACATTCTTGAGTTTGATGTCCTTTCTTCGACCGGTGATCTCGTGGCCGGCGTCCGACTGCGGATGCCCGCTCCCAACGAGCTCCTGCCCGGACTCTTGTCGAGCGGCCAGGGCGTGGTGGCCTTCGGCGAAGGCATGGCTTATGTCGGCCTTCGCTCGCCACTCGGAGTACACGGGGTGGCGGCGTACCGAATCAGCGGACTCGAGGCCCGTTAGCCGGAGTGCCCCCCGCTCCCCGGGCCGCGGCCGCGTGCGCGGGGAGGCCCTCGGCGGTGGCCAGGCGCGCGGTGCCTTCCTCCAGTGCTGCGGCGGCGTCGGCCGAGAGCTCCTGCCAGGTGTGGAAGCGCAGGAACTCGAGCACGGAGAGCCCCGAGAAGGAGCGCGACCGCCCCGAGGTGGGAAGCACGTGGTTCGCGCCCGTCATGTAGTCTCCGAAGGCCACGGAGCTGGCTCCTCCGAGAAAGACCGTGCCCGCGGTGGTCTGCGTCTCGAGGTCCGCGCGCGGGTCGTCCGTCATGAGGGAGAGGTGCTCGGCCGCGTAGGCCTCGGCAAAGGCAAGGGCCTCCTCGTGGCTTTCGGCCAGGAGGAAGGCACCCCGGCGCGCGAAGGCCTCCTCAGCCACCTCCCGGCGGGGGGCGGTCGCAAGCTGGCGGGCGGTGGCCTCCCGGATCCGGTCGAGGAGCGCGCGGTCCCGGGTCACGGCGGCGACGGCGGCCTCGGGGTCGTGCTCGGCCTGGGCGAGGAGCTCCTGGGCGACGCGCTCGGGGTCGGCCGAGGGGGCGGCGACGACGAGGACCTCCGAAGGCCCGGCGGGGGAGTCGATCCGGAGCTCGCCGGCCACCTGGCGCTTCGCCTCCGTGACCCACTGGTTCCCCGGGCCGACGATCGCCTCGACGCGGGGGACCGACGCGGTGCCGTAGGCGAGGGCGGCGACCGCACCGGCTCCTCCGAGGGCGAAGAGGCGGGTGGCTCCCCCGATCGCGCAGGCGGCGAGGACCTCGGCCGGGGGGGCGCCGGAGGGGCCGGGGGGAGAGCAGACGACGATCTCGGGGACGCCCGCCGCGCGCGCGGGCACGACGCCCATGAGCACGGACGAGGGATAGGCGGCGCGGCCTCCGGGGGCGTAGACGCCGACGGCCGGGAGGGGAAGGGCGCGGCGGCCCAGCCGGACCCCGGGCTCGGTCTCGACCTCGATGTCGGCTGGGATCTGGGCCCGGTGGAAGTGCTCGATGTTGCGCGCGGCGCGCTCGAGCTGGACGCGGGTGTCGGGGTCGAGGGAGGCGAGGGCGTCGTCCCAGGCGGCGCGAGGCACCTCGAGGGCATCGAGCTCGATGCCGTCGAAGTCGCGCGCCATCCGGAGAAGCGCCGCATCGCCCTCCCGGCGCACCTCGGCGATGAGGGCGCGCACGGCGTCGCGCAGGTCGTCCTCGCCCGTGGGGCGGCGCTCGAGGAGGAGCCGGCGGTCGGCCTCGGTGAGCTCGGCGAGGCGCTTGTCGATCGCGATGTTCATGGCATGAGCCGCTCGATTGGGGTGACGAGGATCCCTTCGGCGCCGAGTTCCTTCAGGGCGGCGATGGTCTGGTAGAGCTGGTCCGCGTCGACGACGGCGTGGGCGGCGACCCAGCGGTCGTCGTCGAGGACGTCGACGATCGTGGGGCCCGAGATCCCTGGGAGGACCTCGCGCACCCGGTCGAGGCGCGCGCGGGGCACGTTCGTCATGAGGTAACGCTTCGTGCGGGCAAAGAGGACGGACTCGAGCGCGGTCGTGAGCTCGGTGGCGCGGCGGCCGGTGTCGGGGTCGGCCAGGGCGTCGCGGTTCGCGATGAGGCGGGCCGTGGACTCGAGGATCGTGCCGATCTCGCGGAGGCCGTTCACCCGCAGGGTCGAGCCGGTCGAGGTGAGGTCGACGATGACGTCGGCCACTCCGAGGTGGGGTGCGATCTCGGCGGCGCCCGAGACGGGGACGACGCGGATCGGGGTGCCGAGCGAGTCGAAGTGGCGGCGGGTCAGCCCGGGGAAGGAGGTCGCGACGCGCGTGCCCTCGGGGAGCTCGGCCGGGCTCTGGACGGGGCTCTCGTCCCGGATCGCGACGACGAGGCGGCAGCGGCCGAAGCCGAGGTCGAAGAGCTCGGTCACCTCGGGGCGGTTCGTCTCCTCCACGAGGTCGCTTCCGGTGATCCCGAAGTCGGCGGCGCCGTCGGCGACGAACTCGGGGATGTCCTGCGCGCGCACGAAGATGGCCTGGAAGTCGTCGCCGAGGCGGGCCACGAGGGCGCGGTCGGCCCGGAACTGGGCCTTGAGGCCGGCGGTTTCGAAGAGCTTGAGCGCCTCCTCGGAGAGGCGGCCCTTGTTGGGGATGGCAATGCGGAGCATGGGGGTCGGGTGTGGGGGTTGTGGATGTCGGCCGGGGGGCCGGGGCACGGGGTGCTGTGCCACGGCATCCCGGTCGGAGGCCCGGTGGTCCGGCGTGTCGGAGCGGGTGAACGCAAAAGCGGCCGGTCCGGCATGGTTCCGGACGGGCCGCTGGATGTCGGTCGTTGTCGTCGTGCCCGGCTCAGGCACCCACCCCGACCACCACCCGCCCCGTCCGGGGGGTGTGATGGCGATGATGATGGGAGTGAGCCGTGACGCTGAACATGCCCCAAGGTAGAGACGGGGCGGGACGGGGTCAACCGCGGGCCTTGCCGTGAGCCCGCGCGTGGGGATGTATAGGGGCGGCGCACAGCGCCGCTCCACATCCGGAGGGAGGCGGGATGCACGGCGCGCGTGGTTCACGCAGCGCCTCAAGTCTACGCCGGAGCTGTGCGCGGCCCACGCGACCCCAACTCTTCAGCGAGTGCAGCACGAAGGTGATCGTGAAGGATTGAGGTCGCTCGGCGGTCGAGCGGGCACGCAGAGTGGGTGCTGTGTCCGGCGTACCCCCTCATCGATTGCCCTTCCCCCGGGAAGCCGGGTTGGGTGTACCCATGGAACCTGCCTTCAGCGCTCCGCCGCGCCCTCGACGATCCGATGGGCTTCGACCCGCTGCACGGCGAGGTCGTTCAGGATCTGGACGGCCCGCCTCGCGCCACCGGCTTCGTCGAAGGCCCGCGCGATCCGCTCGGCGGCGGGTCGGCGGGTGAGCGCCTCGCGCACGGCCTCCCCGAGGCGCGCGGCGGTGAGCTTCGAGGGGGGCACGAAGCAGCCCGCGCCGGAGAGCTCGACCCGGCGGGCCGACTCGTTCTGGTCTCGGCCCCAGGGCACGACGCAGACGGGAACGCCGGCTGCGAGGGCGCGCTGGGTGGTCCCCATGCCTCCATGCGTGACGAGGACGTCGACCTCCGGGATCACGGCCGCGTGCGGGAGGAACCGCGTGATCTTGACCCGGTCGTGGGGCGCGGTGAAGTCGGCCGGGTCGAGCGCCGCGGTGGTCACGATCACGCTGCCCGGCTCGCCCGCGAGTGCTTCGAGGGCGGTCTCGATGATCGCCCCGTCCTCCTGGAGCTCCGTAGAGACGCTCACGAGGACCCGGGGGCGCGGGAGGGCGTCGAGCCAGTCCGGTGCCTCGCCGGGTGGGGCCCAGAGACCCGGGCCGATCGCGCGCACCGCCGCCGGCCAGTCCGAACGCGGGTAGTCGAAGGGCTCGGCCGTCCGGTACAGGAGGACCTCGGCCCGCTGGAAGAGCTCGGGGAAGGAAGAGAGGGGCTCGACCCCGAGCTCGGCGCGGAGTGCGTTCAGCCGCCCCATGGCGCTCCGACCGGCGAGCCCCAGGGCCTTCCAGAGGAGCCGGTCGCGGAGGCGTCCGGGCCAGCCGCGGGGCGGGGGGAGCCCCGGACCGAAGGCGGGTGCGTCGCGCGAGGGGACGGGCAGCACGTAGGGGAGGAACATCGCCCAGGGCTCGCCCCGCGCCTCGGCGAAGGCGGCGGCGCCCCAGGTGTTGGCGTCGACGAGGAGGAGGTACGGCTCGAGCTCCGCACAGCTCGCGCGCAGGTCATCGACCTCCGCGGGGGCGCGGGTGGCCCAGCAGGCGAAGGTGCGCTTCAACTGCGCGAGGGGGTTTCGGCCGCGGTAGTCCTCGAGGGGGAGGGCCTCGATCCGCGGATCGATCGGGCGGTGCTCGAGCCCCGCGGCCCGCACGCGATCGGCCTCTCCGGCGAGGGTCTGCACCACGACCCGGTGGCCGTCTTCCTTCAGCGCGAGCGCAACGTCCATCATCGGGTAGAGGTGCCCGCGGGCGGGCGAGGTGTAGAGGAGCACGGTGTTCATGGGGCCTCCAGGATGGATGTGACGAGTCGATGCATGACCCGGCGGGCGTCGGCCTTCGAGCGGCCGAGGTCGAGGCGCAGGAGCTTCCAGACGTAGATGTCCGTCGCGGCGACGAGGGCATCGATCGTCTCGCGCCCGCCCTCCGCGAGGCAGGGGCCGAGGTGCCGCTCCACCCACGCGCGGTGGTACGCCCGACCCTCCCGGACCGCCTCGCCGGCCGTCGGGTCGACCTTCTCCTGGGCGAGAAGGCTCAGCACGAGCGTGCCCTCAACCTCGTAATGGAGGAGGAGTCCTTCGAGCGCACCATCCACATCGCCGGGCTCCGTGCCTCCGCGCTGCTCGTGGATGCGTTCGCGCACCCGCTCGGCGACGAGCTCGAAACAGCCGCTTCGCGACCCGGTGTGCCGGAGCACGGTCTGGACCGACACGCCCGCTTCGTCCGCGATCGCGGCGAGGGTGACCGAGCCGATCGGTTCGTGTGCGAGGAGCCGCTCGGTGGCTTCCAGGATCCGGTCGCGTGTCTCGTCCGCGAGACGAGACCGAAGGGACATGTCGTAGCCGCGAGTCATGAAGGCCGCCCGGAGGGGTTTGCAGGGGGGCAGGTCCCCGGTGGAGGGGCCTCCGCCAATTTCATGTTAATTGTATTACCACGAAATGCGCGGGTCAAGGCGAGCAGGGGGCGAGGAAGGGGCGAGGAGGGGGCGGCTGCCGGCGCGCGGGCTTGCGGAAGAGCCTGTGGGCTTGCGGACGAGCCTGTAGGGGTGCGGCCGAGAACGGGGGGCTGCGGAGCCGGGGACCGGGCTGCTGGCGCCCGTGGCGCGGGGGAGGTAGTGTAGGGGGGACGGATGCGGTCGGGGGCCTTCTTCCCGGGGAAGGTGTGTGGCCCTCGGCCCGAGCGACGGGAGCGAACGATGCGGAATCAGACGACGTTGGCCCGGCTGGCCCCACGGGGCCGATGGATCTCCGGTGTGCTTGCGGGGATCGGGCTTGTCGCGGCCGGTGCGTTCGGCTGTGCCCACGCGGGCCCCGCGGCCATGCCGGTTTCCCCTGTGCCTCCGGTGTCCCCGGGGACCCCGGCGACGCCGCCCCCGGCGTTCTTCGTGCGGACGGTCCCTTTCACGCCCCTGCAGGGTCCGCTCGAGCCGGTCGGGCCCTTCACTCTCGACGAGTCGTTCGTCCCCCACATGTTCATCCACCCGGTCCGTCCCTGTAACCTCGATGCGCCGATGCTGGCTGTGAACGGGCTCGTCGCGCCCTGCTGGGCGGTGCGCGAGACGATCGAGGCGATCGCGATGGATTCCGGGCGAACGGTGCGCGTGACCTTTGTCAGGGGATCCAGGGCCCAGCGACTCTTCGGACCGCGGGCCACGAGGGCCGGAGGGGTGCTCTGGGTGGTCACGCGACCAGGCGGGGCCGACTGATCCGTACGCCTCCCGGCGCGGAGACCCGGCGGCTCAGGCGCCGTGGCGGGTCATCGGCGCTGTGGCGATCACTCGATCCGGATGTCGCTCAGGTCCATCTCGGGTTCGGGGTAGCGCATCTCGAGTCCCTCCATGGTGTCGACGAGGATGGAGGCGATGACGAGGTTTCGGTACCACTTCGAGTTCGCGGGAATCACGTACCAGGGGGCGTGCGGGTGGCTGGTGCGGCTGAGCATGGCCTCGAAGGCTTGTTCATAGGCGTCCCAGCGCTTTCGTTCGCGCAGGTCGGCGGTGCTGAACTTCCAGTGCTTGTGGGGGTCGTCGAGGCGGGACTGGAGGCGGGCGGCCTGCTCCTCCTTCGAGATGTGGAGGAAGAACTTCACGATGGTGACGCCTTCGTCGGCAAGCATGCGCTCGAAGTCGTTGATGTGCCCGTAGCGGCGCTCCCAGACCTCGGGGGGTGCGAGGTCGCGCACCCGCACGACGAGGATGTCTTCGTAGTGGCTCCGGTTGAAGATCCGGATCTCGCCGCGGGCGGGCACCTCCTTGTGGATGCGCCAGAGGTAGTCGCGGGCGAGTTCGCGGTCCGACGGGGCCTTGAAGCTGGAGACCTTGACCCCCTGCGGGTTGACGCTCCGGAAGACATGGCGGATGACCCCGTCCTTGCCCCCGGTGTCCATGGCCTGGAGCACGACGAGGAGCCGGTTGCGTCCTTCGGCGTAGAGGAGCTCCTGGAGTTCGCGCAGCCGGAGGGTGAGGGCCCCGAGCTCCTCCTTGCCGAGCTTCTTCGGGCCGTCGAAGGTGAGGCGCTCGGAAGGGTCGTGCGCGGCGAGGTCGACGTCGGTGCCGGGGGCGATACGGTAGCGTTCCATGGCGACAGAGTGGGCCACGCGGCCGAAGACCGCAATGGACGGCGGCGGCGGGGCGGCATGAGGCGACACATGCGGGCGGGTTGACCTGAGGGGTCACATCCGGGCGGGGTGCTCCCTCGGCGGCCGTCACATCCTGGCGGGGTCGTTCGTTATCTTGGTGGAAGCTGCTGGGCGGGAGGTGGGCCGCCGCCACCACGATCGGCGTGCTGCGCTCCCGCCCGACCCCGAGACCCCGGGAGGAACCCCGATGCGCGCCCGACAGTCAACCCGCCCCCTGATCGCCCTTCTCGCGGTGGCCCTCGCCCTGGCCGGCTGCGACTCGCTCTTCGGGCCGGGCTCCCCGGCCGATCCGGATCCGGTCGAGCCGATCGACCGTCTGCCGCGCGACCTCACGGCGGCCGAGCTCGAGGCGATCTCGGCGAGCAACGCCTTCGGCTTCGATCTGCTGGCGGAGGTCTGGGGAGAGGCTCCGGGCGAGAATGCCTTCTTCTCGCCCTTCAGTGCCTCGATGGCGCTCGGGATGACGATGAATGGTGCGGACGGGGCGACCTTCGATGCGATGCGCCGGACGCTCCGCTTCGAGGCGATGAGCGAGGAGGAGATCAATGCTTCGTACCGGGGGCTCCTGGACCTCCTGGTGGCGCTCGATCCGGCGGTGGAGGTGGCGATCGGGAATGCCGTCTGGCACCGCGCGCACCTGGTGCTGCGGCCGGAGTTCCGCGAGCGGGTCGAGGCGAGCTTCGATGCGATGGTGCGGGGGCTCGACTTCGACGATCCGGCCTCGGCCGACACGATCAATCGGTGGGTGAGCGAGGCGACGGCGGGGCGCATCGAGGCGATGGTCGATCCGCCGATCCCCGCGCAGGTGGTGGCCTACCTCATGAACGCGGTCTACTTCAAGGCGGGGTGGACGGTCCCCTTCGATTCGGATCTGACGTACTCCGGTCCCTTCCGGCGCGCGGACGGGAGCACGACGGATGCAGACTTCATGCTGCGCGACGACACCCTTCGCTACCATGCGACGGAGGAGTGGGCGGCGGTGGACCTGGCCTACGGGGGCGGGGCCTGGTCGATGACGGTGGTCGTGCCGCGGGGTGAGCACACGGTGGGCGATCTGGTGGCTTCGCTCGACGCCGAGGGGTGGGATGCGCTCGTGGACGGCTTCGAGACGACGCGCGTGATGCTCTCGCTGCCCCGCTTCGAGCTGGAGTGGGAGGGGGTGCTGAACGACCCGCTGATCGAGCTCGGGATGGGACCGGCCTTCGCGCCGGGTGCCGACTTCACGCGGATGTTCGAGGGGATCGGGCCCTGGATCAGCGAGGTGCGCCAGAAGAGCTTCGTGCGCGTCGATGAGGAAGGCACCGAGGCGGCCGCCGTCACCTCGGTCGTGATGGTCACCTCGATGCCGCCGGAACTCCGGGCGGACCGCCCCTTCCTCTTCGCGATCCGCGAGCGGCTCTCGGGGACGATCCTCTTCATGGGGGTGATCACGGATCCGCCGCCGGCGTGAGGCGGGATGGGGGTGGGGGGATGCTGATCGTCGGTTCCCCGCCGGTCCCGGGTGTCCCCGCTGGCCATGGACTCGCCCCGTGGACGGGGCCACGATAGAACGTGCGCCCATCCTCGACGTGACGCGTCCCGGATCGTCGCATCCGCCCGGGCGGTCTTCCGCCCGCACCCGCCAAGACCCCCAGGCGAAGCTGTGCGACGCCGGGGAGCCGGGTCAGGAACGGATGTCGGGCGAGCCGAACGCTTGACAAAACCTGACACCGAGTATCATGATATGACAGGCCACTCGCTCCTCGAGTTCGTCTGGCTTCCCACGTTCGAGCGCGCGTCCAGCCGGCTACTCGGGGAGGATGACAGACGAGAAATCGAGGTGACGCTCTGCAGGGACCTTGCGGCCGGGTCCCTCATGAAGCGCACCGGCGGGTTCAGAAAGCTTCGGCACGCTACCCAGGGTAGCGGTAAGCGTGGAAGCGTCCGGGTGGTCTACTTTCCCGACGAGCGCTGTGGGCGGGTCTACATGATCCTGGCATATGCCAAGGGGAGGAAGGAGACGCTCACGCGAGCGGAGGAGAACCAACTCCGGAATCTGGCCACCGAGCTGAAGAACGAGGACTGTTGAGCCGATGATCGAGAAGCAGGAAGGCCCGAGCGTTGGAGAGCTGATGGTTCGGGGAGCGCGTGAAGCCATCGCGCACAAGCGAGGGGATCTGCACAACGCCCGGGTCACGACTGCGAAGATCACGGTGCGGATGGCTGATGTGGTTCCGCCTCCGAGGTTTCACGAGCACGATGTGCGTCGGGTAAGGGAGCGCCTCGGCCTCTCCCAGACTCTATTCGCGGACCTGCTCGGAGCGAGCCCCTCGACGGTGCGGGCCTGGGAACGGGGGGCCAGAGAGCCATCCGAGATGGCATGCCGACTTCTGGAACTTGCTGACCGACAGCCAGAGGCGTTCGAGGAGGTCCTGCTCGAGCCGGAGCCGGAAGAGGGCTGAGCGTGCTGCGGGGAGCCCCGCGCGGTCACCGTCGACCCCCGGTGGCGCGAGCCCTACCCGATCCCCCTTCCGGACGCAGCCTTCGACCTGGACCGAGTTCTGTTCGCGACCATCGTGGGCCAGGAACGAGTCATGCAGGGCCACGGCCGCATCCGGACCCCCTGATCCGGGCTGACGCCGAAGGCGGGGCGAGCAACGGGCACAGCGTGGCGGGCGCCTCACCCGCACCTGCCTCGGGGCGCCGACCTGCCTCACGGCCTCGACCTACTTCACCGCATCGACGTAGAGCGTTTCCCACGACCGGAACGCCTGGTCCATCGCGCCCGCCTCCTCCACGAGGCTCTCGCCGAAGCCCCGCTTCTCGACCCGCGAGAACCCGAGTTCGAGGAGGCACTCCCTCAGCCCCTCGAAGTCGAAGAGCCAGCGGTGGTTGTAGAACTCGCGCACGGCCGAGACCATGAAGGCGCCCCCGGGGGTCCTGAGGGGCCAGACCCGCGCACGTCCCCGCTCGCGCTCCTTCTCGTACCGATCGAAGACGGACCGGAAGAATTCGCGGTCGCCCTCGAGATACTTCGTCGCGAGGAGCTCCAGGTCGGGCGTGGTGACGCGGAAGAGCCCTCCGGGGCGCGTCACCCGATACACCTCGCTCAGCACGTGCCGGACCTTGTTCAGCCGGATGTGCTCGATCATGTGCTCGGAGTAGACGAGCTCGAAGCTGTCGTCCGGGAAGGGAAACCGCCCATAGGCATTCACATACGCATCGGCATGGGCGCTGAACTTGTCGACGTTCAGCCAGCCCTCGACATGGTTCGTGCCGCATCCCAGGTGGAGCCGCTTCGGGCCCGGACGGGCCATGTATCGCCGGATGGCGACGTCTCGCGTGAGCCGCTTGAGGCGGACGAACTCTCCCCGCAGGATGGGCATGAGCGTACTCTCCGGTCCGTAGGTCCACGCCGCACCCAGGCGGCCGTTCTGTTCGATGGAAGGCGACAGATTATGCTGCGCTTGCGGCTCTGTCAATCACGCCCGGAGAGGTCATGCGCCGCCCCCCACGGCGGCACGCGCCGGCCCGGTTTCCGGGGACCGGAGGAAGGCGTATCTTGGCTGGACCACCCCCTCCCTTCCATCCAAGGACGCGAGCCATGAAGCGCACTTCGCCGATTGCCCTCCGAGCCCTGGCAATCGCCCTGGCCCTGGGCGTCGCCTCGATCCCCCTCCTCCCCTCGACGGGGATGGGCCAGCAGGCCGTGCGTCTGGTCGCCGCGGCGCCGACGGCACCTGCCCCGGACACCCTCCATGCGGCGATCGCCGCCTTCCGCGACCAGCTCCGCCGCGACGTCGAGGCCGATGGCGTGGGAGGCATCACGGCAGCGGTCGTGGTCGGGGACCGGATGGTCTGGGCCGAGGGCTTCGGCTGGGCCGATCGGGACGCGCGCATCCCGGCGGGGATCGAGACGATCTATCGCACCGGATCGATCAGCAAGCCGATCACGGCGATCGTCCTGGCCCAGCTCGCCGACCGGGGGGTGCTCGACCTGGACGACCCGGTGACCCTCTACCTCCCCGAGGCGGCGGGATTCGTGGAGTGGCCCGAGGGGGTGGGGCCCGAGGCCGTGACCTTCCGCCGGCTCGCGACGCACACGGCGGGGCTGATTCGCGAGCCCCGCCTCCAGGGGGCGGCCGCGGGCCCAATCGAGGAGTGGGAGGCCAAGGTGATCGAGTCGATCGCCCACACGGGCTTCCTCGCCGAGCCGGGCGAGCGGGTCTCCTACTCGAACATCGGCTTCGGCACCCTCGGGCTCGCCCTCGGGCGCGCCGAGGGCCGCTCCTTCATGGACCAGGTGGTCGAGGGGATCTTCGAGCCCCTTGGCATGCGCTCGAGCAGCTTTGTCGTGCCCGCGGAGCTCGAGCCCATGCTCGCGACGGGCTACCAGAACCGCGCCGACGGGACGATCAATGCGGAGGGGCCCGCGCGCGAGCACGGGGGCCGCGGCTACAAGGTCCCGAATGGGGGGATCTACTCGACGGTGGGCGACATGGCCCGCCTCGTGGCGGCGATGAGCGGCCGCGCCGGGGAGACCCTCATGAGCGAAGCGATGCGGCGCGAGATGCTGCGGCGCCAGACGCCCGGTGACGGCGCGTCGGGCTACGGGATCGGCTGGAATGTCCGAGAGCGCGACGACGGCCGGGTCTTCGTGGGGCACGGGGGATCGGTGGCGGGCTACACGGCCCACGCGGTCTTCGAGCCGGAGTCCGGGATCGGGGTGATCCTGTTTCGCAACTACAACAGTGGTGCGACGAACCTGGGCGGGGCCGCCACACGCCTGCTCGACCAGCTCCTCACCCCCCGCTGACGCGGATCATGAGGGTGAGGTGGTAGAGGATGAGGAAGCAGTAGATCACGAAGATCAGCTCGAGGATCGAGCGGACGGGGATGTGCCGGAAGAGGGATCGATCCACGAACACCACGAGAACGAAGATCCCCGCCTTCGTGAGCGCGCTCTTCACATTCGCGAAGAGCTGCACGTCGTGCGAGATGAGGGGCGCGAGCACGGGGTTCCATTCATACACCTGACCCGTCTCGATCAGGAGCAGGGTGAAGATTCCGTCGAGGGTGCTGAAGAGCAGGATCGCCACGACGAGGAGAAAGAGCGCCTCGTCCCGGTGCTTCCTGCGTCCGCGCTCCTCGGGGTGCGCCTTCACGCCGGCCTCTCCATGCCTTCGGGGTGAACGGGGTCCGATCGGGCCCGGCTCCTGGCCCGATCGCGTATACCAGATCCTGTCCAATCAGGTTTCGTGCCAGCCTTCCCGCCCACGCCCCTGCTCGGTACGTTTGGAAGCGCCGAGCCAGCCGAGCCAGCTGAGCCCGACAAGCCAGCCGAGCCCGCCCCAGCCCACCCCACCGACGCCCCGACCCCGATGAGCTCCACTCCCCCAGGCCGAGACTTCATTCGCCAGATCATCGACCGGGATCTGGCGGCAGGCCGCGTGGGCGGTGAGGTCGTGACGCGCTTCCCCCCGGAACCGAACGGCTTCCTGCACATCGGGCATGCGAAGTCGATCGTGCTCAACTTCGGGATCGCGGAGGAGTATGACCCGGCCCGCTGCCACCTCCGCTTCGACGACACGAACCCGACGACCGAGGACATCCGTTATGTCGAGGCGATCCAGGAGGATGTCCGCTGGCTCGGCTACGACTGGGGCGAGCACCTCTACTTCGCCTCGGGCTACTTCGAGCGGCTTCACGCCTTCGCGGTCGAGCTGATCGAGAAGGGGCTGGCCTATGTCGACAGCCAGAGCGAGGAGGAGATCCGCGAGGCCCGGGGCACGGTGACGGTGCCGGGCACCCCGAGCCCCTTCCGCGAGCGCAGCGTCGAGGAGAACCTGGACCTCTTCGAGCGGATGCGGGCGGGGGAGTTCCGCGACGGGGAGCATGTGCTGCGCGCGAAGATCGACATGGCCTCACCGAACATGCTCATGCGCGACCCCCTCCTGTACCGGATCCGCCACGCGCACCACTACCGGACGGGCGATCGCTGGTGCATCTACCCCCTGTACGACTTTGCGCACGCGCTCGAGGATGCGATCGAGGGGGTGACGCACTCCCTGTGCACCCTCGAGTTCGAGAACAACCGCGAGATCTACGACTGGCTGATCGAGAAGCTGAGCGTCCCCTCGCGGCCGCGCCAGTACGAGTTCGCACGGCTCAACCTCGACTACACGGTGATGAGCAAGCGCAAGCTCCTGCGCCTGGTCAACGAGGAGCGGGTCTCGGGCTGGGATGATCCCCGGATGCCGACCGTGGCCGGGCTCCGCCGGCGGGGGGTGACCCCGGAGGCGATCCGGAGCTTCTGCGAGATGGTCGGGGTGGCCAAGGCCGACTCCCGCGTCGACATCGCGAAGCTCGAGTACGCGATCCGGGACGACCTGAACCGGAAGGCTCCGCGGGTGCTCTGCGTCCTGCGCCCCCTGAGGGTCGTGGTCACGAACTGGCCGGAGGGCGAGATCGAGGAGCTCGACGCCCCCCTCTACCCGCACGACGTGCCCCTCGAGGGCAGCCGTCCGCTCCCCTTCTCGCGCGAGCTCTGGATCGAGCGGGATGACTTCGCCGAGGACCCGCCGAAGGGGTTCCGCCGGCTCGTCCCCGGGGGCGAGGTGCGCCTCCGCTATGGCTACGTGATCCGCTGCGACGAGGTCGTGAAGGACGCCGCCGGGCGAGTCAGGGAGCTCCGCTGCACGTACGATCCCGAGACCCGCGGAGGCGACACCCCCGATGGCCGCCGGATCCCGGGCACGATCCACTGGGTCTCGGCCGCGCGCGGGATCCCCTGCCGGGTCCATCTCTACGACCGGCTCTTCGAGGTCCCCGACCCCGAGGCCGCGGCTGCCGCCCAGGGCGAGGGGGGCGACTTCACCGCCTTCCTCAACCCCGGCTCGCTCGAGGAGGTCGAGGGGGCCATCATCGAGCCCTCGGTCCTCGGGGATCCGCCCGATCGCCGCTACCAGTTCGAGCGGCTCGGCTACTTCTGGCGCGATCCGGTCGAGTCGAGCGAGGGGCATCCCGTCTTCAACCGCATCGTGACCCTCCGCGACTCCTGGGCCCGCCGCAGCGCGGCCCACACGGACGAAGGCACCCCGGGCGCCCGCTGCACTCCGGCCGCGCCTCCGGCGACGAAGGGCCGGGCCGAGTCGCCGGGCGAGGGGGCCCGGGTGGGGGGGACGCCCGGCGCCCCGCCCGAGGTGCCGCCCGAGGTGCGGGCACGGGCCGAGGCGCTCGAGCAAGAGTTCGGGCTCGGGCGGGTCGATGCCGAGATTCTCGCGCGGGATCCCGAGGTCGAGGGCTTCTTCCGGCGGGCGGCCGCGGAGGGGAGTGCGAGTGCCGCGGGAGTCGCGAACTGGATGATCCACGAGCTCCCGCCCCACCAGGGCGACCGGACGCTCGGCGAGCTCCCCTTCGGTCCCGGCGAGCTCGCCCGGCTCGCGGGACTCCTCGAGGAGGGGAGGGTCTCGAGCTCCGGAGCACGCAAGGTGCTCGAGGTCATGGCGGCCGACGGGGGCGATCCCGCGGCGCTCGTCGAGGGGATGAAGCTCGAGCAGGAGAGCGACCCGGAGGCGCTCCTGCCCCTCGTGCACGAGGTCATCGCGGCCCACCCCGGCGAGGTGGCCGCCTACCGGAGCGGAAAGCGGGGGCTGGTCGGGTTCTTCATCGGGCAGGTCATGCGGGAGACGCGCGGCCGCGCGAACCCCGAGCTCACCCGCAAGCTCCTGGAGCGCGAGCTGGACGGGTAGGTCAGGACGGGACGGCGTCCACGAAGGCTTTCGGTTTCCGCGGAACGCGTCGGGCTCCGGGGCCTCGGGGGCCCCGGGCGCCTCCACGCCGCGTCCAGGTCCGGAGCATGCTCGCCGAGGCCAGGGCCGTCCGCGCGGGGCCGGCCTCGGCAGCAACGAGCGACGACGTATTCCGCGGAATATTAACGTGCTAGTATCAGGGGGCCTGCCTCGGCCCTGGTCGCGGGCCTGCCGCCCTCGCGAGTCCCTGGCCCCTTCAGGATTGAGGATGGCGCGCGCCGGGCGCGCGCCCCTGCTCCGTTTTCTTTTCCTTTCGGAATCGGAGTGGGAATGCATCCGTGCGGCGCACCGCGCGCCGCACGCCGCGCGCGGGCGACGAGAACGTCTGCCCAAGTTTGCTGGAGAGGCCAGGTGCAGACGTTTGCCCCCGGAAACGGTGGTGAGTGTCTGCACTTGAAGGCGCAAGAGAAGGTGAGTGCAGACGTTGTCGTCGAGTATGGGGGTGAACGTCTGCACCTGTGTCCGGGCGTGAGCGTGAGCAGACATTGTCGCCGCTGGGAGGCGCCGTCGGTGGTCGAGCGGG
>SLDT01000185.1 GCA_007125125.1 Gemmatimonadota bacterium | reverse complement strand
TCAGCCGCAGTTTCCGCTCCGACCCATCCGACCCCCCGCCTCGTGCTTGACGAGGACGGGATCGCCCAGGTCATCTTCGAGGATCCGGACCGAAGTGCGAATGTCCTGAGCGAACCGGTCATGCTCCGAATCGCGGAGGTCGCCTCGGAGCTTCGGGAAGGCATTTCGACCGGACAGGTAAGGGGGGCACTCTTTCGGAGTGCGAAGCCCGACACCTTCATCGTCGGAGCCGACGTCGAAGCGATTGCCGCGATCGAGAGCCCCGACCAGGGCGCCGAAGCGGCACGGCTCGGACAGGCGATCTTCCTCGAGATCGAGCGGCTTGGCATCCCGACTCTCGCACTGATCCACGGCCCCTGCCTCGGAGGAGGCACCGAGCTCGCGCTCGCCTGCCGCTACCGGATCGCCTCGGATCATCCCCGGACGAAGATCGGGCTTCCGGAGGTGCAACTCGGAATCCTTCCGGCCTGGGGTGGCACGACCCGACTCCCTCGTCTCGTCGGGCTCCAGGCGGCGCTCGACCTGCTGCTCACGGGCAGGGAGGCTGATCCTCGCAAGGCTCTTCGGATCGGGCTGGTCGAGGAGGTGGTCCCATCCGCGATTCTCGAGGAAGCGGCCCTCGACTTTCTCCGGAAACGGATCGTCGGGGGCGCCCGACCGACCGGTGCCCGGCGTTCGATCGGCACCAGACTGCTCGAGGACACGGCCCCGGGGCGGCGCATCATCCTCGCAGGAGCGAGGCGAAAGGTCCTGACATCGTCCGGGGGCCATTATCCGGCCCCGCTCCGCATCCTTGACGTCGTCAAGGCATCCTTCGGACGTCCTGTCGAGAAGGCACTCCAGCTCGAGGCAGAAGCCGCCGGAGAGCTTCTGGCCTCGCGGGTCAGCAAGAACCTCGTCCACCTCTTCCACCTTCGCGAGGCGGCCCGCAAGGGAACGGGTGTCACTTCAGGGAGCGCGCCCCTCGAGGTCGGTCGCATCGGAATCGTGGGTGCCGGAGTCATGGGAGGCGGTATCGCGCACCTCGCAGCCTCGAAGGGAGTGGAGGTACGCCTTCGAGACCTGCGCCACGAGGCGGTCGCGCAAGCCCTCAGCCACGCGCACGGGCTCTTTGAGAAGGGGGTCAAGCGGCGCAAGACCACGCGACGCGAAGCCGACCGGGCCCTGGAACGGATCTCGGGTGGCACGACCTGGGCTGGCTTTGGGCGGATCGACCTGGCCGTCGAGGCCGTCGTCGAGCGGCTTGACGTGAAGCGGAGCGTACTGCGCGAGATCGAGGACGAAGCACCCGTCGAAGCAGTTCTCACCACGAACACCTCGACCCTCTCCATCGACGCCATGGCCGGGACGCTCGAGCGCCCCGAGAACTTCTGCGGGATGCACTTCTTCAACCCCGTGCATCGGATGCCCCTCATCGAGGTGATCCGAGGAAGCGAGAGTTCGGACCAGGCAGTCGCGACAGTCTACCGGCTGGCCCTCGACCTCGGAAAGGTCCCCGTCGTCGTGGCCGACGGGCCAGGCTTTCTGGTGAACCGTATTCTCGCTCCCTACATGAACGAGGCGGGCCACCTTCTCGACGAAGGTGCGACCGTCGAGGAGATCGACCGCGCCGCGACCCGCTTTGGACTCCCCATGGGACCACTCCGCCTGGTGGATGAGGTGGGCATCGATGTGACGAGGCACGCGGGAGAGGTGCTGCACGAGGCGTTCGGGGACCGGATGCGTCCGGCACGCGCCCTCGTCGCCCTTGGCGAAACCGACCGCCTTGGCCGAAAGGCCGGGCGGGGTATCTACCTGTACGAGGAGGGCAAGGAGAAGGGCGTCGACCCGGAGGTCTACGCCCTTCTGGGCTCGGCCGCCCGAGGTGCGGGCCACACCGTCTCCGAGGCGGAAATCCGCGCCCGGCTCATCCTCATGATGATCAACGAGGCCGCTCGCACCCTTGAGGACAGGATTGTCGAGACCGCCGCCGCGGTCGACCTTGCGATGATCATGGGCACAGGCTTTCCTCCTTTCCGAGGCGGGCTTCTGCGCTTCGCGGATGAGATCCACCCCCGCTCCCTCGTCGAGCGTCTGGATCGCTACGCCGATTCTCTCGGGAGCCGCTTCGAGGCCGCGTCACTCCTCCGTCGACTCGCTCGCGAGGACCGGGGCTTCTACGACGCCTTCCCCGGCATGCCTTCGTGAGCGACGCCGAAGGGAGCGCCCTCGATGTGGTGGGCATCGTCCCTGCAGCAGGACGATCGACTCGAATCGGGAGCCCGAAGCCCCTCCTCGACGCGGGAGGCGTCACCTTTCTCGACCGGGTGACAACGGCCCTGCGCGAGGGCGGGGTCTCGAGCACCCTCATCGGGGTCCGGGACTCGGGCGGCCCCGTGCACGCCGCTGCCCTCCGCACTGGTGCCACCGTCTTCGTCCCCGATGACGTCGAGCTGGGTCCGATTGCCACAGTCCGCACTGCCCTCCACATGCTCTCGGCAGAGAACGCAACGGCCGGCATCCTCCTTCTTCCCGTTGACATGCCTCTCGTGACTGCCCGGACGGTCAGGGCTCTCCTCGAGGCTTTCCAGGCCGCGCCCGACGCGCCCCTCGTGCTCCCGGTGCAGGGGGGGCGGGATGGCCACCCCGTCCTCTTCGCTCGGGTCCTGTTCCCGGAACTCCTCGATCCCACCCTCGAAGGGGGCGCCCGCACCATCACTCGGCGCCACCGATCCGCGGCCCGGAAGGTGCCGGTCGAGGACCGTGGGATCCATCTCGACATCGACTCCCTCCCGGACTACCGGAGACACTTCCCCGGCAGCTACCGGAGGCGCTTCCAGAAGTGGTAACGTACGCCCACCACGATGCAGTCGATGCTGCCACCGCGGCGCGTCTCGTGCTCGAAGCCCACCGTCTTGGTCGCACCTCCGTCGAAGCCGTCGTCCTCGGCGGTCCCTTCGCCGGGACGCGGTTCGTTCTTCGCGAGGCCGGACCCGATCCACTCCTGCACTTCGAGGCATCTGGCCTTCAGGGCGCCGAGCGCGATGTCCTCGCCTCAGCCATCGCGGACGCCGCCCGCTCCTTCATCCGGGGGAGTTCGACTCCCGGACCTCGAGCCGCTCACACGGGGATTCAGGAGATCGCACTGCCCGATAGCGAACCAGTCGAGGTCTATTTCGAACTCTACCCTCCGACCCCGGAACTCGTCATCGTCGGGGCCGGCCATCTCGCGCTTCCCCTCTCCGAGGTTGGGCGCCTCCTGGGCTTTCGGGTCGTCGTCCTCGATGACCGCCCCGACTTCGCCCGGCGCGACCGCTTCCCTGCGGCCTCCGAGGTGGTGCGCGTCGACTTTCGAGACCCCTTCGCGAACCACCCCCCGACCCACCTGAGCCATCATCTCCTCGTGACGAGGGGACACCGGTTCGACTGCGAGTGCCTCAGACAGCTTCTCGTCCTCGAGCCCCCGCCCTGCTACATCGGGATGATTGGAAGCCGGCGCAGGGTTCGTGCTACCTTCCATCAGCTCGTCGACGAGGGGTTCGCCCCCGAACGTCTCGCCGGGATCCGTGCGCCCGTGGGCCTCGATCTCGGCGCCGAGACCCCCGCAGAGATCGCCATCGCCGTGGCAGCCGAGCTCGTGCGGGAGCGCCGGGGTGGAACCGGCCTGCCCCTCTCGGAAAAGGAGCGGATCGCGGAGCGGTTCTTCGGCAACCGCGACGCGGCGCGCACGCCATGAACGACGAGCAGCTGCGTATCCTCGAAGCACTGGTCGAGGCAGCCGACTCCGGGCGCACCGCCGTCCTTGCCACCGTCGTGCGCACCCGGGGCTCCACACCGCGCAAGGCAGGCGCCCGGATGCTGATTGGGCGCGACGGAGTGTGGGCCGGTACGGTCGGGGGTGGCTGCGGGGAAGGCGAGGTGCTCGAAGCGGCGCACGCCGTCCTCGCCGACGGACGCACCCGCACCGTCCGGGTCGACCTCACCGAGGACCTCCTCACCCTCTCCCCCGCCGTCTGCGGGGGCATCATGGAAATCCGGCTCGAGCTCGTCCCGCCCTCGCCCCGATGAATCCCTGCCCCGTCGAGATCCACTACCTGCGGCCCCCGGACCAACTCACCGTCTACCGTCAGGAGCTCATTCATGACGACGGTCGGGTCAAGGTCACCCTCGCGCGCGCCGTCGAGCTCCGCGAACCTCTGCACGCGGGCGGCCGGACGATCCTCGAGCCCGGCGCGGATGCGCTGTGGTTCACCTTCCCCGGGGCCTGGCATGACATCGGGCGCTTTCACCTTGCAGACGGCAGCTTCACCGGGCTCTACGCGAACATGATCACCCCCTGCCGCTTCTCTCCCGGAGGCGTCTGGCACACGGAAGACCTCTTCCTCGACCTCTGGCTTGCCCGCGACGAGGCCACCCCGCTCCTCCTCGACGAGGCTGAACTCGAGGAGGCGGAGCGGAGCGGAGCGCTCAGCTCGGCGCTCGCCGCGCGCGCCCGTGCCGAGGCCGACGTCCTCATGGCCGAGACCCGGGCGGGACGCTGGCCACCGGACATCGTTCGAGCATGGACCCTCGACCACGCGAAGGCCTTCCTCCCCGAATGACTCGGGGGACCGGGCAGGCTCAGTCCTGCAGCCCGGGCCCGTCGTCCCCGGCGTCGTCCGCCCCGGGCTCCTCCGTCTCGATCGCGCCGACACGAGCGAGCGTTGCGTCAAGCGCCCTCAGCGTCCCCGCCGTCGACCAGTCCTCCACGCGCTCACCCCGACCCTCGCCTGCCCCAATGAAGATCGTGGGCGTGCCCGTCACCCGGAGCTGCTCGCCGAGGAGAAAGTTGGCGGTGACCGTCAGGGCATGGTCATCGCTCCCGAGGCAACGGCGGAAGGCCCCCCGGTCCAGCCCGACATCGTCGGCGTACCCCACGAAGGTCCGGAAGGGGTCCGCCTGACCCGACCAGGTCGGCTGCATCTGGTACAGGCGGTCGTGATAGCCCCAGTAGTCACCCTGGTCCCCCGCGCAGCGGGCGGCTCGGGCCGCGAGAAACGAATGCGGGAACCCGACGAGGAAGTCGTGATAGACGAGCCGCACGAGTCCCTCGTCGACGTAGTCCCGGAACACGACCGGCTTCGTCTGCGTGGCGAAGCTCTGGCATGCCGGACACTGGTAGTCGGAGAAGTTCATCAGGGTCACGGGCGCATCCGGGTCACCCGCCTCGATTCCTTCGGCCACCTCGACGAGTTCCTGGAGCGTGGCGTATTGAAACTCCACGGGCACCCGCGCGCCCCCCGCCGACATGCTCGCAAAGAGATTGTACCCCACGATCACAAGCGCCAGGACGGCCGTCGCCCCGAGGATCCAGTAGAAGGCACCCGACTTCGATCGGTTCGCCCCCGAGACCTCCTCCCGTCCGCGCCGCCTCTGTTCTGCTCGATTCGCCACTGTCCTCACCCTCCTGCCTTGTTGCCTGCGTGATCCATCGCTCTGCGGAGATCGCTCTCCGCGCTCATTCCTCCAGAAGCGCGCTCATTGCGCGCTCAAGGTCGTCCAGGTCCGCGAGCACTCGATCGGCTCCTGCCTCCTCGAGGCTTGCAGCCGTGAAGCGTCCTGTTGCAACCCCGACCGTACGGGTCCCGAACCAGCGCCCGCACTCGATGTCGCGGGGCGTGTCCCCGATCACCACCACGGTGGGGGGTTCGAAGGGCGCGCGCCACCATCTGCGGGCCCGCTCCACCGCGATCGCCGGAAGTTCGTTCCGCTCCTCGTGGTCGGAACCGTACGCTCCGATCGCGAACCGCCCCTCGAGCCCGACGGGGCGCAGCTTGAGCCGCGCTCCCTCCATGACATTCCCCGTCAGGAGCCCGAGCGCAACCCCGGCCTCTCCCTCGAGCGCCTCGACGAGCGCAGCCACCCCGGGAAGCAGTTGGGTCGGGTCCTCGGTCATGCGCCTCGCCATCCCCGCGAGGTAGCGTCGCCAGAGCTCCTCGAAGCCGGCCTCGATCTCCGGGTCGGCCATCCCGGCCTCGCGCAGGAGCTCCCGCGCGATCTGGGGGTCCGTCTTCCCGGAGAACTCCCACTCCTCGATGGGCCCCGCATCTCCGTACACCTCGAGAAGGGCGCGGCGGAAAGCGGCCTTCGCCGGGCCTCCCGTCAGGAGGGTCCCGTCGATGTCGAAGAGGAGCAGGGTTCTCACGACGCACCTCTCCCTCGTGCCCCATCCCCCTCCAGCTCCGGGCGGGGACGGACCGCGCGCACGATCGACCGTTCAAGGGCTTCGCGCGCGAGGATGCCGAGTCGGACGACTCCGGCCGCATCGAGCTCGGCCCCGCCCGGCTCCCGGGCCGTCGAGAGCACAGCCACGACATCCCCGTCGAAGGGAGTGTGGACCGGGTCGATCCGCCGGGGCAGCGCGGTCGCCGCGATCCGGAGGAGCTGCACCAGCCCGCGTGCACCCAGCGGGGCGTCCGTGACCACCGCTGCAAGGGTCGTTCGGGTGCGCCCGAAGCCGGCCTCGCCGGGCGGAAGGCCTCCCGGAAGGGAGCCTTCTTCCCATTCAGAGCCCTCTCGCACCACACCGAGAGCATTCACGGCGGCCAGGGCACCGACCCGCCAATCCCCCGCCTCGGTCGATGCCGAGCCTATCCCACCCGGCTGGCGCCCCTCGTCCCCGAGGATCCCGGCGGTCGTCGCGCCCGCGCCGGCGCCCACCCGGCCCTCGGCGAGTGGCCCGGTCCCGGCAGCCTCGCACGCCGCGCGTCCCTCGGCGGGACCGGGCCGAGCACGCCCCTCGCCGAGGTCGAAGAGCACGGCAGCGGGAACGATCGGGACGCGCGCCCGGCCGGTGTCGTAGCCCATGCCCTTCTCTTCCAGCCAGGCCATGACCCCGTCGGCTGCGGCCAGCCCGAAGGCGGACCCCCCCGTGAAGAGGAGGGCATCGACCTCCGGCACGAGGTGGAAGGGATCGAGAGTGGCGAACTCCCGTGTGCCGGTGCCCCCGCCGCGCAGCTCTGCCGCACCGCGGAAGGGCCCGAGAAGCACCGTGCACCCGGATCCCCCATCGGGAACCTCGGCATGGCCGGCGCGAATCCCCGGGACATCCGTGAGTGTGTCGGGTCCGACCTCCGCGGCCGTTGCCATCGGCATCATTCCCCGATGAGGTTCCGCAGGAGGGCGGGGTCCATGTTCCCTCCGCTCACGACGACCCCGACACGCCGTCCGGCGAGTCCGAGGTCCAGGCTCCGCATCGCCGCCAGGGGGGCCGCCCCGGAAAACTCCACAACCAGCTTGTGCGTCAGGGCGAGGAGGCGCGTCGCCTCGCGGATTTCCTCGTCCGTCACGGTGACGACCTCGTCGAAGAGGGCGTGCACATGCTTGAAGGTGAGGTCACCGGGACGCACCGGGGCGAGCCCGTCGGCGATCGTCTCAACGGCCCCGAGTGTCACAGGCTCCCCGGCTGCGATCGAGGCTTGCATTGCGGCGGCCCCCTCAGGCTCCACCCCGATGAGGCGCGCCCCGGAGCGGAGCGCTCGCAGGACGACCCCGGATCCGGAGGCAAGGCCACCGCCTCCGATGCAGACGACCCAGGCATCCATCTCCGGCCAGGCCTCGGCCGCCTCGAGCGCCGCCGTCCCCTGCCCAGCGATGATCGCAGGATGGTCGAAGGGCGGCACCATGTGGAGCCCCTCCTCGGCCGCGATACGCTCGGCCCGGGCACGCCGTTCGATCGAGGTGGTCCCTTCGAAGACCACCCGGGCCCCATGCCGTCGTGCTCCTTCGATCTTCACGGCGGGGGCGGTGGTCGGCATTACCACGACGGCCGAAACCCCGCGCGACCGTGCCGCGAGCGCCACGGCCTGTGCATGGTTGCCGGACGAATACGTGATGACCCCCGGAGCCGCAACCTCCGAGGGCAGCGCATCGATGTAGTTCGAGGCGCCGCGCAGCTTGAAAGACCCTGACCGCTGGAGCGACTCGACCTTCAACCGCACCTCGGCCCCGGCCCGGTCAGGGAGGCCCCCGATGGGAAGGAGGGGAGTGTGCACGACCCTCCCCTCAATCCGGGCGGCAGCGGCCCGGACCTCCTCAAGGGGGACGAGTCCATCCGGCCCCGTCCCGACCCCGGTCGGGTCCAGGGTCACTCCGTGGCCTCCCCTTCATCGACTGCCACCACCTCACTCGCATTCGGCCCTTCACCCTCGTCGGCGTACTCCGCATCGTCTTCGCCATTCTCGACGACGACTCGCGCCACGTCCATGATCTGGTCGCCCGCGTCGAGATTCACGAGGCGCACCCCCTGTGTCGCCCGTCCGATCACCCGCATCTCCCGGACGGCCTGCCGGTTCACCACCCCATTCCGGGTGATCAGCATGACTTCGTCCGCTTCCTGCACAGACTTGATCGCCACGACACGACCCGTCCTCTCGTTCGTCTTCATGTTGATCACCCCGCGACCGCCCCGCCCCTGGAGGCGGTAGTCGTCGATGTCGGAGCGCTTCCCCATTCCCTCCTCCGTGACGACCAGCAGTGTGGATTCGGGCCGCAGGAGGACCATTCCCACGACGACGTCCCCCTCGTCGAGTCGGATCCCTCGGACCCCTCCGGTGGCGCGCCCCATGGGTCGGGCGTCCGTCTCGGAGAAGCGGATCGCCATCCCCTCGCGGGTCGCCAGGACGATCTCGTCGGTCCCGCCCGTGATCTGGACGTCGATGAGCTCGTCGTCGTCCTGGATGTTCATCGCGTTGAGTCCCACCGTACGCACGTTTCCATAGGCCGACAGGGGCGTCTTCTTGACCGTACCCTTTCGGGTGCAGAAGAGCAGGTAGCGATCCTCGGAGAACTCCCGCACCGGCACGACCGAGGCGATTCCTGCCCCGGAGTCGATGTTCAGGAGGTTCACGATCGGCTTCCCGCGAGAGGCGCGCGTCCCCTGCGGAATCTGCCAGACCTTGAGCCAGTGGCACTGGCCGTCACGGGTGAAGATCATGAGATAGTCGTGCGTCGACGCCACGAAGAGGTGCTCGACCCAGTCCTCTTCCTTCGTGGCCATCCCGCGCATCCCGCGGCCCCCACGGCGCTGAGCCCGGTAGGTGTCGATCGGGATCCGCTTCACGTAGCCCTGATGGCTGACGGTGATCACCATCTCCTCGTCGGCGATCAGGTCTTCCATTTCGAGGTCCGAGCTCTCCCCGATGATCTCGGTGCGCCGCTCGTCCCCGTACCGGTCCGCGACCTCCTGCAGCTCTTCGCGGATCACTCCCATCCGAAGCTCACGCGACCCGAGCAGCTCTTCGAGCTGCGCGATCAGGGCTCTTACCTCCTCGAGCTCCGCCTCGAGCTTCTCCATCTCGAGCCCCGTCAGGCGGGCCAGGCGCATGTTCAGGATCGCCTCGGCCTGCTTCTCGCTCAGCTCGAAGCTCTCGCGCAGCCGCTGCGAAGCGGTCGGGCTGTCGGGCGACCCACGGATGATCCGGATCACCTCGTCGATGTTGTCGACCGCGATCTTGAGCCCCTCGAGGATGTGCTCGCGGTCCTTCGCCTTGCGCAGGTCGAACTCCGAGCGCCGGACGACGACCCGGTGCCGGTGATCGAGGTAGTGCCGCAGCATCTCCCGCAGCCCCATGACACGGGGCACCCCGTCGACGAGGGCGAGCAGGATCGTCCCGAAGGTCGCCTGCATCTGCGTGTGCTTGTAGAGCTGGTTCAGGACGATGTGCGGGATCGTGTCGCGCTTCAGCTCGATCACGACCCGCATCCCCTCCCGATCCGACTCGTCCCGCAGCGCCGAGATCTCGGTCACCTTCTTGTCCCGCACGAGCTGGGCGATCTGCTCGATCAGGCGGGTCTTGTTCACCATGAAGGGGATCTCGCGGATCACGATCCGTTCGCGCAGCCCGTCTTCCATCTCCTCGATCTCGGCCCGCGCCCGCATCACGATTCGACCCCGACCCGTCCGATAGGCGTCCCGAATCCCGTCACGCCCGCACACGTACCCTCCCGTCGGGAAGTCGGGCCCGGTGACGATCTGTTCGAGCTCCTCCTGGGGCAGCTCCGGATCTTCGATCAGCGCCTGGAGCGCCGAGACGACCTCACGCAGGTTGTGCGGAGGGATGTTCGTCGCCATCCCGACCGCGATCCCGGACGACCCGTTCACGAGGAGGTTCGGGAAGCGCGCCGGGAGCACCGTCGGCTCGTCGATGCGCCCGTCGAAGTTCGGGCTGAAGTCGACCGTCTCCTTGTCGATGTCGGCGAGCATTTCGACTGCAATCTGCGTCAGCCGCGCCTCCGTGTACCGGTAGGCCGCAGCCGAGTCCCCGTCGATCGAGCCGAAATTCCCCTGCCCATCCACGAGGGGGTATCGCAGGGAGAAGTCCTGCACCATTCGCACCATCGAGTCGTAGACCGCGGAGTCCCCGTGCGGGTGGTACTTCCCGAGGACCTCTCCGACCACCGAAGCGCTCTTCTTGTACGCCCGTCCGGGCGAAAGCCCGATCTCGTTCATCGCGTAGAGGATCCGACGATGCACCGGCTTCAGCCCGTCGCGCACATCGGGGAGGGCCCTCTGGACGATCACGCTCATCGAGTAGTCGATGAACGATTCCCGCATCTCGTCTTCGATGAGGCGGGATAGCACGGTCTGCCCGTTTTCGGTTTCCATGAATCGGTCCGGTCTGCGTGCGAAAGATCACTGCACGAAGGCACTTCCAGTGCCCGGCCCGCATCCCCGCCTGCCGGGGACCGCTGGCCGGGAGGAAGACACCCCGTACCCTTCCCTCCAGCGGGGGCCTCTCACGCCCCCGATCGACCGCAAAGCTGCGCTACCTGCCGGGCCTTCGAACGAAAGCTCGGACGCACCTTCACAGACCTTGAAAAATAACGCTTTTCCCCCTTTCCGGACAACCTTTCGGGGCCGCGCTGGGAGCGCACCCGAGACTCGGGTCACACCGATGCCGACTCTCCTGCCTCGCCGGACTCGATTCGGGTACCGTGGAAGCGGTCTTCCGCGTACTCCAGGCTCATCTCCAGGATCTTCGGCAGAGCCCGATCGAAGGCATCGACCAGGCCGGGGTCGAAGAGGCGACCCGCCTGCTCGTGCAGGTAGGCGACCGCGTCGTGGACCGACCAGGCCGGCTTGTAGGGCCGGACCGTCGTGAGCGCGTCGAAGACATCGGCGATCGCCACGATCCGGCCGACGAGCGGAATGGCCTCCCGGGTCAGACCGCGAGGGTACCCCGACCCATCCCAACGCTCGTGGTGCGTGAGGGCGATCTCCCTCGCCATGGACAGGACGTCCGAGTCATGCTCACCGATGATCTCCGCCCCGATCTCTGGATGTCGCCGCATGAGCTTCCACTCTCCGGCATCGAGCGCCCCGGACCTCCTGAGCACGCGATCGGGGATTCCGATCTTTCCCACATCGTGCATCGGTGCCGCATTGAGAAGCACCTCCGCCTCCGAGTCGGGAATCCCGGCGGCCTCACCGATGAGGCGGGCATACTGGCTCATGCGGATCACGTGAAGTCCGGTCTCGTTGTCCTTGAACTCGGCCGCCCGGCCCAGGCGACGAATGATCTCGAGTCGCGTGTCGGCGAGTTCGGATGTCCGCGCCCTGACCCGCTCCTCGAGATCCCGGTTCCGGTCGTAGAGGGCAAGATGGGTTCGCACCCGTGCAAGCACGATCGGAGGGCTGACCGGCTTGTGGAGGTAGTCGACCCCACCCACCTCGAACCCGGTCCGTTCGTCGCCCACCTCACCGCTTGCGGTCACGAAGACCACCGGCACCTCCCGGGTCCGCGGATCGGCCTTCAGCCGCCGGCAGACTTCGAAGCCGTCGAGCCCCGGCATCATCACGTCGAGGAGCACGAGGTCCGGGGCGGGGTCACCGAACGCGAGTTCGAGGGCCCGCTCCGGCCGTTCCGCCGCCAGAACGCGAAACTCCGATCGGAGGATCTGGTCGAGCACCATGATGTTCTCGGCCACATCATCCACCACGAGGACGGTCCTTCTCGGTTCGTCAGCTTCCTGGCTATTCACTCTGCCTCCCCTTGCCCGCGAATCCAGGCCTCGCGCAGCCGCCCGAGGCCATGACGTGCGCTCTCGAACTCGTAATTCCGCAAACGCCCCGCGACACTGCGGCCCAGCCCTTCCAGCGGCGTGCCGGCGGTGCCGGATGCGAGGTTCTCTGCCAGCTCCACGGCTCGCGTGTCGCCCTTTGCCACGAGAACAGCCAGCCGCTCCAGGAGTTCACCGACCTCGTCCGGGAGCCGAACCCTCAAACCCTCCGGAAGGTCCGGCACCCCGCCCCCCGCCGGATCCCCCCCGTCGGCGCCGGGATCCTCGGGCATGCAAGCCGCCCGGATCTGCACGAGGTCGCCTTCGACGGAGGCAAGAGCAGCACTGATTGCACCCTCGTCACCCTCCCTGAGCGCGTTCTCGAGGCGCTGCGCACGCCTGCTCAGCCCGTCGGCACCGATTGTCCCGGCAAGACCTTTCAGGGTGTGTGCCTCCCGCGCGGCCGTTTCGACCTCGCCCTGTTCCAGTGCCTCCCGCACCCGTCGTGGCACTCCGGGTTGCGTCTCGGTGAAACGAAGAAGGATCCGGCGATAGAGTGCCTCGCTACCGCCCGCGTTCCGCAGTCCACGAAGCGGGTCGATCCCTGCCACCCGCAGCGCGTCGGGATCCGGGGTGTGCGTGTCGTCCGTGCGGGTGGCCACACCCCGCCCCCCTCGGCTCGACAAGCCGTCGGGCGCGGGAGGCGGCGATTCCGGGCGCGCGCCAAGTGCAGCGGAGGCCTCACCCGTCGGCTGCGTGGCGGCGGCGCCCGCCCCCTCTTCGGACTGTGCGAGGCGCCTCTGCTCTCCCTTTCGGATCCAGCGCTCGAGCTTCTGGAAGAGCTCCTCCATGTCGACCGGCTTCGGGATGTGGTCGTCCATCCCTGCAAGGAGAGCCCGTTCGCGGTCTTCCTGCATCGCTCCCGCGGTCATCGCAATCACCGGAAGCCAGGCGATGCCGGGTTGGGCGCGAATGCCCGCCGTCGCTTCGTACCCGTCCATTCGGGGCATGTGAACGTCCATGAGCACGGCGTCGAAGTCCGGACCAAGCTCGGCAAGGAGCTCGAGCGCCTCGCGGCCATCCCGGGCCGTCTCCACCTCGATCCCCGCCTCGGAGAGCAGGCCGATCGCGACCTCGCGATTCACCTCGTTGTCCTCGACGAGGAGCACGCGGGCGCCGCGCAGGAGCCCGGCCGTGGGCGAGCGGCGGCGGCGATGCCGACGGCGGGCGCCCGCGCTGCCCTCCTCTCGGAGACCGAACAGGTCGAGAAGGGTGTCGAGCAGGATCGAGGGGGTGAGCGGCTTGAGGAGAACCGCGTCGATCGTGTCGCCCTGTTCCTGTCGACGACGAAACACTTCGTCGCGGCCATGGGCCGTGACGAGAATCGTCCGCGGCATCCCGTCGTCCCCGCCCCCCGCCCGCAGCCGCTCGGCCACGTCGAAGCCGTCCAGTCCGGGCATTCGCCAGTCGAGGAAGGCCACGCTGTAGGGTTCTCCCCCATCCTTCGCGGCGAGGAACTCCGAGATGGCCGCCTCGCCCGACTCGAAGACACTGACCCGAACCCCCAGACCTTCGAGCATCCCCCGCAGGATGTCGCGCGCAGTCTTGTTGTCATCGGCCACGAGTGCCCGATGTCGCCCGAGCTGCGGTACGCGGGACGGAGCGGCAGCCTTGCTCGACTCCCGCCCGAAGGCAGCGGTGAAGCGGAAGGTGCTCCCCTCGCCCACGATGCTGTCGACCCCGATCTCGCCCCCCATGAGCTCGACAAGGCGCCTCGAGATCGCGAGGCCGAGTCCGGTCCCGCCAAAGCGACGGGTCGTCGAACTGTCTCCCTGGCTGAAGGCGGTGAAGAGCCGCGACGACTGCTCGGGCGTGAGCCCGACCCCGGTGTCGCGCACGCTGAAGCGCAGCCGTGCAGTCCCCACCCCGACTCGATCGGGCTCGACACGGATCACGACCTCCCCTGCCTCCGTGAACTTGATGGCGTTGCTCACGAGGTTCGTGAGAATCTGCCCGAGTCGGAGAGGGTCCCCGCGCAGCCGGAGCGGGGTGCGCGGCAGGATGTGGACGAGGAGCTCGATCCCCTTCTCCTCGGCGCGCATCGCGAAGAGGTCGACCACGTTCCCGATCACCTCCTCGAGGTCGAAGACGACCTCTTCCATGTCGAGGCGTCCAGCCTCGATCTTCGAGAAGTCGAGGATGTCGTTCAGGATGCCGAGCAGGGAACGGGAGGCGGCCTCGATCTTGACGAGCTGATCACGCTGGTAAGTCGAGAGGTCGGTCCGAAGCACCAGGTGCGTGAGTCCGATGATCGCATTCATGGGCGTGCGAATCTCATGGCTCATGTTCGCCAGGAAGTCGCCCTTCGCGCGGTCGGCTGCCTGGGCCCGATCCCGCGCCACCTGAAGCTCGTCCTGCACCTCCTTGAGCTGGGAGATGTCGGTCGAGATCCTGCACACCGACAGGGGGCGCCCGTCCGGTCCCATGATCGGGAAGTTCACCGTGAGGAAGTCGCGCGCCTTCCCCGCGACCCAGCTTCGCTCCTCGGTCGTGACCGGCCCCCCCTGCTCGATGGCGTGCGCGTCCTGCGCCGCACGCTCGACGGCGACCTCCTCTGCGAAGAGATCGCGGTCGGTGCGGCCAATCACCGTCCTGCTCGAGAGGCCCATGACCTGCTGCCATCGCGGGTTCACGAGGAGGTAGCGCCCCTTCAGGTCCTTCGCCGAGATGAGCGCGGAACTGTAGTCCACCACCCCCCGCAGGAACTCCTGGCTCTCCCTGAGCGCACGCTCCATGCCCTTGCGCTCGCGCAGATCGTGCAGAACCACGAGGAGGGCGTCCTCGCCGGGAGTCAGATCGACCCTGCGCACCGTGACCTCGAGGGGGATCGCCTCCCCGTCATGCCTCGGCAGGGTCCAGTCTTCCCGGATCTCACCCTCGCGATCGGCCCGCCGCAGGAGGTCCCGTACGCCTCCGGCGCCGAGCTCTCCCCCGAGGAAGTCCGCCAGCACGAGACCCAGCACCGGTTCCTTCTCGACGGCTCCCATGAGATCGAGCGCGGCCCCGTTGCAGTCGACGATCCTGCCCCTCTGGACCAGGAAGTGTCCCTCCGGAGAGCTCTCGAAGAGCACGCGGAAACGCTCCTGCGCCTTGTGCCCCTCCGTCACATCCGAGACGGTGCGCACCAGCCCCCCCTCGGGAAGCCGTTCGCCCCGCACCTCGAGAATCCTTCCGTCCCAGGCAATGACCCGGCTTCGTTCCGTCGGATCGGCACGGATCGCGGCCACGACCTCCCTCGCAAGGTCCTCGGGGTCGCCCGGGCCGTAGACACCCCGCTTCGCATCGAGGAGCACGAACTCCTCGAGGGGCCGACCCGGGGTCAGGAGACGCTCCGGATAGTCACGGATCTGAGCCCAGCGGCGGTTTGCCACCGTCAGGCGAAGCTCTGCATTGAATGCGGCGACACCCTCGGCCATGCTCCCGAAGACCGTCTCCAGGAGGTCCCGCTGAGCCGACACCTCGAGCGCCGCCGCCGCGGCACGCATCCGCGCCCGCCGCAGGACCTCGAGGACGACAACGAGGAAGACGATCAGCCCGATCAGCACCCAGAGGGCCGGCTCTCCGGGGAGCGCCACGAGGGGGACCATGGCGGCAAGCTGCGCCCCCCCGTCCCGTCGTCTTCCCCCTCGCTTCGGCATCGCCCCTCCTTGCTCGGTTTGCGCTCTCCTACTCGGCCACCCCGACCGGCAGTACGCCGGCGAGGTATCGCCCGGTGACGCTCTCGGCCGCTCGCGCCACCTCCTCGGGCCGACCCACTGCCACGATCCGTCCGCCCTCGGCCCCGGCCCCCGGTCCCAGGTCGATCACCCAGTCGGCGACCTTGACCAGCTCCAGGTTGTGCTCGATCACGAGCACCGTGTGCCCGGCGTCAACGAGCCGCCCAAGGACGTCGAGGAGCTTCTTCACGTCTTCCCCCGCAAGCCCGGTCGTGGGCTCGTCCAGGAGGTAGAGCCGTCGCCCCCGACGTCCCGCGACCCCTGCCAGCTCCCGCGCGATCTTGAGCCGCTGCGCCTCGCCCCCGGAAAGGGTCGTCGCCGACTGCCCCAGCCGCAGGTAGCCGAGTCCCACCTGCTGCAGGTGCCAGAGCGTCTCTCCCAGGCGGTCCTGGCGGACGAAGAAGCGGATCGCCTCGTCGACCGTCATCTCGAGCACGTCCGCAATCGAGCGTCCACGGACGCGAACGTCCAGCACCTCCGGCTTGAACCGCCTCCCGCGGCACACGTCGCAGGGCACGTAGACATCGGCCATGAAGACCATCTCGACCTCGACGCGCCCTGCCCCCTTGCATGCCTCGCATCGCCCCCCCTTCACATTGAAGGAAAAGTGCCCGGCTGCAAACCCCCGCTCCCGCGCGAGGGGTTGTTCCGCGAAGATCCGCCGCACCTCGTCCCACGCCTTGATGTACGTTACCGGGTTCGAGCGGGGGGTGCGCCCGATCGGGCTCTGGTCGACGAGGACCGCCCCCTCGAGCCGCCCGGCTCCCTCCAGCACTCGGTACTCCCCCACCGCCTCCCCGAGGTGCTCCTTCGCGGAGGTCCCGCCCCCTTCGAGCTCGCGCTCGAGAGCACGGTAGAGGATGTCATGCACCAGGGTCGACTTCCCCGACCCCGAGACCCCCGTCACCACGGCCAGCGTCTCGAGGGGAATCTCGAGGTCGACCCCTTCAACGTTGTGAAGCCTGGCACCTCGCAGGCAAAGCCAGCCCTTTCGGGTCTCCCTGCGCCGCTCCGGCACCCCGATCTCCGCACGTCCCGAAAGATAGCGTCCCGTGACCGTATCCGCCTCGACGAGCCGAGCGGGGGGGCCCTCGAAGACCACCTCTCCCCCGCGCTCACCCGAGGCCGGACCGAGCTCCACCACCCAGTCCGCCGCCCGGATCGCCTCCGCATCGTGCTCCACCACGAGCACCGTGTTCCCCCCGTCCCTCAGTCGTCCGAGCAGGGCGACCAGTGCCTCGGTATCACGCGGATGAAGCCCGATCGAGGGCTCATCGAGCACGTAGACCGTGTCCACGAGCCGCGACCCGAGCGAGTTCGCCAGGTTGATCCGCTGCGCCTCGCCCCCCGAGAGCGTCCGCGTCTGGCGCGCGAGGGTCAGGTAGCCGAGCCCAACGTCGACGAGAAAGGCCGTTCTGGCCCTCAGCTCGCGCAGGATCGTCGCCGCGATCTCCCCCTCGGCCCCCTCGAGCTCGAGCGCCTCGAGCCACCCCGCCAGCTCCTCGAGCGGCATCTCCCCGAGCTCGGAGATCGAGCGCCCCGCCACCCGCACGTTCAGCGCCTCCCGCCGAACCCGCGCGCCGCCGCAGGCGCGGCAGGTGCGCGGACTCTGGTACTGCCTCAGGAAGACCCGGATGTACTGCTTGTAGCGCTTCTTCTCCCTCGAACGGAGGAAGGGCAGCACGCCCCGGAACCCCTTGTCCGTGAGCCGCCCCTTCCCCGAGGCCGCCCCCTCGATCACCGCCTCCCGGAAGCCCTCCGGGAGCTCGTTCCAGGGGGTGTGGACCGAGACGCCCATCCGCTCCGCGTACTCCCGCAGCTTCGCCCGCTCCCGCTTGTAGCGCGGCTTCTCCCAGGGGTCGACCGCGCCCTCCGCGATCGAGCGCTCCGGCACCGGGACGATCAGCTCCTCGTCGTACTCGAGCGTCGCCCCGAATCCGGTGCACTCCGGACAGGAGCCATAGGGCGAGTTGAAGCTGAAGAGCTGCGGAGTCGGCTCCGGAAATCGGAGCTCGGGGTGGTCCGGACAGCGGAAGCGCTCCGTGAAGGTGAGGCGCGCCGGAAGCGCTTCTTCCGGATCGGCTGCGCCCGAGGCGGTCAGCACGAGCGCCTCCCCCTCGCCCTCACGGAAGGCCGTTCCGACCGAATCGGCGAGCCTGTCGCGAATCCCGGGGTCCACCTTCAGCCGATCGACCACGACGAGGAGTTCCTCGGCCGTGGTCAGGTCGAGGCCGAGCGAGGCCGGATCCGTGGCCGAGGGCACCCCCAGGTCGACCGTCTCGCCGCCGACGAGAAGGCGCATGAAGCCCATCGCGACGAGGTTCTCCACGAGCGCCTCGTGCGTCGTGCTCTCGCTCCTTGGGAGGGGGAAGGCCACCTGGAAGCGCACTCCTCCGGGGAGCGCGAGCACCCGGTCCACCGCCCCCGTCACCGTGTCCGGTCGGACGCGGCGGTCGCAGGCCGGGCAGAAGGTGCGTCCTACTCGCGCGAAGAGGAGCCGGAGGTAGTCGTGCACCTCGGTCGCGGTTCCGACCGTCGAGCGGCTCGTCTTCGTCGGGTTCTTCTGCTCGATCGCAACCGAGGGGGAGATCCCCTCGACCGCATCCACGTCGGGCTTCTCCATGCGCTCGAGGAACTGCTTCGCATAGGTCGAGAGCGACTCCACGTAGCGGCGCTGCCCCTCGGCGAAGATCGTGTCGAGGGCGAGGGAGGACTTTCCTGAACCGGAGGGACCCGTGATCACCACGAAGGACCTCCGGGGGAGGTCGAGATCGAGGTTCTTCAGGTTGTGCTGGCGGGCGCCCCGGATGCGGATGTGGCTCTCCATAGCGGTGCAGGTACCCGGCCCCCGGAATCGGGGTCCGGCACAGCCCGAGCCCCGTCCGGCACTTTGGCCCGGCTCGGCGGTACGCCCCCTTCCGACCGACCTGTACCCCCGAGGAAGAGAGCCCGACCATGAGCACCGAGCGCACCGTTCTCGTCACTGGCGCCACCGGACAGCAGGGGGGCGCGATCGCCCGCGAACTCCTCGACCACGAGTTCGAGGTCCTGGCCATGACCCGCAAGCCCGATGGTGACGCGGCCCGGGAGCTCGCGAAGCTCGGGGCACGCCCCGTCTTCGGGGACCTCGATGACGAGAACTCGCTCCGGAGCGCTCTCGAGGGTGTCTGGGGCACCCTGGCCGTCCAGAACACCTGGGAAGCCGGCGTGGAGGGCGAGGAGGAGCAGGGCAAGCGTTTCGCGCGGGTGGCCCGCGAGGCCGGCGTGCGCCACTTCGTGTACCAGTCCGTGGGCTCGGCCCACCGTGACACCGGGATTCCCCACTTCGACAACAAGGACCGGGTCGAGGAGGTCGTCCGGAGCCTCGGATTCGAGTCCACTGTGATCTTCCGGCCCGTCTTCTTCATGGAGAACCTCCTCTCGCCCTGGTTCAAGCCGGCAATCGACGAGGGCACCCTCGCGATGGCCCTCGAACACGACACCCGGCTCCAGATGATCGCCGTGCGCGACATCGGTCGCTTTGGCGTCCAGGGCTTCACTCGTGCCGACGAACTGAACGGCCGCGAGTTCGAACTCGCGGGCGACGCCCTCATGATGGACGAGGTGGCCCGGATCCTGACGGAGGTCAGCGGCCGCACGATCGCCTTCGATCCGCCTCCGATCGAGGCGGTCCGGGAGCAGAGCGAGGAGTTCGCGATCATGCTCGAGTGGTTCGACCGCGTGGGATACGACGCCGACATCGACGCCCTGCGCGAGGAGTTCGGGTTCGAACCGCAGGGCTTCGAGGCATGGGCGCGGGAGCACGCCTCGGCCTTCCGGGGCTGACCGCGCGGATGCGCCCGGTCCTGGCCGCAGGGCTCGTCGCCGGGATCGCGTTCCTCGCCGGGGCCTGCCGGGTGGTGGGGCCTCCCCTGCCCCCCGCACCTCCTCCGGCAGAGGGTTGGAGCGAGGCCGGGATCGCCTCCTGGTATGGAGAGCCCTTCCACGGTCGCATCACGGCCTCGGGCGAGGTCTACGACATGGAGGCGATGACCGCCGCGCACCAGACCCTTCCCTTCGGGACGGTGCTCCGGGTCGACAACCTCGACAACGGGCGCTCGACGACGCTGCGGATCAACGACCGCGGACCCTTCGTCAGGGGCCGCATCCTCGACGTTTCGCGGCGGGGAGCCCGGGAGCTCGACATGATCGGACCCGGAACGGCCCGGGTGCGGATCACGGTGATCGAGGCACCCGCGCCCCGACGCTGCTGGGAGGTCCAGGTGGGGTCCTTCTCGGTCGAGGCGAATGCCCTCGCACTGCGCGACCGGCTACGGGGCCGGGGCGAGACCGTCCGGATCGATGCAGGGCCCGACGGGATGCATCGTGTGCGGCTCGGGCCCTACGAGGAGCGCCGCGACGCCGATGCCGCCGCCCGCCGGCACGAGGGAATCGTCCTCGGCTGCTGAGGGCGCACCTCCGGACGCCGACCATGTCTGCTCACGCCCCCACGAGGACGGCAGGTCCGCGGCAGGGGCCGCGGCAGGGGCCTTGAGTACTAGCTACTTAATATTCCGCGGAATATGTCGGCGCTAGTTGCTACGGAGGCCGGCCCCGCACCGCACCTCGCCCGCCC